>PEWQ01000112.1 GCA_002780065.1 Candidatus Hydrogenedentes bacterium CG07_land_8_20_14_0_80_42_17
ATCAACGGATACAAATTCCATAGCATAGCGAAGCGGCTTCCTTCGATAAGTTCTATCCGAACCTTATTTATTGCACGAACCTCGTTTTTGTATTGACATTATGTATTACGGAAGGATATAATCTCTACGTGCCGCGAATTGAAGATATAACTAGCATTGTCATCTCGCCGGAAGTGGCGGACAAACTGGCATGGAAGCATCAATTATCGCCGCACGAGGTCGTTGAGGCATTCGACGATGAGGACGCCCGCATCAAAAAGACGTATGGCGGTAGATACGTTCTCTATGGCCGAACAGCTTCAGGTCGATTGCTGTTTGTCGTGCTCCGCTACCATCGTGGCGAAGCCAGGATCTATTCGGCTCGCGAGACAGTATCTTGCGAGAGGAAATTCTACGAAGGGAGATGAAACGCGTGCCCAAAATTCAACGGTTGCCGAAGTTTAAATCTGACATTGAGGAATCTGATTGGTGGGACAAGCAATCCCCTGAAAAAATTCTGTCCGAATCTGTTCCGGTCGATATTCGCTTTCGGCTCAAGGGTGATCGGAAGGTCATGGTATCTTTGCGGCTTGATCGAGCTCTAATCGGTAAGGCAAAGGCTCTCGCCAAGGTTATCGACGCGCCATATCAGCGGGTTCTGCGGGCGGTGATGGAACGCGGAATCGATGCGGAAATCCATACTCTTCTTAGCGACAAGAAGATCGGGCCGCGTCTCCGCAAAAGCTTGATCGAACTGCGAAAGGCGGTGTAAATTCCACACCATGGCGGGGCTAACAAATGCCGAGGCTCTATCTACTATAGAGAAATATTGCCAAACTGCCGTTCGCCGCTCGGCATCTCAATAGCATTGGATATTTCTATGGGTTTTGTTTTCTCACTTTTGAAATACAAACCACTAATCAACATTAATCTCCACCAATAAATATAAAAAAATAATTTGTGTTTTTTAGTGTCCATTTGTGGTTATTTTTTTTGTATAAATAAATGTGAACCACTAATCAACATTAATCTCCACCAATAAATATAAAAAAATAATTTGCGTTTTTTAGTGTTCATTCGTGGTTAAATTTTTTTGAGTTTTAATTCTTCTGTCTCGCATTTTATTTTCGTAATCACCTGCTCCTGCGCACTTCGGAAGCGCAACTGTAAGTCCTGTAGCTCGTATCATCTCTGCCGCGCGTTCGGGTTACTTTTGAGCAATCAATTTTCTTGTTCTTACATGAACGTGTGAAATAATGAAAAATGAAAATTGGAAAATAAAATTTTCAATTTGCAATTTCAAATATAATCGCATTGCAACTGGATTTCCGTTTACACAGGAATAACGAAAAAAAAAGGTGACAGGTTGGGTTGCAGGCAAATTTATGAGTTGAGGTCTAAGAGATAGCATTCAATAGCGGCAAAGGGTAAGGTATTGGAAAAAGTTTCATACCCTCTTTTTAATTTTGGGTAGATGGAGCGGTAACATGGATGAAAAACAAGAAAATCATTATTTAGATTCGTTGAAGCGTCACAGTTACGGTCACAGCGGCCAACTTCGCAAGGTCGCGCTGAATCGGCTCTGGATTACGCTCGGCCTCAATCTTGCCTTTCTTATTCTGGAAGTGGTCGGAGGGTTGTGGACCAACAGCCTGGCATTGCTCTCAGACGCCGGGCATATGTTGACTGATGTTTTGGCAATCGCTTTGACTATTGTCGCGACGAAGCTGGCGACCCGCCCCCCCACTCCTAATCGAACATTCGGGCTGATGCGTATTGAAATTATCGGTGCGTTTATGAACGGCGGCTCTCTGGTCATCATAGTCGGAGTAATTTTCTGGGAGGCGATCCACCGTCTCTTCGCACCACCTGAAGTTCAGGGCGCGGGAATGCTCATCATCGCCGTCGCAGGGCTAGCCGCAAATGCGGTCAGCGCATGGATTCTCCTTCCGAACCGCCGTGACAATCTCAATATGGAGGGCGCGTTTCTGCACATGATGGCCGACGCTATCGGGTCGGTTGGAGCTATCTTCGCAGCAGTAGTCATTCAGTTGACCGGTTGGAATGCGATTGATCCGATCGCTAGCTTCTTCATCGGATTTCTCATACTCTGGGGCGGCATCGGCCTTCTAAAAAAGTCCGGCAATGTGCTGTTGAACGCTATACCCACGGGAATCGAGTATTCCGCCGTGAAATCGGCGCTGGAATCCAACGAGCATGTCGAAGAAGTGTATGACCTCCACATCTGGTCTATCACCGACACCATGCCGGCGCTCTCAGCACATATTCGGCTGAAGCCGGAGTGCGCCGACACGCAACACTGGCAGAGTTGCCTTAGGCAGATGCAAGACATGCTTCACGATCGGTTTGAGATCGAGCATTCGACGCTTCAACTCGAATCAGGCACGCACGAGAAAGATGATCGGATGGTGTGAGGAAAAAAGGACTGGAAAATGAAGATGATTCATAAATTGATTCAGAGTTTATCCGGAGCTCAGGAGCCGAAAATACTTCTGGATAAAATTCTTGATGCCGCAGTGACTTTTACTGGAGCTACGACCGGTTCAATTATTCTTATTGATAAGGCAACGGAAGAACTCTCGATCGAAGCGGCGAGGGGATTGGCGGATCGTATTGTGAAAGCGACTCGATTAAAGATCGGCAAAGGAATAACAGGCTGGGTTGCAGAGCACAAAAAAGTTTTACGGGTTGATGATGTTAGGGAAGACAAAAGATACGTCAGCCTTTCTAAAAACATAAAGTCCGAACTTGCGGCTCCGCTTATTCTCGACGATGAAGTGATTGGCGTCATAAATGTCGACTCAACAAAAATATCAGCATTCAACGATGACGATTCCTTTGCTATCGAGACACTTGCGACATTATCGAGCAGAGTTATTGCCGACGCTCTGATTCATGACAGATTGAAGCGGCGATCGAAACAGCTCGAAACTTTAGTGCGAATCGGAAGCAATCTCGCATCGATCGTTTCGGTGGATAAAATATTGGAGCAGGTCACTTCAGCCGCGGCGGATTTAATTCGAGCTCGCCTTGTCGCTGTAAGACTATTGGACGAAAAAGGGGAAAATCTTATTCTTGCGGCAAAGCATGGAGGTTCAGCCGCCTATTCGAAATTGCCGCCAGTGCCTGTGAAAGGCTCTGTGCTGGGAAGTGTTGCTGAAACAAGAATACCACTCATCATTGAGGATGTTCTCAAAGAAACTGAATATAAATTCAAGAATGTCGCTCGAAAAGAAAAATTGGCTTCGATGCTTGCTGTTCCTCTGAATACTTCAGAAAAAAGTTTAGGAGTTCTAGTCATCTATCGCGATAAACCCGGCGATTTTGAAGATGACGCTGTGACCATTGCGGTAGGTTTGGCAGGATTGACTGCGGCAGCTCTGCAGAATGCGGAATTATTTCGGAGGGTAATCGATGCTGAGAAAAGAACGAGGCTGATAGAAATGAAAGCGACCGCTCGTGAGATGGGAGCAGGATTAGCTCATCAGATAAGGAATCCATTGACTGTTGTCAGACTGCTGGTTGGAGCCAAAGAGCAGATGAAGAATATGGACGATTCAGACCGCACCGTTGCTTTGAGAGAACTTCAGCGCATTGATGAATTGATCTCAGCGCTATTGAATAACGCCGGGGAAGAACAGTCGAGATACGAAGATTTCGATCTCGATTCGCTTATCGACGAGATTCTTTCCGTTGCAAAGATCAAGGCGTCTTCGAAAGATGTTTCAATAGAAGTGAAAGGACGAGCAGAGATTATTCGTGGAGTTCGAAATCAAATATGGCAGGTAATTGCGATATTGATAGATAATGCAGTAGAGGCGGCGCAAAGCAGAGTAATGATATCATGCATAAAACTTAGAAATGGAAGAATCGAGCTTTCTTTCGATGACGATGGAGCAGGTGTAAAGACAGGAATAAAAATTTTCGAACCTTTTGTGAGTACAAAGATGAATGGAGCCGGAATAGGTCTTTACACTGCCAGACGCATTGTGCTGGAGCACGGCGGAACGATAAAATACAAGAGATCATTAAAACTTGGAGGAGCAAGTTTCAGTGTTGTTCTTCCGGGAATTGAATAGGAAATTACAATGAAAAAAATTGCCGTGCTGGCGATAGATGACGAATCAGGAGTTCATTACTCGTTCAAAAGATTGTTTCCTGAAGATATTATTCTTCTTTCGGCTATGGCAGGAGCTGAAGGTATTGAACTGGCGCGCAAAAAAAATCCTGACGTTGCGTTGGTCGATATGAAACTTCCTGACATGAGCGGGATAGAAGTTATGGAAAAAATTAAAAAGATTACGCCTCGCACTTCGATAATTATTCTCACCGCTTATGCAACAGGAAAAACTACGATGGAAGCAATGTCGAAAGGCGCGTTTGATTTTATTACAAAGCCGTTTGATCTGCCGCTGCTTCTGGGAAGGATTGATGAAGCGGCTTCTCTTGCTCGTTATAAGCGCGGGACAGTGATGATGGGGGCAGAGCCTACCGGAGATGATGCGGACACGCTTGTTGGAATCTCACCTGCGATGAGCAAAGTTTACAAGTTGGTTGGAAGATTGGCTCCGACCGACGAGACGGTATTGATTACAGGAGAAAGCGGAACAGGAAAGGAACTTGTGGCGCGCGCTCTTGTTCGATTGTCTCGGCGCGCTGATGCGCCGTATCTTGCGATCAACTGCGCCGCATTTCCGGAAACTCTTTTGGAAGCTGAACTCTTTGGATACGAAAAAGGAGCATTCACCGGTGCGAGTGAAAAGAGGATTGGAAAGTTCGAGGCATGCAATGGAGGAACTATTCTGCTCGATGAAATTGGTGATATGCCTCTGCCTTTGCAGGCGAAAATTCTCAGAGTGCTTCAGGAGAAAGAGATCACCCGGCTCGGTACAACAAAACCGGTCAAACTAGATATTAGAATACTTGCGGCAACTCATAAAAATTTACTTAAGGAGTCGCAAAAGGGCAGATTTAGAAGAGACCTTTTTTACAGATTAACTCCTGCGGCTATTCAGATTCCACCGCTTCGTGAGAGAAAAGCCGACATCCCTGATTTAATAATGCATTTTGTGAAGAAAATATGGAAAGAGCATAGAAAGATGAATGAAAAAATTCCGAAGATCGATGAGAAGGTAATGAAAAAACTTATCTCTTATTCATGGCCTGGTAATGTGCGCGAACTGGAAAATATTTTGAGGCAGGCTATTTTTACATCCGCCGGAAACGTCATAAAAAATATTGATATTCCTGAAACTGATAGTGATAAGGAACTTTCTATTGAAAAAATATTTGATGACTATGCAAAAAGAGGCGATGGAGTTATAGCTCGAATAGAGGAAGAATTAATTCGTATAGCTTTAGAGCGGACGGGCGGAAATATTTCGAAAGCATCAAAAATTTTGGGGATTTCAAGGAATACATTGAAGAAAAAAAAGTTGTAAAAATAATGGAGTGAAATTACAACATTTTTTATCTCCATTTGGGAGAGAGTTAGAAAACTCTATGCCTTACGTAATTGACCTTTGAATCTTGAAGAATATAATATCTTATGTTTAAAATTATAACTGCTAAATTTCTTTCACCTGAAACCAAGCTCTTCGAGATTGAAGCTCCTAGAATCGCGAAGAAGCAGAAAGCAGGTCAGTTCGTTATTTTGCGCGTTCATTCGCGCGGGGAGCGTATTCCTCTTACGATTGCCGGTTCCGATTCGGAAAAAGGAACAATAACTTTAATTGTTCAGGGAATTGGAAAGACTACTAAACTTCTCAATCTTCTCGAAGCAGGAGACAGCATATCCGACGCTGTAGGGCCTTTGGGAAAACCCTCGGAGATTGCACTCTACGGCACTGTAGCTGTGATCGGCGGCGGAGTAGGAACTGCTATCGCATATCCAACTGCTCGAGCTATGAAAGAGGCAGGGAATACGGTCATTTCGATTGTTGGAGCTCGAAGCAAAGACTTTGTAATTCTCGAAGAAGAAGTTCGAAAAGTCAGCGACGAGTTTTATCTAATGACTGACGACGGGACAAAAGGGGAAAAAGGTTTTGTCACTGTGAAACTTGCTGAAATTTTAAAGTCAGGTCGTAAACTCGATTACGTTCTTGCTATCGGACCTGTTCCTATGATGAAAGCCGTTGCAGAGACGACAAGAAGTTACAATGTCAAAACTGTTGTGAGTTTGAATTCAATCATGGTTGATGGAACCGGAATGTGCGGAGGCTGTCGAGCTATTGTCGGCGGCGCTAGTAAATTTGCTTGTGTCGACGGGCCTGAGTTCGATGCGCACATTGTCGATTTTGATGCAATGATGAAGCGCAATTCAATGTATAGAGGAAATGAAAAAGTGGCGCTCGAAAGGTTTGCGTTGCAGGAAAAAGATGAGCTCGAACGAGTTAGGCACGAGTGTAAACTCGAGGGAATGTCTGACGGAGTGGATAATAAATGAACTCGAAACCAAAACCGGAATTGAATCCGATTTCGCTTAAAGACCGCATGAAAATTTTGCGCCAAGAGATGCCTGAAAATCCACCGAATGAACGTAATAAAAATTTCAAGGAAGTAAATCTCGGCTACGAATTGGAATTAACTAAGGTTGAGGCTCATAGATGTCTTCAGTGTTCGAGCCCTGCATGCGTGAAAGGATGCCCTGTCGGAGTCAAGGTCAGGGAGTTCATCGAACTTATTCTTGCCGGGGATTATCTCGCCGCCGCCGCGAAGATCCGCGAGGATAATGTTCTGCCCGCGATTACAGGCAGAGTATGTCCGCAGGAGGATCAATGTGAGGGAACTTGCATTGTCGGAAAGAAGAACTCTTCGGTTGCGATCGGTAATCTCGAAAGATTCGTTGCGGATTACGAGCGCAAAGTGGGGAAGGTTGGTCTGCCTCAGCGCGCTAAACTTACGGGTAAGCGGGTCGCAATTGTTGGAAGCGGCCCTGCGGCTTTGAGTTGCTCGGGCGATCTCGTTCAGAAGGGTCATGACGTCACAGTCTTCGAAGCTCTGCATGAAATCGGAGGCGTTTTGATTTATGGAATTCCGGAATTCAGGCTCCCGAAAGATATTGTGCGCGAGGAAGTCGAAAATTTAAAAAAGATGGGTGTGGATTTTCAAACGAATGTTGTTGTCGGTAGGACGGTTACGATTGACGAACTTCTGAATGATGAAGGTTACGACGCTGTCTTTATCGCAACAGGTGCGGGACTGCCGCAATTCTTAGGAATACCGGGCGAGAATCTGAATGGAGTTTATTCCGCAAATGAGTTTCTTACGAGAGTGAATCTCATGAGAGCATATCGATTCCCGGAATATGACGAGCCTGTGTACGACGTGAGAGGAAAAGATGTTGTTGTTGTGGGCGGCGGCAATACCGCGATGGATGCGGTGCGCACTGCTAAACGGCTCGGGGCAAACCGCGCGATTATTGTTTACCGCAGGTCGGAGATTGAGATGCCGGCGCGTAAAGAAGAGATTAAACATGCGAAAGAAGAAGGCATCGAGTTTATGCTTTTGACAAATCCGGTTGAGTTCATAGACGACGGAAATGGCTGGCTCAAGGCAATGAAGCTGATAAAGATGGAGCTTGGCGAACCTGATGAAAGCGGGCGAAGGAGTCCTGTACCGGTTTCCGGCTCCGAGTTCGAGGTTCCGATTTCTGCGGCAATAATTGCGACAGGAACCAGAGCTAATCCTCTTGTTCAGTCAACTACTCCTGATCTCAAGACGACGCGGAAAGGCTATATCGAAGTGAGAGACAAAACCTTGAAGACATCGAAGAAGGGAGTATTTGCCGGCGGAGATATTGTGACAGGCGGAGCTACTGTGATTCTTGCAATGGGTGCAGGCAGAACTGCCGCGGCTTCAATTCACGAATATTTAACCGGCGGGATTTGGTGACGTCTATCTTTTCGATGATTTTATCAGCTTGTCGAATTCGTTGACAGGAATGGCTTCGGAAGTTGCAAACCCGATGCCTGTCAATTTCGTTAGAGCTATTGACGCCTGCGCGGCTTCTTTTGTTGAAGAAAATTCCGTTATCAATACCAGATCTTTTTCTCCGAGCAGAGCATAAGCATCGAGCAATTTTCCTCCGCACTCTTTTATCAGTTTGCGGGCTTTATCAGTTCTTTTTCCGCTCGCATCCTTCAACGAGTTCTGAGTATATTTGCCGAATAGAAAATAAGTCGCCATAAAAAATTCCTTCCTTTCATTATTTAAAAACTTTAATATTTAAATTTATTCTTGCACTCTTATTTTTTTTATCAAGATAAAT
>PEWQ01000124.1 GCA_002780065.1 Candidatus Hydrogenedentes bacterium CG07_land_8_20_14_0_80_42_17
ATATACACTTTTTTGAATATATGTCAAATAAAATTTCCACTTTTCAATTTGCAATTTGCACTTCCCAATTTGTACTTTTCAATTTACACTTTTCAATTTGCACTTTTCAATTTGCACTTTTCAAATTGCAATTTTCAAATATTATATAACTCGTCTTGGAGGCACGGTCCCCAATACGTATGATAAGTTTTACCTTACTATGTCTTCCTCGCTGTCTTCTACCGGTATTCCTTTATCTTTTGCGGTGCGGCTGACCATTCCTGAACGCATAAGCAATACAATAATTCCAAATAAAAGTAATTCCTGAATCAATAATACAAATGCCTCTTCAATCGTGACTCTGTTCAAAAGTATTGCCGGCAATGATATTTGAACGGCTATAATCCAAATCAATAATACTGCCTGTTTATGAGTCATTCCCAAATCCACCAGTCGATGCGAAAAATGGTTCTTGTCCGCAGTGAATATTGAAACTCCATTTTTTATTCTTATCAGCATTACCGAAAATGTATCGAATAATGGAACACCAAGAAGAAGGATAGGAGTAATCAACGGCAGGTGAGTAAGTTTCGATGATGCTAGATATATTCCCTGAACCGAGATTATCGCTAGAGAATAACCTATCAGCAAAGAACCGGCGTCCCCGAGAAAAAGTTTAGCAGAAGGAAAATTATGAGGTAAAAATCCTATTATGGCGCCGGCTAAAGCCGCTGTAATCGGCAATATAAAATAATCTCCCTGTTCATAAGCTACCCATGAGAAAGCAAGCGCGGCAATCAATCCAACTCCGGAAGAAAGACCGTTCATATTATCCAGAAGATTGAAGGAATTAGTGATTCCAACAATCCACACCAGAGTTATGACCGTTGCAATTAAATTATTTTGAATAAAAATAGAAAGTTTAACTTCATAAAAAATTAATACCAGTGCGGCTAAAAATTGCCCAAAAAGTTTCCATCTCGCAGAAACTCCTAAGGTATCGTCAAGAAGTCCTAAAAGGAAGATCAACGTGACTCCAATCAATGTTCCTAATGCCGGAGTAAAATTAATAAAATCTATTAAACTATTTTTTTGAGCAAAAACAAAGCCGGCCATCAAACCAATGTAAACAGCCAAACCTCCCAATAAAGGAGTTGTTTTTTTATGAACTTTTCTTGCCGCAGGATAATCTACTATGTTGAGAAGAAGCGCTAATTTAGCAGCAACAGGGCTCGCCACAAAGCTTATTACCGACGATATTACTGCGACAGATAAAACCAATCCTAAATAATTTAGCGTCATAAATGCAGTAGGCTCATTTCACCAGTCAAAGACCTTCTGGAGTTACCAGAAAAAATATATGAACTATACTCCGTGTCTTTGTGCCTCCGTATTTAATTTTCACGTTCTCATATCTTAACTATATTTCGGCGGTGTCCAAAATGTACAGTGGCATTTCGAGTATCAACTATCAGTTTGAATCTTCCCAATAAAGCCTTGAGGTCAACATTTGAATGGGCAGTATGAATCAAAAGCACATCCGAATTTTTTGCTTCCTTTGAAGAAAGTGATACCGACTTTAATATCTTCTCTCCTACTTTAAAAGTTGGAATGTAAGAATCGTGATAGTGAACTTTTGCTCCGTATTCAAGCAGTTTACTTATAATTTTCTTAGCAGAACTGTTTCTCGCATCATCAATATCTTTTTTGAACGCAACTCCTAAAACCAAAACCGAAGTATTATTAATCGGTTTTTTTAGCCGCAGATTAACCTCTCTCACTGTCTTATCAACTACATAATAAGGAATATTTTCATTTACCTCTGAAGATAGAGAAATAAAGTTAGTAAAGAAATCGAATTCCTTTGCTTTCCAAGAAAGATAAAACGGATCGATTGGAATGCAGTGTCCTCCTACTCCAGGTCCAGGCATAAACGGCATAAAACCGAACGGTTTCGTAGCGGCGGCCGTTATTACCTCCCAAATATCAATCTTCATTCGATCGGCAAGAAGCATCAGTTCATTGACTAGAGCTATATTCACATTTCTGAATATATTCTCTAAGAGTTTTGCCATCTCTGCAGACTCGGGTTTTGAAACAGGAATTATCTTTTCTATCACTCCTCCGTACAGCGCTTTGATCAGTTTTAAGCAATGAGGTGTGAGGCCGGAGACAATCTTCGGAGTGTTTTTAGTTTTATAGACAGGATTTCCCGGGTCAACTCGTTCAGGAGAAAATCCAAGAAAAAAATCTTTCCCGGCTTTCAGCCCGCCCCGCTCGAGAATGGGTTTAAGCACTTCTCTTGTGGTGCCGGGATAAGTTGTCGATTCAAGAACAAAAACCTGATTCTTTCTTACATACGGAGCAATGGATTCAGTAGCAGAACGAACAGGCTCTAAATCCGGCTCCTTATGATCATCTAGCGGAGTTGGAACACAAATTATTACTGCATCACACTCGCGGATTCTTTTGAAGTCAGATGTTGCAGAAAGCTTTTTCGCTTTCTTCAATCTCATAACAGACCCTGGGACAACATCCATAATGATGTCTTCGCCTCTGTTCAGTCTTTTAACCTTCTGAATAAAATTATCAAAACCAAGAACTTCATATCCTGCATTTGCGAACTCAACCGCAAGAGGAATTCCAACATAGCCTAATCCGACTATGCCTACTTTTGCTTCACGACTATCGAATATTTTTGTATCCACAATCTTCTCCTAAAGTCACTGCTCTAAACTCATTCTACAATTGCCATTGAACTTATCAAGTTCAGCCCTCTATTTTCGATAAAAATCTATCACTCTCTTTAAAATATCGTTTAAAGAAAACTTCGGCTTCATTCCAGTCTCAGCTTCGAATCTTGCCATATTCGGGACCCTGTGAAGCATATCTTCGAATCCCTCTTCAAAAGCCGCTTCGTAACTGATGTATTCAATCTTTGATGAACTTCCTGTCAATTCAACTACTTTCTTCGCAAGGCCGGTAATGGAAATCCTCTCGGTCGATCCAATGTTAAACACCTTTCCAAAACAATTTTCTTTTTCGAAAATAGCCGTCACAAAATCTACTGCATCCTGAACATCCAGAAAGCATCGAGTCTGTTCACCTGTTCCATACACCGTCAAAGGATGACCGAGAAGCGCGGCTTTAACAAAACGCGGAATAACCATTCCATACCTCGAAGACTGCCTAGGACCGACCGTATTGAAAAATCTTCCGATTAAAACCGGCACCTGCTTTTCGCGATAATATGCAAGAGCTAAAAACTCATCTGTCGCTTTCGAATTGGCATATCCCCATCTGCTGATTGAAGTCGAACCTAAAACTCTGTCTCCTTCTTCAGAAAACGGAATGTTGTCGCTTTTGCCGTAAACTTCAGACGACGAAGCAATAAAAACCGGAGTCTTTTTTTTGTTTGCAACTTCAAACACTCGTTCAGTTCCTATCAAATTCACTCTCAAAGAATGTAGCGGATGATCAATAACATATTTTACTCCAACCGCCGCGGCCATGTGATAAATTCTTTCCGCTCCGTCAACGGCAATATCAAGATCGTGTTCATTCAAAACGCTTCCAATTATAAATTTAAATCTCGGCGAATTTTCATAATCGCGAATGTTATATGTCTTCCCTGTCGAGAGGTCATCTAGAACTACTACCTCATCCCCTTTCTCCATGTGATGATCTACAATGTGGCTTCCGATAAATCCCGCGCCGCCGGTGACTAAAACTTTCATCGTTTCTCTCCTCTTGAACTCAGTCCTCTGAAATACTCGTATGTCCTTGACAGCCCTTCCTTGAAGTCAATTACAGCCTGATAGCCCAGAAGCTGTTTTGCTTTTTCTACCGAAGCGAAAGAGTCTCGAACATCACCCTGACGAGCAGGGCAAAATTCGATGTCGATTTTTCTTCCAACAATTCCGCTCAATTTTTCAACAACATCGAGCAGCGAAACTCTGCTGCCTAATGCAATGTTAATCACTTCTCCGGAAACTTTCGATTTCATTGCCAGTATATTCGCATTAACTACATTTTCGACAAATGTAAAATCCCGAGTCTGAAGGCCGTCTCCGTAAATAACAGGGTTCTTTCCATTCAATGCCGCAGTGATAAATCTAGGAATTACCGCCGCGTATTCTGAACGCGGATCTTGCCGCGGGCCAAAAACATTAAAGTATCGCAATGCAACCGTCTGTATCCCGTATAGGTTTGAATAGACAGCCGCATAATGTTCAGCTACAAGTTTCGCAACAGCATAAGGAGAGAGAGGTGCAGGTCTCATCTCTTCGCTTTTCGGCAATACAGGACTGTTTCCATAAATGGAAGAAGAACTCGCCATCACCATTCTGCCGCCTCTCACTCGGAGTTCCTCCAGAATCGCAAGAGTGCTGTCCACTATAGAAACGTGCGTTCGCACCGGATTCTCAATAGATCTCGGCACTGACGGAATCGCGGCCTGATGAAAAACTCCGTCAACTCCGTCAATCGCTTTTCTCAATAAATTTCGATCGGTCACACTTCCTCTGAAAAGCGAAATTCTATTTACAAAATGCGCAATGTTCTCTTCTCTGCCAGTTGAAAAATCATCAATAATTTTTACTTCATGACCATCATTCAGCAATTTCTCCGATAAATGCGATCCGATAAATCCTGCGCCGCCAGTAACAAGATATCTCATTCTATTTCTTCTCCTCTATCAATTTATTACAGCCCTAATTTTAGTAATTTAGAAATATATTCCCGTTCTCGATTAATTCCAAGTTTCCATCCAACTTCAGGTGAATAATTTAAAATCCGTTGAGCTTTGCTAATATCGGCGCCCGTATTCTTCGCATCTCCTTTTTGAGTTTCCGTATACTCGAGTTTGAAAGAAGGATGCGCAAACGTCTTCACGTAATCTATAACTTCTTTAAGAGCTGTCATTCTGCCTCCGCCAATATTAATTATTTCTCCGAGAGCTTCTTTCATAACTCCCGCCGCCGCTGTTGCTTTAGCCGCATCAGTGACATACGTCACATCTCTCATTTGAGTTCCATCTCCAAAAACAGGAAATGAATTTCCAGTCAAAGCCGCTCTTATCAACTTATGAAATGCCATGTCAGGACGCTGTCTCGGGCCGTAAACAGTAAAATACCTGAGTATTGTCCAATCAACTCCGAATGACTTTCCGTATACTCGAATCATGTCCTCGCATGTAGATTTAGTCACTCCATACGGAGAAATTGGAGTTCGCAAAGCAGTTTCATTTGTCGGCAAAGTCTCAGCATCTCCGTATGCTGATGAAGTAGAAGCGTAAACCAAACGGCATTTTACTTTTTTTAAAGCTTCCAACAATTTTTGAGTAGCAAGAATATTTCTTTCTACATAAAGTTTGAAATCCTCGCCCCACGAGGCTCTAACGCCAGCCTGCGCCGCAAGATGAAAGACAATGTCTTCTTCTTTCAGAATTGTTTCAAGCGGAGCTTTATTAAGATCATCTTCGATCATTCTAAAATTCGGAAGTGAAGCGAGCTCTTTTGCAAACAATCTCTTTATTTTTACATCATAATAATCTGTGAACGAATCTATTCCTGTAACACTTGCCCCTTCTTTCGCCAATACTTCAGAAAGATTTGAGCCGATAAATCCCGCCGCGCCCGTGACAAGGCATCTCTTCCCTTCCAAATTCATTTTTCATTACTCCTACAATTACTCCGATACCATTCAAGAGTTTTGGTCAATCCATCCTCAAGAGAAACCGACGGCTCCCATCCGAGCAATGTCCGCGCCTTGGTTATATCCGGCCTCCGCACTTTAGGGTCGTCAATCGGTAACGGACGAAATTCTATGGGCAAATGTGACTTTGCAACTCGCTGAAGAACCTCAGCAAGTTCGAGCAAAGTCTTTTCATCAGGATTCCCAATGTTGACAGGTCCGACAATAGTCTTGCCCGCATCGAGTTCCATCAGCTTAATCAAACCTTCGATTAAATCTGAAACGTAACAAAAAGATCGTGTCTGTAATCCGTCTCCAAATATTGTCAGCGGTTTTTCTTCAAGAACCTGTGAAATAAATGCGGGAACAACCCTTCCATCATTGAGTCTCATTCGAGGCCCGTATGTATTAAATATTCGCGCAATTCTTGTTTCAATCGAGTGCACGCGGTGATATGCCATCACTAGAGCCTCGGCAAAGCGCTTCGCCTCGTCGTAAACTCCGCGAGGTCCGATTGGATTCACATTGCCCCAATAATCCTCTCTTTGAGGCGACACGAGCGGATCGCCGTAAACTTCGGAAGTTGATGAGAGCAGAACTCGGGAATGTTTTGCTTTTGCCAATCCGAGAACTTTGTGAGTGCCGAGCGCTCCAACCTTCAATGTCTGAATCGGTAGAATCTGATAATCAATCGGAGAAGCCGGCGACGCAAGATGGTAGATTCTGTCAATCGGTCCTTCGATTCGTATCTCCTCGGTGATGTCGTGTTCTATGAATTCAAACTTACCTCGAATTGCGGCGAGGTTTTTCTTCGCACCTGTAATGAAGTTGTCAATGCCAATAACTTCATTGCCTTCTTCGGCAAGCCGAGACGCAAGATGGCTTCCAAGAAATCCCGCGCAACCTGTAATTAATATTCTAAGCAATATAATTTTCCTTTTTCATAGTTTGCATCACGCACTACGATTCATTCTCCAATTATCTTTATCAATACCCGTTTCCGACGCTGACCGTCGAATTCGCCATAGAAGACTTCTTCCCACGGTCCAAAATCAAGATCTCCATTTGTGATGGCAAGCATCACCTCTCGTCCCATAATAGTTCTTTTTAAATGGGCATCAGCATTATTTTCACCTGTATCGTTGTGGCGGTACTGAGTTATAGGTGCGTGTGGAGCAAGTTTTTCCAGCCACGTTTCAAAATCATTCCATAATCCGGTCTCGTTGTCATTCACAAATACGCTCGCCGTAATATGCATCGCATTCACCAAACATATGCCTTCTTTGATTCCGGATTTATTAATGGCTTTTCTAATCTCGTCGGTAATCCTGACGAATGCAATTTTCTTGGACGTATTGAACCACAACTCTTCTCTGTAAGATTTCATTCTTCCCTCCGCTCAGGTTTTCTTCCGCGTATCGAGGTCGGAAACGGTCCTATCTCGATATTCTCAAAACCTAGTTTTCGAAAATATGAAATCGCGTCCGGATAAAGCGTCAAATGAACATATCTCGGAGAGTAAGAATCAAAAGTTCCGCACAACCGCATTGCATAATCAGGATGCATGCAGATCGGAAAGAGGAATTTCAGAAAATAACCCCATGGTCTCAATTTGTAGATCGGATATAACGCAACAAAAGGCTTTACGAAATTCAAAATTGTCTTTTCGGAAAAATTATGAATGATACGCCACCAGAACCGATTCAGAGTTCTTCTGGAGCCAACCGGATGATATATCCAAATTGCCAGAGTTCCGCCTGGTTTCAAAAACTTAACAAGTTTTCGAAGAGATTCAAAAATGCTTGGAGTATGATGCAAAACGCCAATTGAAAAGATAAAGTCAAATGTCTCTTCATGAAAAGGCATATCTTCAATTCCGCATTGAACCAATCCAACCTTTTCGTTCAGTCCTCTCTTCGCGAGAATTTCTCCGGCGCTGTCTATCGCAGAAGTAGGATCTATCCCGACAACTTTTACTTCACTCTTCGCAAGAATATCCAAGAACCTGCCGCTTCCGCAGCCGACATCCAACACCAGTTTATCTTTTAGTTCTTCGGGGGCAAACCCGGTCTTTGCCGCAAATGTTGCCGCAGTTTCAAAATTAATCTTCTGATCGAAATTTGAAAGGAAAGGAAGTTTTCGCCACTCGTCGTCAAACTCTTCAGTCCAATCATTCGATGTAATAAATTCGGGTTTTTTAAAATCATTCGGCAGTGCGTCGGAATCATACATTGTCTCCGCAAACTTCTGCCATTCAAAACCAAAAGTGTCCGCATAATGCGATTCAATGTAACGTGGTATTCCATCTCTGACTGTCAGAGGTTCTTTACATACAGTTTGCCGCAAAAATTCAGGATTATTCCACTCTGGTTTCATAATTGAAAAAGAATATCAAAAACAAATAAAAAAGAAAGAGAAAGTAAGGATGCTTTGCAAGCACAGGCGAGGCGTCCATTGACGCGAGGCGTTCTTTGACACGAGACGTCCATTGACGCGTGGCGTCCATTGACGCGTGGCGTCCATTGACGCGTGGCGTCCATTG
>PEWQ01000095.1 GCA_002780065.1 Candidatus Hydrogenedentes bacterium CG07_land_8_20_14_0_80_42_17
CAATTGGAGCCAATCGAGACGGAACTGTTTCCACAAAGATAGGCGGAGAACATTTTTCTGTCATTGCGGGTCCGTGTTCGGTTGAAAGTGAAGAGCAAATAATCGCAACGGCAATCGCAGTGAAAAAAGCGGGAGCTACAGCCTTGCGAGGCGGAGCGTTCAAGCCGAGAACTTCGCCTTACAGTTTTCAGGGACATGGTCTCGAAGGGCTTAAAATGCTGTCTGCGGCTCGAACGGCTACAGGGCTTCCTGTTGTCACTGAGGTGATGGATACGCGCGATGTCGAGCTTGTGAGCGAATGGGCGGATGTAATTCAAGTTGGAGCAAGAAACATGCAGAACTTTAATCTTCTGCGTGAGGTCGGCATATCAAGAAAACCTGTGCTTCTTAAACGCGGCCTAGCCGCGACAATTGAAGACCTTTTGCTTTCTGCTGAATACATTCTCGCCGGAGGAAATGAAGAGGTTATTCTTTGCGAACGCGGAATACGCACGTTTGAAAAGGCATACAGGAATACTGCGGATCTTGCCGCTATTCCAATTATTCATGAGCTGTCGCATTTGCCGATCATATTTGATCCGTCCCATTCGCTTGGAAAAAGAACTCACGTAACTACTCTATCTTGCGCCGCCATTGGAGCGGGTTGCGACGGTCTTATGATCGAAGTACATTTGAATCCTGAAGTTGCATTATCTGACGGTCCGCAATGTCTTACTGCAAATCAATTCGAAAAGTGCATGATGAAATTGAAACCATTTGTGGAACTGACAGGAAAAAAACTTTAAATGAAACGAATTGCTATCGGCGGCTGCGGGCTCATGGGAGGCTCGATAGGGCTTCGGCTAAAGCAGTTGAACGCGCCGCCGGAAATTGTTGGTTTTGGCCGAACTGAAGCAACTCTTAAAAAAGCTCTTGAAAGAAACGCGATCGATAGATATGAATTGAATCCCGCAGACGCGGTTTGCGGTGCGGACTTTGTTCTTCTCTGCGCACCGGTCAAGAGCATTCCACAGCAGATGTCGGATATTGCTGATAATCTTCTTTCAAACGCTATCGTGACTGATGTTGGCTCAACAAAATCGTGGATAGTTGCAGAGGCCGAAAAGCGGCTTCCTAAAAGATGCAGGTTTGCAGGATCGCATCCTATGACCGGTTCCGAACGCGACGGCATCGATTCGGCAGATGCGACTTTATATGAACAATCGGTTGTGGTAATTACTCCGTCGGCGCTTTCGGACGAAAAAACTATTTTGACCATAAAAGATTTTTGGAGAATGTTAGGAGCGATTCCGATTGTTCTTCCGCCTCAGCTCCATGATAAAATTGTAGCGTCTGTCAGTCATCTTCCTCATGTTCTTGCGGCACTGCTTGTTGAAGTGGCAGCCAAACGAAGTTCTTCCACGCCGAGAATATGGGAGCTTGCGGCTGGAGGCTTCCGTGATACGACCAGAATCTCTTCCTCGAATCCTCTGCTCTGGCGCGACATTTGTCTTACAAATAAAAATGCTCTGCTCGAAGCGATTGATTTGGCCTTGAATGAGCTCGCTGAATTTAAGAATGCACTAATGAAAGATGATTCCAAAGCGATCGAAAACTTTTTTTACAGAGCGAAAGAGGCTCGCGCTAAAATACCTGCGAAAGGAACAGGACTCCTTCCGTCATTATTCGATCTCTCAGTTGAAGCTCCGGATAAACCCGGAATTATTGCCGACATTACGGGTTCGCTTGCTACTGCCGGAATCAACATCATCGATATCGAAGTGGCGCGTCTGCGTGAGGCTCCTGACTCTGCTCCGATAAGGATCTTCTTCGAATCGGAACAGTCCCGAACATCAGCGATATCTATCTTGAAGTCCGCAGGCTATTCTGTAGTTGGGATTGCATGATGAGAAACGTGGTCGCAATAGATGGACCTGCCGGCAGTGGAAAGAGTACTGTTTCTCGAATTGCCGCAGAGCGGCTCGGCTTCACTTATCTTGACACTGGAGCAATGTATCGTGCATTGACATTGCGCGCCATTAAGAGCGGGATTTCGCTCGAGGATGAAAAACGAGTTGAACAAGTTGTTGCGTCCGCAAATTTGGAATTTGAAAATGGTTTTGTATTGCTCGATGGAACTGATGTCACAAAAGAGATTCGGTCAAATCAGGTAACAAGACATGTTCCAACTGTTGCAGCGTATCCTTCGGTGAGAGCTGTGATGCTCGTGAAGCAAAGACTTCTCGCTGACAATTCGGCCGGCATTGTAATGGAAGGCAGAGACATCGGCACTGTTGTCTTTCCTGATGCGCGATGGAAGTTTTATCTCGATGCGAAACCTGAAGTTAGAGCGAAGCGGAGACAGAAGGAACTGGAGCTTCAGGGTAAAGAACGTGAATTTGGAGCAGTGCTCGAAGATATTTTGAAACGAGATAAAGAAGATTCCGAACGGCAGACAGCGCCGCTCAGAAGAGCTTCGGATGCGATTCTCATCGATACTTCGGAGCTTTCAATAAATGAAACCGTGGAAAAAATAATTACAGAAATCGAAAGTAAAAAACCTTACGCCGTATCATGGTGACTCAAAATAATTTCGTTCCGGTCTCTTCCGAAAAGCCTTCAGGATTTTATCGGCTTTGTCTTTATTTGGTCAGACTGATCGCATGGCTGCTCTTGAGATTATCTAAAAATAAAATATCAGGAAGAGAAAATATTCCGAAGACAGGAGGTTTTATCTTTGCTTCAAACCATGCATCGCATCTTGACCCGCCTGTTTTGGCAGTTGCTTCTCCGCGCCAGTTGACTTATTTAGCAAAGATTGAACTTTTTAAAAATCCAGTTTTTGCAAGATTGATTAAATCTTTGGGAGCTTTTCCTATTCAAAGAGGCAAGGGCGATATGAAAGCTATAGAGACTGCCGCATCATTTTTGAAAGCGGGACATGCTCTAGTTGTCTTTCCGGAGGGCACGAGAACATTGACAGGGAAAATAGGAAGAATTCGTTTCGGCGCCGCAAGGCTTGCGATTCTTGCGAATGCCCCGATTGTTCCGGCGTACATATCCGGAACATACAAAGCATGGCCAAAACACGGCAAAATCAAATCCGGAAATGTGACAGTCAAAATCGGAAATCCAATTCAACCCGAGAGCAGTGAAGATACTCCGTCCTCATGCGCGAAATTAACAAAGCGGATTGAAGAGATTTTTAAAAAATTCGAAGAGGAAGAGATATTGTAATCATCAATAGTAATTTCTATTTCTTGTAAAATTTCTCTAATTAAAGGACGAGCCAAAACTCTACCTTTGTGATGCGGCACAGTAGTAGTTCTTCCATCAGGATGTTTATAAAATGCGTGACTTCCTTTTTGACGAATCTTTTCAAACTTTAATAGGAATAATAAATTTTCCATTTTTTTAGCATCAATAATCTGAAGTTTACTCAGCTTGCTACCTCGATTTGTTGAATTCCCACAAATTCAGGCAATTGTTTTTTTGCTTCCGAGTCCATTTCCTCTAAGCATAATTCGACTACTTCTTTAAGATTTTTTTGAAGTTCATCTAGAGTTTCAGCTTGGGTATGAGCACCGTGAATTCCTGGGACAACTGCTACATACAATCCAGTATCGGAGTCTTTTTCAACATAACCTGTTATTCTATACATTTTAAATGACCTCCTAATTTAGTGTCTTTAGATAACTCTTATAGTTTATTACATTGCTGTTATTTAAGGGATATTTAATTTTACTTAGTCTTGGTAGAAAATTATAAAGTTGTTGGCGCCGATGATGCAATGGCGTTCCTCTGCCCAGCACGTGCGAGGCGTCCATTGACGCGTAGCGCACGTGCCTCCTGATGAGATGCGATTTTCATTTTGTTGGCAAGCAACTTTATTTTTTCGGGAAACTCCAAGAAAATTTGCGCTTGACATCCAAAACTAAATTGTCAATATTTATGCGATGAAAGCGTTTTCATTATCTATTCTAAATAAATATTGTGCGCGAATTTTATTCGGTTTCGCGTTCGCAATAGCTTTTTTTGCCACATCCTCGTCGGCTCAGCCTGAAAGAGTATTAAGAATTTGGGCGATGGGAGAAGAAGGAAAAAAGCTCGAAACTTTGATTAAACTTTTTGAAGCGGAGAATCCCGGAGTCAGAGTCGAAGCTCAATCAATTCCATGGGGTGCGGCTCATGCAAAACTTATTACTGCCGTTGTAGGAAAAATTCCGCCGGATATTTCTCAAATGGGTACGACTTGGATGCCTGAATTTCGAGCAATGGACGCGCTCGAAAATCTGAATCCTTATATTGAAGCAGGAAAATTGTCCCGCGCAGATTTTTTCCCTGGCGCATGGGAGACTGTCAGTTATGACGAAGGAGTTTTAGGACTTCCTTGGTATGTCGAGACGAGATGCCTTTATTATCGAAAGGACATTCTTGCATCTGTGGGCTTTGATCATGCTCCGAAAGATTGGAATGAATTAGTTGCGGTCGGAAAGGCTCTTGCCGGCAGACCGAATTCGTTCGGAATTAATCTGTCATTCTCTGATGAAGGATTATTTTCGATCTTTACATGGCAGGCCGGCGGGGAATTGCTGGAAATCAAAGATGGAAAAGTGAGCTCAAAGGTTCGAGAGGAACCTGTAAAACGCGGTCTGACTTTTTACGCAGATTTATTTAAAGAAAAGATTGCGCCGCTCGGAGAAGCAAAGGATATTTCTGTTGAACAAGGTTTTGATCTTGGAACAATGCCTATGTTCATATCAGGGCCATGGTCGATACATGTGCTCGATGAAGTGGCGCTGAATTCGAAAGGCAAATGGGCTATAGCGCCTCTGCCTAAAGGAGAAAAGTCCGCATCTTTTCTCGGAGGATGTAATCTCGTAATCTACAAGGATTCTCTAAACAAAGACCTCGCGTGGAAATTTCTGGAGTTTGCTCTATCAACAAAAAATCAAATCGAGTGGTACAAAGCGAGCGACTGTCTGCCGCCAGGTCCGAAAGCATGGGAGGACACTCTGCTCGCCGCTAACCCGATGCTTTCTGCTTTTCGAATCCAGCTTCAATCTGCGCGGCCTACTCCGATGATTCCCGAGTGGGAACAGATTGGAGACGCAATTCGGCGCGAGATGGAAAAGGCTGTGAGAGGAACTAAAAGCCCTGACGATGCTCTTAAAGATTTGGATGCAGAGATTACTGAAATACTTAGCGCGCGCCCGGAAAATCAGTCTGCATTCAATAAGTTATTGATACTCGGCGGCGCCGCCGTAATTTTACTCTTTGCTTTGCTTTACTATATGCTAAGACCTTTCAAAAAATCCGAGATTGTCACGACTGGCGGATTGGATCTTAACGAGCACAAAGGTTACGGAAAATGGGTGGTGATATTTTTCGGACCTACTGCGGTTCTTCTTACAGTCTTTTTGATTCTGCCTGTTTTGGCCGCGTTTCTTATGAGCCTTACAAATTGGGATATCTATTCTGTTACAGACTGGCGAAAAGTCAGCGTTGTGGGATTTGACAATTACGTGAAGATATTAAAGGACCCGCTCTTTTGGAAATCAGTGAAGAACACGCTGATATTTGCCGGTATCGGAGGACCATTGACAATAATAGTTTCGCTTTCGATGGCGCTTCTTTTGGAACGATTGACGCGCGCAAAGGCAATCTTCAGAACTGGTTTCTTTTTGCCGGTTGTCACTACGATGGTCGCTGTTGCCGTTGTGTGGCGTTGGATTTATCATCCTAAGTTTGGACTCCTAAATGCTCTATTGTATTATTTTGGATTTAGCGGAAAGGAGTGGCTTGGCGATCCAACGCTTGCGCTAGGATGTCTTATTGGAATGGCAGTCTGGAAGAACTTCGGCTACAACATGATAATCTTCATTGCGGGCTTGCAGAATATTCCGCATGTGTATTATGAAGCTGCGGAATTGGACGGCGCCGGGCGAGTCGAAAAATTTACAGACATTACTCTGCCGCTTCTCTTTCCGACTTTTATTCTCGTGACTATATTGACAACAATAGGCTATCTGCAATTCTTTGCCGAGCCTTACATCATGACCGATGGAGGCCCGCTGGATTCGACTCTATCCGTTTCACTCTATCTTTATAGAAAAGGATTTAAGTTTTTCAAAATGGGTGAAGCCGCCGCCATGTCTTACATACTCTTCGTTATTATATTTATTTTCTCAATAGGACAGATGCTTTTAGCAAAAAAGAGAGAGACAAGATGAAGAGCGAAAAAAATAATTTAGATCAATCTTCATTATTGATTTATGTTATAGCAATAATTATTCTGATTATCACTATCGCTCCGTTTCTTTGGATGGCTTTGTCTTCGATAAAACCTGAATCTGAAATCTTGCAGTTCCCGCCCAAATGGCTTCCGAGCCGCATTGATGTGTCTCATTACCGTGAACTTTTTGAGAAAGTAAACTTTCTTCAAAATTTCTGGAATTCTTTTATTGTGGCGATAAGCATTTCATTCATAACAATCTTAATAAACTCGATGGCAGGCTTTGTATTTGCGAAGTACAGATTCAAGGGAAGAGAACGACTCTTTACTTTAATGGTTGCGACAATGATGATTCCGGGACAAGTGACGATGATTCCGTCATTTATGCTCTTGAAGTGGCTTGGACTTTTAAATAGTTATCTCGGACTTATCATTCCAGGTTCAGCATCGATATTCGCGATCTTTTTGATGAGGCAGTTCATGATGTCGATTCCTGATTCGCTTCTGGAGGCGGCGCGAATTGACGGCTGTTCTGAATGGAGAATATTCTGGCAGATCATGCTGCCGCTTTGCATGCCTGCTATAGCTACTCTGACTATTTTTACATTTATGAATTCATGGAACGACTTCTTCGGAGCATTGATCATTATGCTTGAAGAGTCTAAATACACTCTTCCTGTAGCCTTGGCGAATTTGAACGGCCAGCATGGAACAGAGTGGGGTATTCTTATGGCCGGTTCTCTGGTCACAATCGCTCCGGTACTTTTTGTTTTTCTCTTGATGCAGAGGCATTACATCCGCGGAATCGCGATGACCGGTCAGAAGAGCTAGTTACAACTACTTACCTCAATTCATTTATTCTGATGCCGCGCGGAGGTTCGAATACAAAAAGAGAATTCGATAGCTGAGGATTTTTAATGTAGTTAGTAAATGTGATTTTTGCTGTGAGGATATTTTTCTTCCATACTGTTGCTTGAACTGGTTTCTTTCCGTTATCTTCGATGATTAATTCAATTCTATCGTAACTCCCGACATTTTTTTTAGGCGTCAGAATTAATTTTCTTTCGCTGTTTCGCATCGGCAAAGAAGACTTCAGTTCAAAAAGTTCTGAGAGCGAGATATCCGGCGCAGAAAAAGCTGTGATTGGGTCGAAAGGTCCGAATAACTTAAAATTTTCAATGAGTTTATTTCGAGCTTGCCTGTAGAGTTTTTTCGTTCGATTCTGCCATGACCATATAAAAGTTCCGTCGCTTACTGTCAATAAATTTCCTTCTATTCCCATCTTCAATTCTGAACGAAATTTATTTGGAGAAAGATAATAATATTTCATTTCCATTTTGCTCATGCGGCCGTTCGGCTTGGGAGTTTCTATCGTAGCCGTGAAGGACAAAGAGCGAAGGGATGCTCTTTCAATATCGAGCGATGAAAGGGAATCGGCATTTGCAGGGGAGATAAAGAAGAATAGAGAAAAAAGAAATGCATAACTTATTTTTTTCATATCATCGAAGATAGAAGAACCAGAAGACTGCACCCGCTGCGGCGGCAGATAGGAGGACAAAACCGTAAAAAATAAATTTGAAGAACGTGATAACACCTTTGATAAAAAGCCTCGTGATTGCATAAAGAAAAATAACAGCAAGAATAATGCCGCCTGAGGCAATGAGCTTTTCAGTCATCATGAACCGTCGATACTGAAAATAGCTGACCGGAAAAGTTGTTTGCTGACATTTACTTCTTCAATTTATTTTTGCCGCTTGAAGAGAACAAATTGTCTTCTACAAGTGTATTGGGGGCTATTCGAGCTAGTATTGGACCTACAAGAGGCTTTGGCGTCAGATAGATACATTTTGACGAAATAGTTTCTCCTGACTCCGCAATCTCGATGATATGTTCAGGAAGAGGATCATTGAGTAGAAACGTTGCATCTGCAAATCCTTCATCGACAAGTGAGACTGCTCTCTGCGGTGAAATTGACATCGAAAACTTTTCTAGATTTTCAGGCTTGTTCCATCCGATTCCAAGAATTCCGTCGAATACGATTGAATTGAGTACGCAGTAATCCAGCCTCTTCCATCTCCGCGACTTTTTTACATTCGACAGCCGCTCATAGCTCTCGGCATTTTTTAAGTACATTGCATAATACGCCTTGTCGCCGACATATAGTCCGTAGGTGTGATTTAGTTTTCCAACGTATTCTATTTCATCGAGAAGGTTAATAAGTTCTGCATCTTTGGAGCCTGGCTTCAAAAATTTATATCTCTCTATTTCAAAAAAATCTTCCAGTTTTATCAGAAGATTTTGACCGTCAATTCCGGGTGCTATTCCCGATTTCAATGACCAGTGCCGCGCCTTGAAAGAAAACTGCGAATGTTCAATATCGATCATCCAAGCAAAAATAAAGTTTGTGGAATCGAATTGCGAAATATTTTTATTTTCTTTTTTAATTTTATTGCTGTGCTTCACAGCGGCAAGATACCGCCCTGTTCCATCTAAGAGCGTCATCTTCTTTTTTGAAAGAAGCGGTTCTATAGCTTCATTGCGCGGAACCTTCCATATCGTATTTGAAGAACCGGCAGGATATTCGAATTCATAGATAGGCTTGTTTTTTCTAATGCGAGCGATTGTGTCGTCGATAATTTCAGCGCTTTGCTCATCCGTTCTATAACCGATAGTGATTGGAGCAGTTTGGATTTGAAGCGATTCAAGCTGTTGCAATCGGTCATTTACAATCGCATCGTCGGTGAACTCGAAGATATCAGGTTTGTTAGGAGTGTTTAGCTCGAGCATACCCATGAATCCTGTGACTGTTTTGCCGTCGCAAACTATTTCGAGAAGATAATAAGTCGAATCGACGATTGAAATAATTTTTTCTTTCAAAAAATTATCAAGAGTATTTTTTGCGCGGACATCCAGATCATCGTCAAATTTTTCGCCCGGCAATTCTCTAGAACTTTCAAATCTAACGAAGTTATTTATACTTTTAGATGCGCGTTCCTGTCTCAATGCAAGATGCAGATCGTCGAACGGCGGAGTTACGATATTGGAAATTTCGTCAACTTTTTTTGGTAAAGACACGTATGATGTTACTGGTAAAAATCTTGGCATACGTCTTTTATATCAATTGAAAACCTTATTGGCAATAACAAGTGCAAAAATTTAAAATCGGAGTCATGCAAGTCGATATGTAATACAGCCCATGAGATTCTCCGTGGTTTAAAAATGCGACTTGCACGAGTCCGGTTAAAAATAACATTGCGAACTTTGCGAGAAAATTTTCTCTGTAAGATTCCCTGCTTTTTCTTGCTTGACTATTATTTAATTTGGATTACTTTTATTTTACGAAAATGAATAGATATATCTCAGTAATAGCGGCGCTCATCGTCGTTCAATTATTTTCGGCATGCGGCAATGAACTCGTCATTACATCTACTCCAACAGCTTCGCTTGTAAAAATAAATAGCGAAGATTATGGTCGAACTCCTTTGACACTGAAAGATCTGAAAACCGGAGTTTATCGCGTTGAGGTTAATTCGAACGGATATGAACCTTGGAGCGCTGAAGTTGAATTAAGAAACAGTCAGTCTGTAAATGCTATCCTGAAGCAAAGTGCGCCTCCACCTATTCAACCGCCTGTTGTGACTCGTCAGATCAGTCAGACTTCATTGACGGTTTTTGCAGAACCTTCAGGCGCAATTGTGAAAGTGGATGGAAAGGAACGCGGAACCTCAAAGACGGGTGAAGGCATTTCAGTAAATTATTCGCAGATTCCGACGCTTGTCGAAGTCGCGGTTACTAAGCCCGGGTTTGAGCGTTGGATTCGGTCAGTTGCGATGGAGAGTCAGAGAGACAACAGAGTTTTTGTAAAGTTGAATCCTGCTTCTGATTGGTTTGACTATGTGACTGATGGAGAATTTCTGCGTAAGACGGTTCAGCAGGTTGTTTCAGCAACTTCGAATTTACCTACTTTGAGAAGAGCATCGTCGATTGCAGTTCTTTCAATTACGCATGCGGAGGGCTCTGATGAGCCTTTGCAGGCTCTTGTCGAGGATGCATTAATTTCAAATCTTGTGCAGGCGGGATTTACTCCGGTTGAGCGTGACGATCAGATGCTGATTCAACTTGCGCATTCGACGTCGGGTGATTCCATTCCGTATCGAGTTCTCACCGAGCACGAAAGTTTAGACGCTCCGTTTCTTTATGACGCTGAGATAGCAAATTCGAATACAGAAATTGTCCGTGAGAATTATCCGATAATCAATCGGACTCAAACGACAACTACATCGAAAGAAAATTGCGTGAGCAGTACTGAAGAAACTGTGTCAACTCGTGAGGAAGAGGGAACTAGAGCTTATCCTCAGACCTCATATCTGACAGGATATATTCCGACAGCAGACCAATTTCTTGCATACCGAATTCTTGAGTGCGGCTTGTCAAAGACTCCGGTTATTGAAGGCGAACTTGTACCGGAGCCTATGTTGCATCGCTATGCCAGCGTGAGAGTTCATCTCAGAGTAATAGACGCAAAGAACGGCAGAGTGACATGGGCGGGTTATTTGGTCGGCGAATCGAAGGACGAGATTCCGGAGCGCGTATCCGAGGAGCTTTCCAATCCGCCGAACAGATTAGCATCAGAGCCTTTACCTGATTCATGGCAGAGATTGAGGCATAGACCTCAAAGACATTTAAATTCAGAAGGCATGGTCATCCCATCACCTCAAGTGCGCGACAGATAGTTCGGAAGCGTGAATAGCGACGGCAATTCAATACGAATGGTTAGCCTCGTGTCAATCAATGCGTGATGAGCGGTTTTAAGAAAAAAATCTTTGCAGTTTTTGTTTCCGGCATTGGAAGCAATCTTCAAGCAATTATTGATGCAGTAGAAAACGGCATAATTAAAGGTAAGATTGGAATAGTTGTCTCTGATAAACCGAACTGCAAAGCATTAGAATGCTCGCGGCTGGCAAATATTAAAACATTTGCTTTTGAACCAAAAAAATTCAGCTCTCGAAAAGAGTATGAAATATTAATTGCTGATGAGTGTGAAAAAGCCGGATGTGAATTCATTGTGCTTGCCGGTTATATGCGGCTCCTTTCTCCATGGTTTGTAGCTCAATACAAAAATAGGATTATTAATATTCATCCATCTCTGCTTCCAAATTTTCCCGGCACTCATGCAATTCAAGATGCGATCGAGGCTGGGGCTAAGATGACAGGCTGTACTGTTCATTTTGTAGATGAGGGAATTGATACAGGTTCGATTATTGCTCAACGTGAAGTTGTAATCAGCAATGACGATGATTTAGATTCGTTGACGGAAAAAATTCATCTAGCCGAGCATGAACTTTATCCTAAAATTGTGAATTTGTTATGCTGTAATAAAATCGAAAAGAGGCAGCTGCAGACTTTAGCCTGTGTTCGAAAATTTTGATTAGTTTGAAAAACTCCGAACGATTAAATAAAAATTTTGCTTGGAGTTTAGAAAAGTTTTGAATATAGTTTTCCAATGAACAAAATATCAAATGCAACAATTCGAAGATTATCGATTTATCTTCGACAACTGGAAGAAATTATAGATGAGAAGATTGAAACTGTTTCGTCTGCTGAAATTGCTAAAATGTCTGCTATCAAAGACACTCAAGTCAGAAAAGATTTAAGCTTTTTCGGTTCGTTTGGAGTGCGAGGAAGAGGTTATTCTGCCAAGGAACTTGCTGAAAAACTGAAGATAATTCTCGGATTGAATAAAGAATGGAAAGCCGTGCTGATTGGCGTCGGTTCGCTTGGAAAAGCGCTTTCAGGATACAAAGGTTTTGCAAAACACAACATTAATTTTATAGCTGTATTAGATTCCGACCCCGCGAAAATCGGAGCGCATATCGGAGACAAAGTCATAGAACGCTATTCTGCCGCGGCTCTGAAGGAGTGCTGTGAAAAATCAGGTGCGCAAATTGCTGTGATAGCTGTTCCCGCGAGTGAAGCTAAGAAAGTTTGCGAAGAGGTTATACAGGCAGGCTTCAAAGGAATCGTGAACTTTGCGCCCGTCAGATTGCATCTTCCTGAAGAGATAGCTCTTTATTCAGTCGATCTCGCAATTTCATTTGAGCACATTACCTTCAAGCTGAACCGCAATTCGGACGAGTGACAAATGGGGCTTAGCCTGAGCCTGATATGATCGACCCTGATGAGTATGTAATAGTTCCGGCACTTCTTATCGGAAAGCGTGATTCTTCCGTTCAGTTCGAGGTTGTGGTTGTTGGCTTTTCCGACAATGGATTAGGTTTCAGATCTCGAGATACAAGGCTTGGGCTTTCTTCTGTTGAGTCTCTACTTCGTCAGCCATTCGAGTGCAAATTTAATGTTCAAAATTTAAATACAGATGAAATCATTGTGAGAATAATTCGAATTGAAGCATGCCGAAAAGATCCGGCTTATTTATATTTTGGCGCGGCGGATTTTTTAAAAATTTCAGATCTGGATCAGTTGATGTTTCAATCAGGAATAAAGAAATACGAAAAGAAGATTCATCCTCAGCCGATGATTGCTACTCCTCTTCCGCCTCCTACTAAGAAATGAGGCTCTTAAGGTAATTTATTTTTTTTCTGCAAACGGGCTTAAAACTGCCTGGCTCAAGTGCAAATTTAATTCTTTCATCGCTCCAGAGCCATTTGAATCGAGAATAAAGAGTATTGCTTTCTTCAATAGTTATTCCGTCCCAGTAATTATTTTTATTAGCCATAAGAAGTTCAGGCGAGCCTTTTTTTAGTTCTGAAATATTTTCAAAATACATCTCAAGAGAAAATCGTGAGTTATATTCTTCCCAGAGTGAAAGATTTTTTTCGACTGCTATCTTCATCTGTTTCTCCCAGAAATTTAGAATGTCACGAATATGGTTGATAGGCTCAAATCCCTTTTTACCTCCGTCATAAATCACACAGCCTTCCAGAGCAGTAGGCATCTTTTCAAATTGAGAATGTTCGAACTCCGGCGCGAGCAATGCTCCAAATTTGTAATTCTTAAGTAGATCTGTGTCGGGGGAAGAGTTGTGAAGCGGAGTATTTTTATTTGCCAGAGCAAAACGTCCTTCCAGATAAATCAGTATTGTTCGATCGTATTCAGGAAACTTATTCCTGAATATTGAATCCCATTTAGAGAGAATTTTTTCCGCTTCGATACAGCCTATTGTAATGAAAATAAAATTCTTGATAGTGATTTTATTGGATTCGAGAAAATGCATTACATATTCGATTGCATCATTCAGAG
This sequence comes from Candidatus Hydrogenedentes bacterium CG07_land_8_20_14_0_80_42_17, assembly GCA_002780065.1. GTDB lineage: Bacteria > UBA8481 > UBA8481 > UBA8481 > UBA8481 > UBA8481. The sequence goes on from PEWQ01000095.1 coordinate 13,472, forward strand.
ATATTCCTGACGCTACTATGTCTGCGGTATAGATTGTTGCATTTTGAGGGATCTGAAATTTCCGATAAGAATTATCGCTGGTCTCGTATTTGCCGTTTTGAAGCACACGTTGACTTGATACGTAGGAACTTGAGTGCCACTTGTAACCGAACGCATTGTTCAATGCTCTTCCAATTTGAAAATTCAGACTGCCTCTCAATATGTGATAGACATTGACCGTCTTTGAATCGATGCAACTTAGTCGTTCGAGTATATTCAACCCTTTAAGCGCGTTAATGATTCCGTTCGACATGAGTTTTGTGAAGTCGCAGTTAATGATTTCAGGATAGTTCATTAAATTTCTAGTATCGCGAGTAGAGACTATGTAACGCTTCAGCCTTTGCGAGAAATTTCCGCCTTCTATGGAATAGACAGAGACTGCTTCATCTTTGAATCTTCTTACTAGTTTTTCCGATTGCATATCAAAAAAGTTTACGCTTGAATTCGGTAGAGGTCAAAATGAAAAAGGTGCTTGAGACGCATGCCTATGCTGCACGTGCGGGGCGTCCATTGACGCGGGGCGTCCATTGACGCGTAGCGCACGTGCCTCCAGATGAGATGTAATATTCCATCTCGCAAAGAACGTGTGAAATAATTGAAAAATGGAAATTGGAAAAATCAAATTTCCAATTTGCACTTTCCAATTTGCACTTTCCAATTTGCAATTTCAAATATAACGAGAGACGTTATGGAGGCTCAGGTACCTTTTCAAATCACTAATTGGGTTGCGCTTATTGCCTCTAAAAGAATAGAATTTTTACATGTACGAAAAATTATTCAGGAATTTATTGTTTCGATCAGACATTGCAACTCGTATTGTTTATGCAACTGATTCATCATTGTTCAGATGCATGCCCGCCGGAGTTATATTTCCACGTTGCGAAGAAGACATTTTAGAGTCAGTTCGCATTGCTGGAGTGAACGGAATAAACGTTCTTGCGCGTGGAGCAGGAACGTCGCTTGCGGGGCAAGCTCTAACTTCAGGAATTATTATTGACCTTTCGCGTTTTAATGAAATTGTCATAAACCCTGATAAAAAAACTGCATGTGTGAAACCATGCGCGGTGATTGATGAGATAGATCGCTTCTCGTCTCCATTTTCATTGTGCGTAGGACCGTCGCCTGCCTCGTCGAACAGAGCCACCATAGGAGGGCTTTTATCGAACAATGGTACGGGCGCGAGGTCGATTGTTTACGGTATGGCGTCGGACATTTTGCTTTCGGCTCGCGTTTTGTTATCTACCGGAGAGATTAGAACTTTTAGTCGCAACGATCTGGATCTCTCGAATCCTTTCGATTTATCTGTTGCAGAAGTTTTGAACTCTGTTCGAAATTCAAGCAGATGGCCGGCAACATGGCGCTCTGCTTCAGGACTAAATTTCAAAGCCGTTGATAAGTATAACTCATTGCTTCAGCTCTTCTGCGGCGCGGAAGGAAGCCTAGGAATAATTTTGGACGCAGAGATTGCTCTGGCCGAAAAGAAAGATAAAACCTCGATTGCAATCTTTACTTTTGACGATCTTATTTCTGCGATGAAAATGGTCGAGCCGCTTCTTGAAACAAAACCGCTCGCGATTGAATTGATGGATAAAAAACTTATTGAGTTGGCGAAAAATAGTTCGAACTTTACTCCTGCATTTATCGACAAAATTCCTACCGCTCTGCTTGCTGTGGAATTTGAAGGCGAAAAAACAAAAGATTATATTGCAATGGGCGCGGAAAAGATTTTGCTCGACTCAAAAAGTCAGTTGGATCTTTGGCGGACAAGAAAAGAAGGACTGGGAATTTTGATGTCATCGAGAAGTAAACGGAAGCCCGTGCCGTTTATTGAGGACTGCAGTGTGCCGGTTCGAGCTCTACCTGAATATGTTCAACGTCTTGATGAAATCATAAAACGAAATGGAACCGAGAGCGCGTATTATGCTCACGCGTCGGCGGGATGCCTTCATATCAGGCCTATGCTCAATTTGCGAGATGAAGCAGACAGAAAACGAATGAAAAATATAATGGCTGAAACGGTTGAACTGCTTATTGATTTGCGCGGTTCTTTGACAGGAGAGCACGGTGACGGCCGTTCAAAAAGTCCGTATATTGAACGCCTTTTCGGGAAAGAGATCACCGAGTCGTTTAAAAAAGTTAAACGTATTTTCGATCCAAACGGAACTTTTTCCGCTGCCGGCGAAGCAGGAATGCGCATTGATTTACCATCAAAGAGTTTTAAAACTTTTCTTCGTTGGCCGGGCGAATTTTTTGAAGAAGTCGAGCGATGCAATGGAGAGGCCGCTTGTAAGAAGCTCGATGGGCTCATGTGCCCGTCTTATCAGGCTTCGAAAGATGAACGGTTATCGACTAGAGGCAGAGCAAATCTTTTACGCTCATGGCTTGCGGGCGAGAATGTCGAAGATGAATTGAAAGAGACTTTGTCGAAATGCCTTGCGTGTAGAGGCTGTTCATTTGAATGCCCTTCTCAAGTAGATATGGCTAGATTGAAGGCAGAGTTCCTCAATCATAGAGGTGCTGGAATTCGAGATATTTTCTTTTCGAATTTTGATACTCTTTCCAAAATCGGAAATGCTTTTGGAATTCCATTTCAGGGGATTGTGAAATCAGTTATCGGAATTCATGAAAAGATAAAGTTGACAGCTCCGGTTCAAAAAAGATTTTCCGATATCGTCCCATTGAAATATTCAGAAGACTGCGATGCGGTACTCTTCGTCGATACTCATATAGAATTTTACGAACCGAAAATAGGTGTTGCCTTAATGAAAATTGCGAAGATCCTGGGAATAAAAATTTCTCCTTTGCGCAGCGGATGCTGCGGCAGACCCGCTTTTTCAAGAGGAATGCTCGAAAAGGCAAAGAAACAGGCTGAAGGTATAAACCTTCCGGGCACACAGCCAATTATAGTTGTGGAGCCTTCATGCTTTTCTATGATGAAGGAAGATGCTCCAATGCTTTCCAAAAAGTGTGAGGAGATTTCAAAGCGGGTTATATCTGTCGAAAGTTTTCTTATGCGATATTCCGATCGCATTGTAAAAAAGAGATTGAAGAATCGAATCAGTATTCTTTTTCATTCTCATTGCCATCAGAAAGCTTTGAAAGAAGAGGCTGGAAAAGAGCTTTTAAAGATTGCCGGCGATGTTGAGGAACTAGCTTGCGGGTGCTGTGGAATGGCAGGAACATTCGGCTATGAAAAAGAAAATTACAATCTATCGCTTGCGATAGCGGAGAAAACTTTTTTACCTTCGATACGAAATTGGAGCGGAGATTACGTAGCAATATCAGGACGTTCATGCAGAGAGATGGCGCAGAGGACTGGGAAAGTCATTAAACATCCGATCGAGATTTTATTGGAAATGATGAGGGAGGAATAGAAAATGAAGACTCGAATTGAAAAAGATTTTTTGGGCGAAGTAGAGGTTCCATTCGAAAAATATTATTGAAGAGATAGAACTGTTGAGCTCTGCGTGTGAAAGTTTCGCTAAGTTTTGCGTAATGGGTTTGGAAGCAAGAAAAGATAATATAAAACGTCATTTGGAAGATTCGTTGATGACAGTCACAGCATTGACTCCGAAGCTAGGTTATGACCGCGCAGTTCAAGTTGCTATGACTGCTTTTGAAAAGAATATATCTTTGCGCGAAGCAGTTATTATTCTTGGTTTACTATCTGCTGAAGAATTCGATGATGCAGTTAAGTTTGAAAGAATGCTTGGCTATAAAAGATGATTTTCAAAGATATTTTAGGATTATGTATCCTGCAAAAAGAAGAACTAGTGCAGGAGCAACTGCATACTTATACCTTTTTGCTCTTCTGACATAATGCTGAAGATTTATAGCTACAATCACGATCTTGTTATCGGTTCGAAAAGAAAAAACTTAACTTCTTTAAAAAAATTATGTAGTATCATCCGAAGTCGATCGTAACGGTCGAATAACTCGAATCGAGGAGGCAGGAAAATGGCAGAGAAGAAGAGCGGCATAGGCAGTGTCATAAAAGATACTTTGCTTGTTGCTGGAGGAGCAGTTGCAGGAATAGTTGGCGGGCTTCTGTTCGCACCGCAGTCAGGTGAAAAGACGAGGCGTCAGATTGCAAGAAAAATCGAAGATACAAAGGATCAGGTTGTAGAACTTGGCGATGATATGAAGGAAAAAGCTATAGATGTTTCCAGAGACGTAAAGAAGAAGATTGAGTCGGGAACCGATTATGTTGTAGAGAAGAAGGATGCGCTAGTAGATACATTCTCCGGCAAGATTGGCGATCTGAAGAAAAAGTTTACAGGCAAATAAATTTAGCTTTTGGAGTGTGAATCGCTCTACGAATATTAATACGCGTTTTATTGTTGTTTTTTTTCTGAGTTTGTATTTTTTGTCTGCTGCTCCAGTGTGGAGCGATATTGAGATACGAAAAAGAGTTGAACGACCTGGCGAATTGCAGATTCTTCTTCCATACTCTAGAGAAAAGCGGGCAGTGAGATTGGAACTCAGTTTATTTGCAGGGACTTGTGTTTCAGCGATTGCATCATGGAATCCTGGTGATAGAAATTTATCAGCTCGAATTTTGTCGCGTGTTAAAAATGACCGAGAGCTTTCAAATATTTACGGACAGAGTCCTATTGCAATGGGCGCGGCTGTTGATTCCGACGGCCTCCATGAAATAGTTCTGGAAGATGCGCGCGGCGGCGATACAGTTCTTCTCACAATACAAATTTCGTGGTCAGAAGCTTTGAAAGAAACGGCGCGGAAAATTAGAAATGTTCGGGAAGAAGCCGAACGCATTTTTTATTCATCGGATACAACTCAGCAAAATCATTTAAATCGTATCGAATGGATTTCGTGGCCCGAAGGAGGAACGATATCTCGTAATGAACTCTTCGGAAAGGGATTGACGATTCGTTTCGAACATGAACTTTCGGCTCTGCAATTCAGTCAGGGAATAAGACTTGAAATAGGTCTGACAGGGACTCAGCACGGTCTTACGCGATACGAAGAAGTTTTATTTACTCTTAAGCAGTCGGGCAAAGAATTATCTTTAAAACCGTCGACAACGCTGTTTGTTCCGAAGAACGTGCCTTTGAGAATCTATATCGACAGCGAGCTCATTCGGGATTTTGAGAGAGCTGGCTTAGACCTTGAAGGTTCGGGATTTAAACTCCCGAGCGGAGACGGAAGAGCCGGCGGAATTTTCAGATCTCAATTTTTTTTGAAGAATTAAAAAAGCTCATCGCCGTTTTGCTGAATAAGTTTCCAATTGCCGTTTTCAAGAGTAAATTTAAGTTCTGTAATACCATCAGTCATTTCGTGTTCGCCACTGCTTCGATTTGCTCTTCCTCGCCGCCAATTTATGACTATTACACCTTCTTCATTTTCTACATTTATTCTCTGTGATAGCAAAGTATAAGAGTAGCCGTAAAATTCATTCAGACCGTTATCTATATTCATCTTCATCATATCGCGGGAAGGAACATATCGGTCGGAAACAAAATCTAAAAAAGAGAAAGAGTCTTCACGTTCGATGCATTGAGTCATAGAAAAAAATGTGTTCATTAAATTAGCCTCTGGGTTTTGAGTCTCTTGAATTGTCTTCGAGTTTGAATCAGAGCAGGCAGAGAGCAGAAACCCTAATAAGAAAATTGAGAGAAAAATAAATCTATTAATAAAGTTCTTAAATTGCTCGAAAGTGTCGATATGACACCTTTTTAAATCTCGACCCATCCGCCTTTACCTTTCAACGATTCAGTTAATGCATTAAGAATCTTGATAACTTTTGCACCGGAAAAACCGTCTGAAAGCGGTTTCTTGCGATCTCTGACGCATTCTATGAAATGCTTTGCCTCGTTCTTTAGAGGCTCAGCCGAGGGCAAGCGCGGAAGAAGAATGTCTCCAGTTTGAATTGAAAGAAATTGGCCGTAGGTCGTGAACTGCTGGCGTTGAGTCTCAATCTTTCGGTCAAATATTTTCAGCTTTTCCGTTGCGGCTGTGTCGTCGATGACTGCCATCTTTTCCGTTCCAATTACAGATAGCTCACGCACTTTTTGCGGGTCGAGCCATGAGACGTGTCCGTGAAAAATAATTCCATCCTGATACTTGATGGTATAGAAGACAACATCTTCGATCTCTTTTTGAAGAAAGGAAAAACCGACGGCTTGCACTGCTTCCGCATTCTTTCCAACGAGCCAGTTGCTGACGGCAATATCATGCGGTGCGAGCGACCAGAGCGCATTTTCGCAGGAACGGACTATTCCGAGATTTACTCTTCTTGCGTAAAGATATCTGAGCGCGCCGAGCCCGCCTTCTCTGAGTCTTCGTTCGGTTTCAATGTAAGCCGGATGATACAGAAGAAGATGTCCGACCATTAAAACTCTTTCGTTTTTTTTCGCAAACTCGGAAAGCTGAATTGCCTCATCGTAATTTAGAGTGATAGGTTTTTCTACGAAGAGGTCTTTACCCGACTCTAGGACTTTCATTCCGAGTTCGAAGTGTGTCTCAGCCGGAGTTGCAAGAACAACTGCGTTTAAGTCTTCTCCAAGCATATTTTCGATAGAAGTGAAACGCTTTGCGTGAGGAGCAATTTTGCCTGCAAATTCCAAACGATTAGCATCAGCATCCACGAGAGCGCTTACGCCTATTTCAGAAACCTCATTGAATGCTCTGACTAGATTAGGTCCCCAATATCCCAGTCCTACTACGGCAAGTTTTATAGTCATATAAAGAAATTAGTTTTTTATTTTGATTTGAGCAAGAGAAAAATCGTTGAAGGCTGAACATTGAACGCAAAACACTTTCGGCATAGAATCTGCATAAAAATAAATTGGAGTGAGAAATGATTCCTAAGCATCCAAAACTTAAATTTTCTGAAGCCGGTCTTCGTGGAGTTGTAGGTGAAACGTTATTGCCGCCGCTTGTTGCAGGCATTACCGGCGCATTTGCTAGAATGCTACCGGAAGGCGAAATAGCGGTTTGTAGAGATACAAGACTTTCAGGACCTGCACTTCTCGAACTTGTCGTATCGTCTTTACGATTGGCTGGACGAAATGTAATCAATTTAGGCGTATGCCCGGTTCCAACAATCGAATACTTTGTGAAGATTTCGAAACTTGCGGGTGGTATAGATGTGACTGCTTCCCACAATCCTGCCGAATGGAATGCTCTGAAGTTTATCGGCTCGGGAGGATATTTTTTGGATCGCGATGATGCGAAGAAACTTGCTGAAATATTCGAGACAGGTTTTGAATGGACGAGCTATGATAAAGTTGGAACACGGAGAATTGAAGACTCGGCTATTGAGCTTCATATTGAAAAGATTCTCGAAGCGGTTGATGTTGATTTAATTTCTTCTCGTAGATTTAAAGTTGCACTCGATTGCGTAAACGGCTCTGCGTCGAAAATGACTCCATTGCTTCTTAAAAAATTAGGATGCGAAGTGGTTTCAATTTATACCGAGTTGGATAAACCTTTTCCGCATCCTCCGGAACCGCGGCCTCAAAATCTTTCGGATCTCATAAAGCTTACAAAAGAATCCGGAGCCGACATCGGCTTTGCACAGGACCCTGATGCCGACAGGCTTGCTTTGGTGGCAAAGGACGGAGTTCCACTTTCCGAAGAGTATACGCTTGCGCTTGCGACAGAGCATGTACTTTCAAAAAAACCGGGACGCCCGGTTGCAGTGAATCTTTCTACTTCGCGTATGATCGACGATATTGCAAAGCGGCACGGCTCCAAGGTTTATCGAACTGAGATTGGAGAGATAAATGTCTCTAAGTGTCTTCGCAGTATCGACGGAGCGATTGGCGGCGAAGGCAACGGCGGCGTGATGCTGCCGGAGGTTCACACTGCGAGGGATTCGTTTACCGGAATCGCATTGATACTCGAATTGATGGCAGAACGCAATCTGCCGATAAAAACCATAGCCGATGAAATTCCGGTTTATTGTATGGTGAAAGATAAAATCGATATTGCGCCGGAAAAAATTTCATCTGCAGTTCAAGCTGTCGAAGAAAATATTTCGAATGGCGCCGAGGCGAACAAGCGCGACGGAATAAAATTAAGCTGGAGCGACAGATGGCTCCACGTGCGAGGTTCGAATACCGAACCGATTATTCGGATAATGGCTGAGGCTCCGACAGAATCTGATGCAAATGATTTAGTTATGCAAGCTCGCACTGTGATGAAGTTGAGATGATACCTCTTCTTCTTTCAGCTATGCTTTTATCAGCGCCTTCAGCTTCAACGCTCGAGACTGCGCGCGGTTACGCGGCTGTGCAGAATTTTGATTCTGCAATTCCGCTCTTCGAAGCATATATTGCGGATTTCCCCGAGACTGTTGAAGGGCGCGAACTGCTGGTAAGTTCGCTTAGACTTCGCGCGGGCAGAGCCTTTACTGCAGGCAATATTACAAGCGCAATTAGAGATATAACTCGAGCCATGCAGGTTGAACCGAATTTGGAAATACTGAAAAAAGATTTTGCTGTTCTTAATGCTGTGACCGGTCAAAAACTTTTAGAGAGCGGAGACACTGAAGGCGCGAGAGACCTTTTTAAAAAAGCAATTACTTTTGATTCGACAAATTTGTCTATTCGCCGCATTGCATCGAATCTCGAGGTTAAAGTTGGAGACGCGTATATGTCGGAGAACAGACCGATGAACGCTATATTTGCTTACAGAAGCGCGCTTGAGAATGACTCGACAAATATTCAGGCGCATCTTGCGCTCGGACAGATTTATTATTCGCGAGAGGAGTTCGAACTTGCCAAGCACCATCTGCGAAGCGCGCGAGAACTTTCTTCAAGCGCAATACGCGGGCTCGATGAACTCATGCTGAAGATTGAGAAGGAGGAATCGGTCTCGAAGAATTATCAGACGATCGAAGCGTCTAATTTTGTCGTGAGATTTGAAGGAGCGTGGAAGCCTGAACTTTTTTATCAGGCTCTTCCGATTCTTGAAGAAGCCAGAGAGCGCGCAGGACGACTATTCGAGAGAACTTCTCGAAAGCAGATAACTATAATCATATATTCCGGCGACGGCTATCAGCGGTCGTCTGAGGCTCCGGATTGGTCGGCGGGAATTTATGACGGAAAGATTCGATTGCGTGAGGGGGAGCTTCTGCGCGATCCGAGATATTTGACAAAGATAATTCGTCATGAGGTTACTCATGCCATGATTGAGGAGCTTGCGCCGGAGAAGATTCCAGCGTGGTTGCATGAAGGTTTTTCGAGATATTTGGAAGGCGAAAGATGGGACCCTTTGACTGACGCTTCGTATCTTGTAAATGCGATAAAAGATCGACGCACGATTTTGTTTTCGGATCTTGCTAAACCTTTTGCTTCTCTGCCTGGAAATACTGATATCAGGCTGGCTTATGTTGAGGCCGGCGCGGCAGTGAAATTTCTTGCTGAAAATTTTGGAGAGCATTCGCTTGCGGATATGATGACACTTTTTTCTGCAGGAAGAAATACGGAACAAGTTATCGATTCAATAACTTTTTGCGATTTGAATTTGTTTCAGAAAAGGGTAGAGGATTGGGTGATCTGGGAATACGCAAGATGAGTGGCGCGGCGCGCTACAGCAATTCAACACGAACGGTAGCCGCAGGCTTTAGCCTGCGTACTTTAGTGCTGTGTGATGAACGATTTTGATATTCTTCCCGCTTCCGAATTGATGGAACGTGATTTTAGAAATCTTGAATCCGTGATAAAAGACGGAAAGACTCGAGTGGAGATATATCAGTTTGCAAATCCTTCCATCACTGCAGGAAGGTTTGCGAAGGTTGAGGAAGAAACGATAGAGAGATGGAAATCGTTAGGACATGATTTTGCGAGAAGACCGACCGGCGGCGGGATTTTGAGGCACGAAAAAGATTTATGTTTTGGAGTTGCATTTATTTCGAAAGAAATCGGAATGGAAAAATCTTATCGAATAGTTTCAAATGCTGTTCAAGACGCGCTGAAAGAGCAAGGAGTGGCGACGGCTCCGGCAGAGAAGAAGATCGGCAGAGACATTCCTTCGAGATGCTTTGACGGAGCATTGGGCTTCGAACTTCTTTTTCAAGGAAAGAAGATATTAGGTCTTGCAGGCAGAAGGATTCGAAACGCTGTGCTTATTCAAGGCTCTCTAATAATAGAGAGAGATTACGACAAGGATATAAAAATACTTGGCACAGGTCCTGAGATCGATCTCAGAAAAAGGTGTCATATTGATACTTTGACACTTTCGTTGCGTAACTTATTCTGCATGTGAGAGGCATCAATGGACGCTACGCGTTAATGGACGCCCCGCATCAATGGACGCCCCGCTCCACGCAATTTCCTGCTGTCATTGCGAGCACCGAAAGTGCGAAGCAATCTCTTAATGCTAACAGATTGCTGGTATGTTATTATATTTGAAATTGCAAATTGGAAAGTGCAAATTGAAAATTTGATTTTTCCAATTTTCATTTTTCAATTATTTCGCACGTTCTTTGGAAGAGGAAAAATTGCATCTCATCTGGAGGCACAGGCGCCCCGCGTCAATGGACGCCCCGCGTCAATGGACGCC
>PEWQ01000207.1 GCA_002780065.1 Candidatus Hydrogenedentes bacterium CG07_land_8_20_14_0_80_42_17
GGCTTTCAAACTGTTGAAGTTGGGCTAGAGACAAGGAAAAAAAGATAAAATAAAAAATTATTTAAAAAATCTCCGTGTCTCTGTTTCTCCGTGATTCAAAAATGCTACTTTCACGAGCCCTGTTCTCAGTCAATTCTGATATGACTCTGTCAATCTCTTCTTTAGTTACAGGTTTGACTAAACATCGAGTAGCTTTTAAAACTAACAGCTTATCCTCGATGAACTCCTTTGGATGTCCTGTTATGAGAACTACATTCGGAGGATTCACTATCTCAAAATCGTTTTCACCCTGCACAAGATGCAAAAGCGAAAATATCTCAGAACCTGATGTATCCGGGAAACAGAAATCTAATAGAACTATATCGAATTGCCTCACGTCAAGTTTTTCTCGAACCTTGTTGTAATCGCCGATCGAAGTGACAGTATGTCCTTTTCTAATCAGGTGCCGAGTTAGAGCATTTCTAAATCCATCGTCATCATCTATAAAAAGTATTCTCGCCATCACTATCTCCTTTCTCTTTCCAGTTCTCTCTTTTCATCTCTGGAAAGATAGCCATCTATTCTCTTATACATCTCGGATACACTAATATTCGAATTATCAAGAGACAGGTTCTTCAATTCAGCTTCACTAATTAATTTCAGAACAAATATGGCAAAGATCGCGGCAAAAATCATTCCTAACAGCACTATTTTGGTTTCAGGTTTTTTAAGAAAATGCTTGAAGCATATAAATGATCTCTTCGTTCCCGACTCGAACTTGTCCGCCATGTTGCTATTCTCTTCTGCCAGCACTTGCTGTCTCTGCTCCCTCGCATCTTTAATTAGCGATTCCGCTATAATAGGAAGTCTTTCGATGCCGTAAACTTTATCGATACATGAAGTCACAGAATATTTTTGAGCTTCAATTTTCTCCTCTCGATTCGCTTCGCCTGAGATAAAAGCAATCACCATACTTTCGTCAACCGCGCCAAGAACTTTTGCGATTTCGATACCACTAACATCCGGCAGGTGAATGTCGATAAACGCAAGATCGAAGTCTCCCTTTTTCCATATATCCAGAGTAGAATTCGCCGAATCGGATTCCTCCACCTTAAATCCCGCTTTTTCCAGAATGCGCCGCGCCGCGTGCCTGAAGCCCTCATGGTCATCGACAAGAAGAATTTTCCCTTTCTGCTTTTCAAGAGGCTTGGCTAATGCTTCATCGGCCTTTCGAGTTAGTCCCGCTTCAATCGCAGCTTTGAGTTCCTCTTCCGCCTTTTCTTTATGAACGAAAGAGACTGCGCCCTGCTTTAGAGCCTCAGTCTCGGTGGCTTTTGTCCACATGCCGGACATCAAAATGACAGGAAGTTCCGGTTTGACCTTCATGATCGTCTTCATCACTTCAAAGCCTGAAACGCCGGGAAGCCAACAGTCGACAAGAGCTAAATCAAATTTTTCTTTCTTGAGAACCTCGAGCGCTTCGGAACCCCGTTCCTTTGCCACAGAATCCCATCCGTCACTTGACAGATAATTCTGCAAAGCATTTACATAATTCAAGTCGTCTTCAACAATTAAAATGCGCCCTTTTGTCATTTTACACTCTCCTCTGCTTTAGCAATTGTCTTCTCAATTAAATCGACAAGTTCCTGTAGCAAAAATGGTTTGGTCAATAGGTTGTCTCGCTCCGATAAAGGCAGTTGCTTAATTAAATCCTTTCTCGCATAACCTGAAATGTAAATTACATTCAAGCCTGGAAAACGTTCTTTCATAATATTTGCAAATTCAAATCCGTTCATTCCCGGCATTATCACATCTGTCACCAAGAGATCAAAGCTCTGCTCTTTTTCCGCTAATTGAAGAGCAACTTGCGGTGACTCTGCATCAAAAACTTTATAGCCGAGCGAACTCAATCTTCTCTTTACCAGTTTCCGTATCTGATTTTCATCCTCAACAACTAAGATTTTTTTCCCTTTCGTATATTCTTCTTTCTTGTCTATTTTTACTTGTTTCGGCAAAACAGATTTCATTGACATAGGATAATATTGAAACAATATAGCCACCATAGTTCCTACGCCAGGTGAGCTTTCCACGCAGATAAATCCGTTGTTCTGTTTGACAATACTATAAATAGATGCAAGCCCTAATCCCGTCCCCTTCTCTTTTGTCGTATAGAGCGGCTCGAATATTTTATCCAGAGCATTCTCATCGATGCCTATTCCATTATCGATTATTTGTAGACTGATGTAATCACCCTCAGGAACGGTAAATTTTCCTATTTTTTTCTGAAGATCAAAATGACATACGTTAGTTTGAATCGTTATTTTCCCAACATCAGGAATTGCCTCAACGGAATTAATTAACAAATTCGAGATTATCTGTTCGAGCTGAACAACATCTATATAAATACAACCATTAAGAGGTGTACACTCAAATTGCAATTTAATATTCTCTCTGCTCAGGCTCATTAAATAACGTTTGCTATTATTCAAACATTCATTCAAATTCACATATTGTAACTTAGGCGCCTCCTGCCGCCCAAATTGAAGAAGTTTTTTAGTAAGACTCGAAGCTCGGTCAGATGCTTCGATTATGTCTAGCACTATGTCGGCATTAAAACAATCTGTACCTTGATTGTTTTTCAGTAGCTCGGCATTATTTCTTATTACAGTCATGATGTTGTTGAAATCGTGAGCCAATCCTCCGGTAAGCCTCGCAATAGTCTCGAGTTTACTCAATTTAATTTCTCTATCTTCATCCCTTCTCTTTTCGTTGATGTTGCGAAGCACAATAAAGTTGTAAGACTTTTCATTAGTCTGAAACGGCAAAATTGAAATCTCGAGTTCTATTCTTGTGCCATCTTTTCTTTCAATAAATGTCTTGAAAACTTCATCTCCTGATAATTTAGTCACGGTTAGATCATTTTTCGACAGCACGTTTTTCAAGACTTCACTTCTGTTATCATCTTTTTGATCAGTAATAAGTATCCTGTTAAATTCGGCATTATTGAAAGTTATCTGTCCGGTCTCGTCCATAATAGCTATTCCATCCAGCGATGCGCCTGCGATGTATTCAAATAAATCTTTTTGGAATTTGAGTTCTAGTCGCGTATGCTCTAATTGTGAAACATCTATGAATGTCAATAGAGCTCCTAGAAATTCCTGATGTTTCGTCAGCAGAGGAGTTCCTGAAACTTCAACCGGTTTTTCTTTTCCATTCTTGAGTTTTAAACGAAGTCTGAACGATGCTCTCTTGCCATTGGCTATCTCTTTCAGTGCTTCAATAAAGCTATTTTTTTGCGGCTCATCCAAAAAATCCGAAATTGCTATGGTAACAATTATTCCCGGATCCAATTCGAAAATTTCAGATAATTTTGAATTGTAAATCAATGTCGTTCCGTTCAAGTCAGTTATGCAGTTTCCTTCCTGCATAGTCATAAAAATCGCTTGGAACTTTGTCGAAATAGTATCGTACATTGTTGCGTTAAAACTCGATGCCAACAAAATATTTCTCATCTTTACAGCAAGCTCGGTTATCTCGTCATTTCCTCCGACAACTCTCGCGTCCAGTTTTTTGTCTCTGTCACTCTTCACCGCTTCGGAATAAAATCGTTTGATTCTTTCAACAACCCAATAGTCGATAATTTTATGGAAGATAAAACTTACAAGCATCGATGCAAGCAATGCCCCAATAATGAGATAAACCAATGTTGCCCTGAAGAATTTGTTTGAGTGATTCTGAGATTTCGAACTGAATTCAAAAATAGGAGTATTGCTTCTATTGTAAATAATTCCCGAGGCACTAACCGAATTACCATCTAACTTAACATAAGCCATTGTATCCGTCGCTGATATTGAAACAGGAATAGTAATCTCTATTGTGGAACCTGTTATACTGCCTAATCGCTCCAGCATATCCTTCCCGATTCTTCGCACCATAACGATTATTCCTTTTTGAGAGCCTCGGAAGCCGCCCAAAAGAATAGGATGAGCCGAAATGATGACGGCGCTATCATTACATACTTCGAACCCTGTTCTCGGCTTGATTTTATGGTTGAAAGTGGTTCTGTTCATTCCCTCGACAAATTTCATTGCGCTCCTGACTATCACTTCAGTATCACTACCACTCAAAGCAGTAATTGAAATCGGAGTATCAGTATCGAGTCTAAAAAGCGCAATAGCCTCAACATTGATATTCTTCATTGCCGCTTCATTCAAATTCGCATCAGCGTATTCTTTATTCAATTCATCAACGAAACGGTATGTTTCATTCCATGCGCCCCAATCAGCGCATTGCAAACTCAAATCTTCTTTTTCATACATCATTAGTTTGACAGCGGCTGACAGCCTGGATATTTCCTCATGCTTTTCAAATAGTTCGATTGCCTTGTTATTCAAAAGCATTGCAATAGCTACAAAAATAATAAAGCAAAAGAGAAAAATACTTCCGCCTATTAAAAGCAGACGTTTCTTCAATGAAAAAAACTTATGAGCTTTCTTTTCCGCCGCCATTTTATTCACTCTTCTATATCAAGCAACTCTCTGAGTTCGCCTATCTGATCCCTCAATTTTTTTACCTCGGCTAAAGCTTCTTGAACGGATTCCAGAGCAATGTCCCTGCAGAACTCCTCATCGTTTGCAACCTCGAGATTTATAGCAATAGCTCCTAACGTATTGTTAAGATCATGAAACTGCTTCGAATATTTTTTCCCCATCACTGTCCTCCTTTTTGTAATTTCATTTCCATAGCTTTATTAACCGCTCTCCATAATTCTTCTGCGAAAAAAGGTTTTTTGAGAAATACATAACCGAACGCTTCTATCTCTTCGCGCTCTTTTCCGCTCATAATCAAAGCCGGCGGCATATCATCTCCTAAAACCAGTTTCATTGAATCGAGAAATGCGAGCCCGTTCATTTCATCAAGCAAATAATCTGCAACAATAAGATCGAACTTTTCGCTCCGCAATCGCGAGATGCTGTCCTTTGCTGTTTCGCAAATAACAGTTTTGTTCTTCTTTCCGGAAAAGATTTTGTAAAGAGATCTGCCCATCTCCGGGTCATCTTCGAGCACCAAGACCCTGAGATTAGATTTAGGAGTCGAAGGGATTTCAACAGATTGAAGCTTCTTCGCAAAAACAACCTCAAACCTCGCTCCTCCGAGTTTTTTAGGGTCAGTTGCAGAAATTCTGCCGCCGGCATTCTCGACAATCTCTTTGCACACGGAAAGTCCGAGCCCTAATCCCTCGCTCAAATTTTTTGTAGACAAATAGCGCTGAAATATCTTTTCTCTTTGCTCGTAAGATATTCCCGCTCCTGAATCTTCTATGGAAAAACCAACCGAATCTTCATCCATAAAAGTTTCAATAAAAATTATTTTAGCATCGGCTGTTCGAAGTGCTTCAATAGCGTTTGAGATCAAATTCATAACCACTTGTAAAAGGTCATTAAAATCTCCGTAAACAGCAGGCAGTTCAATCAAATTTCTTTCTATCAAAATTTTTCCATTCGAAATATCAGAATCAAAAAATTCCAACGCCTTTCTTATTACTCCATTCAAGCTTACGGAATCAAAACTTTTTTCTGAAGATTTCATGGATTTGCCGCTTGAATTTACAATCTCCTGAATTTTTTTTGCAGTAAGGCGGATATTCATCGCAGACTCTTTTATATTTTCGGATACTGCCGACTGTAATATCGATTCAGTCTCCGTTAAAATAGAAGATAATAATTTTTCTATTTCATTCTTTCGATTCAATACGTCACTCATAAGAAACCACCTCGATTCTGTCCTTTTGAAGAATAAACCTGCTTCTGACGTGAAGAGTTTCTATTGGCAATTCCACGCCCCTAGAAGAAAGCGTCACACCTGGATAAGTCTCGTTTAGTACTTTTATTTCGCCTTTCGGAACATCGTCCGTTTCCGCAATAACAGTGACTCGAAGAGTCATAAGTTTTCTAAGTTCAGTCAAAAGCTTTATCCGAGTCGAAACTAAATGGTCGATAATATTCTTTGCCGAATCATCGAGTTCTTCAGCTTTCGGCAGAGATGTCAGCGTATTATCAATATCTCTAAATTTATCTCGCAGAATCGAAATTCCTTTTTCAATCCGCTCGAGACGCTGAAATGCCACAAAATTTTCTCCAAAAAAAACTTTCATTAAAGTACCGCTTACCGAACCTAGAACTTTGCAGTGAATGCCGCTGCCTGTTCTTATTCTTCCTCCGACAATAGCTCCGGGATTTCCTAGCACCGACAGTGTTCCAAGAAGATTCACGTTTGAATGAAGTATTCCCTTCTCAACATAAATATTTCCGAGACAATCGATATTGGAATTTTCAATGAATTTTGCCGTAATATCGCCCTTTGCGGAGACAAAACCGCTTTCCTTAGTAATAATTCCGCCGCGCACTTTGATCGTTCCGTCAGCTTCAACTTTAGCGCCTAAAATCAAACCGCCTATTTCAATGTTGCCTCTAGCTTTTACCTCGAATCCGTCCGTCACCGTGCCTTTGATTATAACCGAGCCGGGGAAGTCGATATTGCCCGTAGAAAGATCAATATCGCTGTCAATTCTTTTTATCGGAATTATCGATAGGACTTTGGAACCGGCCATTTGTTCAAGCCGAAATTCTCCTGAGCTTACTGCAACAATTTTGTTATCCTTAAGTTCAGTTCCTTTTCCCGCAGTAAATGACTCGCAATTAGTTATATCAGCAGGAAAAAGTAATTTGCCCTTTACGTCATTTCCCGGCGTCGGAGGCGTTGGAGAATGTTTTACGGCTAATACAGTTCCTGCTTCGACATTTCTTTTCGAGGCAAATGTCCTGTAATCGATTCTTCCAAATTCGTCAAACTCGATATTGGATTCTTCAGATAAAAAAACAATCTCCCACTCACCATCGTTTCCTGGAACAGGTGGAGTTCCTTTTGCTACAACTCCGCGTCTGGTTTTATCCAAAGGCAAAGCAAGAAGTCTTTCGACTGCATCTATATCCACGCCATGAGCGATGCCAAATTTTGTTTTCAATATATCCAGAGCTTCATCTAACGAAGGCACTTCGCCGCCTGCAATCGGAGGAAGCACAATCAGCTCGGCAGTCATGCAGTCATCGGAAATATCAATCTTTAATTCAGCAGGCTTTGGTTTAATAAAATTGGTCTCCGCATCCGCTAATTCGTCTAGAGCTTTCAGAAATTCGGAATTGGTAGGAGATATATTATCCAAAATTTTGTTAAGATCCGAAATATTTGCAATTTTTTTCGGCAAAATAGCACTTAAATCTTCAACAGCTTTTAATGCGTTCGCAATAACAGACTCTGCCTTTAGAGCGGCAAGCGGAGAAACCTTCTTTGTAGAGTCACTCATGATTTTTGCCGCGTCTTCTCGAAATGCCTTGCGGCGGAGTGTTCAAGCACTTTGAAATTGTCGAAATAAGTAACTCAGTATTCAAAGGCTTTCCAAAAAAACTCAATGCGCCGAGTTTCTTTGCAAGAGTTTTATTCGATTTTTCTGTATAGCCTGAAATAACTATGACTTCAGATTTATTCGATATTTTGCGTATACGTTTCATTACTTCAAAGCCGTCTATTCCGGGCAACTCGAGATCGAGCAAAATGAGAGAAGGTTTTTGTTCAGTTATAATGCTTCCAGCCTCAAAACCGTCTGTAGCTTCGAGTATAGATAGCTCTAATTTTGCCGCTTTCAATCTTCTGATAAGAGCTCTTCGGAAAGCTGAATCGTCATCTACTATGAGAATTTTCGTTTTTTTATTCTTATTCTGTTTAAAGCCGTACCGTTCTGCAAATTCGTCCAATTCACTGGATAAAATTCTTCTGTGTCCGCCCGGAGTTTTAAACCCGCGAATTATTCCACGGTCAATCCAATAATTGACAGCCGTAAAAGAGACTCCAAGCCTATCAGCGGCCTCGAATGACGTTAAAGTTGATTCATTGTTTCTTTCACTAAAATTCTTTACGGTAATTTTTAACCGGCTTTTTTTATTAGTTCTGCTCTTCAACTTCCGCACCTCCTAAATACATTCACTACTTTAATTATACTAATTATTTTAATTATTGTAATTATTATTAATGTATATTTTTACAGTTGTGGATAACTTGTGGAATACGGGGGAAATACGGGGACACATCACTTATTTAGTTTTTTCCTTCCCGGTTTCTGTGGTTTTAATATCCTGCCTGTCATCTTTTCTAGTTTTTCTGTAA
>PEWQ01000103.1 GCA_002780065.1 Candidatus Hydrogenedentes bacterium CG07_land_8_20_14_0_80_42_17
AACCGCAACGAGGTAAGCCGTGTTATTGTAAACGGAATCACGAACACATGGAATGAATTCAAAATTCCGATATCGCAATTCACCGGTATTACGAATCGATCGGAGATGACGGAGATAATCCTTCTTGTCGACGCACAAACAGCATCGGCTCCAAATGGAGTTCTGCTGATTGACGACTTCAAGTTGATCAAATAATTATCTCTTATCGACGCTACTTGAACATGATCTCATCGAAGAAGAGCAAGCCTTCCTTTACATCCGCAAGTTCCGGAGTGATGACAACCGTCATCTCCTTCATTCGGGTCCAATCAGTTATGCCCTTGAAATTCTTCAACGGTATGTCAAATCTGGTCCACTTCGCAGTGATGCCTTCGACTTGAGTAGTTCCCACCTCTTCTTGGTTCTTCATCTCCAGCTTAACCCGCGACATGCCGCTCATGTTGCTGGCTGAAGACTTAATCATCATGGAGAGGATACGATAGTGCGAGAGATCGAGTGTCTGCCGATCAGGTCCGTTCTTGAACTGAATCCAGATTCCGCCGAAGCCAGGATTTGGAGACTCAATGTCGTACCAGAGTTTCAGTGCATATCCTTTTGAGCCGAAACGATTAATCGGATCGTAAGATTCGAGAAACTTAATTGTCGGGTCAGTGGGATCGCTCACCCATCCGCCCACAGGACATGACCACTCACGATCAGTGACACCGTCCTTGTCAAAGTCGCAGACGAGAAGTGTCCCGACCGGCGGCGAATCCACGTCAGCCTTCTGCTGTTCAGCATTCAGCTTAGAGCGAATTACGTCTATGTCAGGTGCCTCTAAAACCACAATCTCCCGATTCGCCAAGACGCTGTCGCCGATATCGATACCGACGAGAGATTCATACAAAGTCGGTCTGATTAGATCCTTCAGTGTGATACGGTCATCGGGCTTTATTGCGGTATTGATGGTGTAGGCGGCGTAGTAGAAGAGCAGAATTGAACAGGTAATCACAATAAAAAGTATAGTTAAGATAAGTAGTCGAAAGTTAAGACGACGATGACCGGCAACCTTGAGCTGTTCTTGCGTCATGACGTCGCTCCAGTCTCAAGAGCATGCGCGATTACCTCGCGAATTTCAGCATCCTCGGGGCTTAGGAAAACAGCCTTGTCAAAATTCTCCATAGCCTCCCGCCGTTTTCCGAGTGCAATCTGCGCCAGACCCATGTTTATAAAGAGATCAGGGTTATTCTTCAACTGCTCGCCCACCTTCTCAAAATGAGCCAGCGCGGATTGAAAGTTACCCATACGAAGATACGTAGTTCCGATATTAAAGTGCAGGCGCCGCCGGTCCGGCAACTTTTCCAAAGCCTTAAGAAAATAGTCGAGTGCCTTTTCCGGCTCATCCAGCCGGTAATAACAATCTCCATAGTCATTGAGCACAAGAGCATTGTCCTGCTTATCGAGTGAAATCTTATTCAGCAGTCCCAATTTTTCGCGAGCGGCGGTACGCGATTGATCAAGCTTCAATTTTCGATGCGCCACCACGAGCGCGTCAGCCGAGAGTGCGGCCCAAGCATGTCCATCGCTGCTACGCACCACTTCTCCGAAGCGTTGCATTGCGAGATGCAGATTATTCTCTCGAAGAAGCCGGCAACCATCTCGATATCCGTTCGCCGCAGACGTAAAGTCGAGCCAACCGTCGCGATAGCCTAATATACCGCCTCCGATGAGCACAGAGATCATAAGCCCAGCGGCGAACGCAAGCCACGACTTGCGACGCGGCACGGTCGCAATCTCGACGAACGCCTTCTCCGAAAAACGCACCCACTCCCCGCGCTCCGCAGACCATATGAGATCTTCATTTGACACAGCCTTCTGTCTAATTGAATCCATAACCTCAGATGTGGTCAAAGGGCCGTACTGCCGATGATCCTTGTTCGCGAAAAGATACCATGAACGTGCCGGCCGTTCCTGCATGTAATAGCGGTGCTCGCGCCACTGTATGAAGTTTTTGAGATACTCAATGTCATCAGTGCTGATGCTGCTAAATCTAATTGCAATAAAATATTTATACCCCGGCGTCCATGACGGCTCAGAGCGCAGTATCTTTCCTTCAATCGCATCAAAAGGACGTTCCTTGGGCAGGTCGAGAGTGACCTGAACCGTAGTTCCCTCCAGACGTGACGGAAACTTTCCGGAGACAAGGTTGAGCCGGCCGGCCATGCCTTTCTCATTCAACCCGGTTGTGTATCCATCAAAAAGAAGGTTTTCCGCACCGCTGATCTTAATCGGAACCTGCATGGTAACTAGACGCCGATTGCGCTGATCCTCTCCTTCTTTATTGCTATGTTTTGACAGCAAACTCATATCCCCCATTACCTCCAGAAATAAATGTCGTCGATAAAAATAGCTCCCACTTTTTTGGTTGCCATCTCGTCATCAAATACAATTACAAATTCCGAAATTTTCGTCCAGTCATTGATAGAATAAAATTGCTTGAGAGGAATTCGAAAGCGTGTCCAGTCATCAGTGATTCCATCTATGATAACCGGGCTCTTCTCACCAACAATATTATTCTTCAATTCCACCTTAATTCGCCTGGTAAAACCTTTTTCATGGTCGCCCCGCACATAGAAAACAAGTTCTTTGTACCCTGAAAGATCAATCTCATTCAGCTTCATCCAAAAGCCGTTGAAAGCCGGATTAGGCGATTCAACGTCATAAGTAAGCTTGAGGCTGATGCCGGCGCCGACACCGTGGTTTTCCAGACTGAACTCCTCCATACAGCCTTGAGTTTCGTCAAGTGGATCACGGTTCCATGCGCCGTAGTTGCCGCCAATAAGATTCGGCTTTTCTCCGTCGTTGAAGTCGTCGATTAGCAGAACATCGGACTGCGTAGCAGATGAAATCGCGTTGGTCTCTCCTTCAGTCACCTGTGTGTCGGCTTTTACCACTCTCATGCCTTTGAGCGGTGATACGTTGACTTCCTGCCCAGACTTATCTGAGTTCTGATACGTTGATGCGTCTCCGACCGAAGACGCATTCTGTTCTTTACCGCACGCGGCCGATAGAATTAGGAAAATGCCAACCAAAACAGAAATACCGAATCGCACTCGTAGCGGCCGGAACATAACAATTTTCTTCATAATTTTCCTCCCAGAATAACGCGGCCCAATGTAATCCCAGGATCATGAAAGAACCATGTGAGTTTGGCCTTGTTCGAAATGTCCTTGTCATTCACCGCTACATTTAATTGCATGATCTTTCCCGGCAAGGGTGTGACGCCGAGAAACTTCCAGTCAATCGCGGCCTCGATCACGTAATCATTAGCGCGCACAGAGGATGCAACGCGAATGTTCTCGCCGCCGTCGAACTTCTGGAACCATGCCCAGCTTCGCGCTCCGCCGCCTTCAGGACTGCTCGGCGTCAGGCCAATCTGAAAATCATTAGAACTGCCCCATGCTAAATTGTTATTCTCAGGATCGATATAAATTTCCACGAGGTCGTCCAAGAAAATCTTGGTCGGGTCGGTCTGAAGCGTAACCAGCTCATCGTCTTTCACCACAGCTAGAATATACAATGCTCGCTCGTCATAAGCAATTCTTACGTCAGCGTGTATATCTCCAACTCGCTGAATTGACCCGTCCTCCAGATTTGTCTTCGGATCGAGCATAATTTGCGTATCAACATGCCAATCGCCAGGATTGCCATCAATGACCGGAGGAGCGGTTAGGAGCGGTATAACAGCGGTAGGCTGTTGATCCAGCTTCGATTCAAAATACTCGCAGATGATCTCCTGATTGTTGCCGGACATTTTACCCTCGATGAATCCTGCGAGTTTCATACCTCGCTGAACGGCATCATTCTGCATGAACTCGCGCCAAACTTGACCGGTCAGAAAATTCTCGATCATTAACATGATCGTGCCCTGATCAATGGCAAGAACTTCCTGTGACTGCCAATTCTTGTCGAGGTTGAAAGCATCTGTGAAACCATAATGTCCCCAGAACTGCGGATATTTTTGGTAAACATACTTTATGAAATCGATAGACTCACGCGGAGTGAAGACAATAGAACCGATCGCAGCCGTGGGGGCGATGGTGCCGTCATGCAGAGCTCTACCAGGCTTAGCACCGTAAGCATGGTATCCGTCCGGCGCCTGACATGCGGTCAGCCCCCAGACGTTTGGACCATAGGTCGAGAAGTTAGTCATCTCGTCGATGCAAAATTGACGATTAGCCAGCGTTGCCTGAATCGAATTCTGAAAATAGTCGGCATAGTCGTCGTGCTTGTTGCGCAGGTCGAACCATACCTGAGGGTACTGGTGCGTGAAGAGCGGCGCCGAAGCAATGCAAGTGTGTTCTCCATAACGCGACATAGGCCGCGATAACTCGTGCCACACACTAGGCGGGAGCGGATGTGTGGGCGAGCCAATTGCAAGAAGATACATAAGCACAGCCTCACTGTAGTGGTCCCATCTCCATTCCTGAAAGCCCTTCTCGGGGCTCCAGCCTAGTGCTAGAGTGCGTCCGCCATTCATCATCCATGGCCAGTCCATCCGCTCATACAGCTCGCGCGAAAGTTTTTCCACCTCAGTCCCCTTGAAATATTGTCCCGCGTGAAGAGCTCCGGCAATGAATAGCGTTGAGTCGATGGGCGACAGCTCGCTCTTCCAAGTTCTCACTCCGCTCTTAATGTCCACAAAGTGATAGAAGAATCCATGAACCTCCTGCATCCTGCTGAAGAACTGTAATGTTCTAAGTGCGCGATTGTATGCCTGCTCGCGTGTTATCCAGCCTTTTTCAACACCAATGCAGTATCCGGAAAGAGCATAGCCTGCCCCGGCAATAGTGCTTGGCGAATAATCTAAAGGTGTCTTGTAGCGATAGCTGGCGCGGTCCTTGATCAGTCCGTTATCTGTATTGCACTCGTTCCAGAAAAAATCAAACGCGGACTTCTCGACAAGCTCAAGAAGTTCCCGCTCCTCGGCAGATATTGCAAACGGAATTCCCGTTGTGCTCACAGGTTTCTTCCAAGCAATCGGAACAGCAAAGAGAGCCGCGATCAAAATGACAGCAAGACTAGCGAAAAAAAATCGGCGCCGCCAGACTCGGCTAGACCAAATGCTATCGGCCCTTCTATCCGAATCTCCATTCGTATTTTTATTAGAAGATAGAAACTTTGATTTCTCCACAATAAATTTCAAATTACTTAAATGGAAAGCAAGAGTCAAGGCAAAAAAAGTTGGAGTTTCCCGAAAAGTCGGTGGTAAGTGACTGGGATTTATTGACAATTGGAGGGTGATGGTGCCTGGCTTATATTTTTATAGTTATTTTTCCTGTCAATCCGAGTAATCATTTCTTACTTCTTCAAATATTTCAAAAAGGCTTTTACCAATTGATGACCATCTCAAATAGTTCTTCGCATATTCTTGAGCATCAAGAAGCATCGGAGCAAAGGAAGATATATCCTTGCGAATTCTTCCGAGCAAACTCATTACATCTTCAGGCTTTTTGAAATCCGCTGTAAATATCAAACCTTGCCTCGCAAACTCATTTTCAGTTCGATGCCGATCCGATGCTATCACAGGTTTCCCTGATGCTAAATATTCAGCCATTCGAGTCGGCATACCCACGTGTTCTTCTCTTCTCGGAGGCTGAATCAAAATATCCGCAGAGGAAAGAAGCAGAGGCATCTTTTCAGGCTCAAACGCGCCAAGAAACCGCACAGGCAGACCTCTAGCCATAATTTCGAATTTATTTTTAGAGGAGCCTTCGCCCGCAATCCATAACTCGCAATCTTTAAAACTCTTTGCAAGGCGCATCAGTTCCTCCACTCCTTGCCACTCATTTAAATGTCCGACAAACAAAATAGAATAAATGTTCTGAGGAATATTGAGTATTTTTCTAGCTTCATCTCTATCAGTCAAAGCCCCGAAAAAATTGTCGGCAATACCCATCGGCAAAACTCTGAACTTATCGAGTGAGATTGCCAATCTCTTTCCAACTCGTTCAGCCATTGCGGCTGAGGTCACAATAATTCGAGAAGCGCTCTTCAAAAAATTATATTCCGTATATCTGGACAATACTCGTTCTCGAAATGAACGCTCACGCATCTGGAACTCGAGATCGCCGTTCAAATCCGCAACGAGCGGCACTCTCAATCGCCTCGCGGCAAGCCACGGAGCAATACTCTGATATTCAACTCTTCCGAAGATTAAAGCCGGCTTCGAATTTTTTGCGGCGCTCATAACCGCATCCAACATCTTCTTTTGAGACAGCAATGTTCCCAACAAAGCAATATTAACTTCTGGTATTTCCACCGACCCTGTCGAATCGTCTCTTCTCAAAAAAGAGAGCACATCGAGACCTGCAGTGCGCATTCCCTCTATGAAACCTTTGATATGAGAAGTCGTACCATTTTTTCGATCGAGATAACCTTCAGTTATGTAAAAAATTTTCATTTCTGTTTCAGCGCTCTTCGAGCCTCAATGATTTCTCCAATCCGATCGATAAGTTCGTAAATATCCGCAGACCGAATCAAAAATAGAAATGCAAAGTACACAAAGACTCCTGTCAAAGCTCCTATCGTAAATCCCGCCAAAGAAGAAAAACTATATGCAAAGATATATGCAATGCTGGAGGCGAGAAGCGCTGATAAGACGTCAAGTGAAAATGACTTAAAAATCCTCTTCAATTCGCTTTCATCAAAATGAAATTTCACGACAAAAATCTGAAGTCCAAACGAGAGATAATTCAGAAGGACAAATGCAGACGCAATTCCATAAATTCCCCATCGAGCAGAAAATACTCTTGCGACGCAAATATAGAAAAGTGCTTGAAACACCTTCAGAACGGCGATAAATCGGGTTTTACCCATAACGTAAAGAGCTCTGGCTGTAATCTCTGCAAGCGTCATTCCGCCAAGCGCTATGAGATAAATCCGAAGCACGCCTGCCACCGCGCCGGAGTTCTCTAGAGTGAACGCTCCGCGCTGAAAGACTATCTCCACAAGCTGATTTGAAAGCGCAATTCCAATCAGAATTGCCGGAGCTGTAAAGAGCCAGATGAATCTCAAGCCTTTAGATATGGTTTGCACAAACCCTTTTATGTCGGAGCGCGAATTTTCCGCGGCCATTCTCGGAAAGAGCACAGTGCTGACGCTTCCGGAAATCACAATTGAAAATAACGTAAGAAGTTTCATTGCGTATCCCAAATGCGAAATGCTTCCTTCTGCCATGTAGGAGGCTAAATACCTGTCAATCAGAGGAATAAGCTGAATAAATAAATTAGAGAAAAAGAGCGGCCAGAGCATTTTGAAAATCTTATGCAGTTCAGGATTGAAAAGAGTGATTTTAAATTTCCAAATATTTTTCAAAAGCGGCAGAAGCAATACAGCCTGCAAAAAAACACTTATTGTTGCGGCGTAAGCCATTCCTTTTATGCCGAATCTTACTCCGAAGGCTATAAGAAGAATTAAATACATTATTCCGCCAATTACCGGTGTTAAAGCCTGCCACACAAATTTTTTTAACGATTGGCTTAGATAAGTCAGCATCGTTATAATTCCGCACGCTGTAATGGTTGGCCATAAAATAAGAGCTATCGAATGCGCAGTTTTAAATGAAACCGCATCGAGCCCCGGCACGAGCAATTCTAGAATTCTCTTCGATAGAATCAAACTTGCCGCCGTCATCAAAATAAAAATCAGAAGCACAATATTGAAGATTGTCGAAGCAAGTTCACTCGCTTTGGCAGTGCCTTTCTTTTCAAGAGTATCTACGAAAACCGGAATGAAAACAAATCCGATAGAGCCTAGAAATACCGACACGATATACTGTGGCAGTGCGTTTACTGCCATGAATGCGTCCATATCTGAACCTGCTCCGAAAAGCGCGGCTGATATTACAGACGTCAAAAAACCCAGAGCCTGCCCTGCAAACGTCGCAATAGTGACTACAATAATCGCACTCGAAGAACTTTCTTCTCCTTCAAAAAGCTTAAATTGCATTTTTATTTTTAATCAGTTCCTGACTGAAATGGAATCAAGCCGCGAAGCATATCAAGTGTCTCGTCGATTCTCGAAAAAATATTTCCTTCAAAACAAAATCCTTTTTCTTTTATTCTATCGGCT
>PEWQ01000197.1 GCA_002780065.1 Candidatus Hydrogenedentes bacterium CG07_land_8_20_14_0_80_42_17
GGTCGACGCAACTGATACAAACGATACGACTCCGACGTTTACGTGGTCCGGCGACGCCGACACATACACTATTCAAGTCTCGCCCGATCCGTCGTTTGCTCTGTATTATGATTCGAGAACTGCTGCATCACCATATACACCATCGACTTATTACAAAGCAGATACTTATTACTGGCGAGTCCGAGCAAGAGACCGAGCAGGAAACAGTCTATATGCTTCTTCGCGGATTCTTTATATTGACACATCAGTCACGGTCACGTTATCGAGCCCGTCTGCTGATACTGTGACGAACGACTCGACTCCGACCTTCACATGGTTCGGCGATGCTGATACGTATCGGTTTGAGATTTCAACTTCGCCGCTATTCACTTCTATTTACGATTCAAAAGTGACCTTATCTGCCTCTTACACACCGTCAGGATATTTGAGCGATACATATTACTGGCACGTCGTGGCGATGGATGCTGTCGGCAATACAGAGACCTCAGCTTCGAGGATGATACGAATTGTAACTGGATTAACTCTTGCACTTACATCTCCATCCGATTCGTTCTTTACGAAGATAAATCCGACATTTATTTGGAGCACAACAGGGGAGACGAGCAGGATACAAATTGCTAAGAACTCATCTTTCACAAGTGTTTTCGATTCGTCGACAACGAATCTTAAGTCGTATGCTCCGCTGATATCGTTTACGCATGATACTTATTGGTGGCGAGTAATTTCTTGGGATGCCGCCGGCAACATTGACACTACTTCATCAAGAATTATCTATTTCGATACGGCTATATCGGTTTCGTTGACTTCTCCGACTGATGGAATTAGAACGAACGATACGACTCCGACATTTGTTTGGAGTGGAGACGCTGATACTTACAAGATTCAAATCTCGAAGAGCTCGAATTTTGATTCGATATTCGACAGCACCGTGACTTCATTGCTGAATTACACTCCGTCAGGATATTCACAGGATACATATTACTTCAGAGTCATTGCTGAGGACCGCGCCGGAAATATAGATACAACTTTTGTAAGATCAATTACGATCGATACTCAAATATCTGTGACGCTTGTTTCTCCGTCTAACTTACAGAGAACCAACGATGTGACGCCGTCATTTACATGGTCGGGGGATGGAGATACATATCAAATTCAAATTTCGACTTCGCCGATATTTGCCGCTATTTTCGAGAGCGCGGTTTTATCAGCAACTTCGTTTACAACAATAACTTCATACTCGGCAGATACATATTACTGGCGCGTTATCGTCAGAGATGCGGCAGGAAATATCGATACAACTTCTACCCGCTCTTTCGTTGTCGATACAGATATTCTTCTTCTTTTGCCGGAAGAGTCGCGAATAACGAATGAAACTGTAATTCAATTTATATGGAGCGGAACTGGAGACACTTATCGTTTTGAAATATCAAAGGATTCTGCATTTGCGACGATTTTCGATTCCTCTTCGGATTCGTCCGCAACTACGTTTACGTCCTCTTTCTCTTATGGAGCCGGAACTTATTATTGGAGGATTATCGCTAGAGATAATGCAGGAAACACCGAGACAAGTGACTTCAGAATTCTGACGATTGATACTATTGTGTCCGTTTCGCTTGTTTCACCGCTCAATCTTTCAGACACAAACGATACGACTCCGACATTTATTTGGTCAGGCGATGCTGACACTTACATAATTCAAGTTTCGCTCTTGCCTGCGTTCACTGTTATTTTTGATTCTGCTCAAACTTCCTCTCAAACTTATACTTCATCGAAGATTTATCCTCAAGATACATATTACTGGAGAGTTATTGCTCGAGATGTTGCAGGGAATATCGACACCACTTCTTCATGGAGTTTTGTAATTGATACCTTTGTTTCGGTAACGCTGACTTCACCCATCGACGTCTTTGCTACGAACGATACAACTCCGACGTTTACGTGGAGCGGCGATGCGATCACATATCGAATTGAGATAGCTTACAACGATCTGACCTTCGCAACAATTTATGACAGCTCGTCAGGTGCGATTACCTCTTACACCTCAAATTCGAAACCGCTCTTTGCAGGACCGTATTACTGGCGCGTGACAGGAACTGATTCTCTCGGCAATAATTATGCTCCGGCTTCGAGATTCATATTTATCGATACTGAAGTTCGTGCCACGCTTAGCTCTCCTGCAAACGATACTACTGTGACAACGAATCAGCCTACTTTTGCCGTGACAGGTGATGCCGATACATACATCTACCAGATATCGACGTCGCCGACATTTGCATCAATATTCGATTCGAGTGTTAAGACGAGCCAGAACTATACTCCCGCATTTAGTTATCCGTCGGATACATATTACTGGAGAGTTATTGGCGAGGACATGGCAGGCAATATTGTCACTTCTGATTCATGGAGAATTTTCGTTACCTCTACATGCTCGGCAACTTTGACGTCACCGACCGACGGGCTCTACACTACCGATACAACGCCTTCATTTGTATGGAGCGGTACTGCCGATACATATACCTTCCAGATATCGTCTTCGCCTGTTTTCGCTCTGATATTTGATTCGAATGTGAGCAATGGACTGACTTATACTCCTTCAAATTATTCTGCTGGAATTTATTATTGGCGTGTCGTTGCAACTGACTCTACGGGCAACAGCTTTGTCACTTCTTCGAGAATAATTCGAATCGATACCGGAGTCACCGTTGTCTTGACGAGCCCTGCTGATGGACTAATTACGAATGACAGCCGCCCGACATTTGTGTGGTCCGGCGATGCCGATACTTACACATTGCAAATATCAAAGTCTGCATCTTTTGCTTCAATACTTATTTCAGTCGATACTGCCGCGTCAAGTCATAAACTTATTTCAGCGCTTTCGGCTGATACTTATTATTGGCGCGTTATCGGCCTCGATCTCGCTGGAAATATCGAAACGACCTCGTCTCACTACTTGATTATCGATACAGGTGTGCTCGTCACTTTAATTTTGCCGGCGGATGGAACTCGATCTAACGATACCACTCCGACATTCACATGGAGCGGAAATGCCGACACGTATTCTATTCAGGTCGCGCGCGATTCTGCGTTCGCTATGATCACCGACAGCGCTGTCACATCGAGCCTGACCTACACTGCGCCGGGCTATTCTGTCGATACGTATTACTGGCGCGTTGCCGGTTACGATCTTGCCGGAAATTACGATACTGCGTCTTATCGCACTCTTTATATCGATACGGGGAGTGTGCCGGACAGCACTCCTTCTTATGCTATTGTTTACGTCAATGGTAAAGAGACTGTCACTGTCAAGGGGACTCGGATATCTCTGGTTTCAGGTTATTGTGATACTTATTCGCAGGTTCTTTTTGAATTTTCGCCGGCGTCTGCGAACTCGTGGACGACTTGTACTCCGGTTTCAGGCAGTTCCAATCCGGATACTGTCGGCGCGTTCTGGAGCATGCAGTGGGATATTTCAGGACTGGCTTACGGCAGTTATGATGTCAGAGCGGTCGCGACTTTAACTTCGGGCGATGTTGATTCTACACCTTCGAGAATCACTTTGACGAATGATACAGTGAATGTTGTTTTTGAAGAGTGGCTCGATACTTCGACGGGCGCCGGAATTCAGAGAAGGCTGATTTACATGAATGAGACCTCGACTGTGATGCTTTACGACGGCACTGTGATTACGATTCCTCCGGGAATTATTTCCGGAACGGACAGCGTTTGGATACGAGTTAGTGCGTTCAACGGCGCTCCGCCGAGTTCGCCGGCTCCGGCAGACGGGCTTCTTATTCAAACAGGAAGCGGTGGAAGTTATCACCGCATTGAGTTTGAAAACGGAACTACGCAGTTCGAAAGAACTGTCATTCTTACATTCCCGTATTCGGAGCAGGGAATAACATCCGAGACTGATCTTGCGATTTACTATTATGATATTCCGACTTCTTCATGGATGAAGTTGGATAGTTGCGTTGTGAATGCGAATCAGAATTATGTCACCGCTTACGTGACTCACTTCACCGACTTTGCGGTATTCGCAGGCGTCGCGTCGAATAATCTTACGAATGTTTATGTCTATCCGAATCCATTTGTGCCGTACGACAACGATGCGAATAACGGTCAGCCGTTTGTGCGCGGAATTGACGGAACAGGAATTATCTTCAAGAACGTCACAACTAATGTTGACATCGATATCTACACGATAGCCGGCAGAAAAGTTTCGGCGATTCGAGCGATTAACACCGGCGGCAAGGTTCAATGGGACGCGAGAAATGATGATGGCCAAGAGGTTGCATCCGGCGCATACTTCGCGATTGTTCGGTCTCCTTCAGGCGAGCGCGCAGTTGTTAAGTTTGTGGTGATAAGATGAGACTGCTCACTAATCACAAATCACTAATCACTTTCTTGGCTCTATTCTTCTCGCTTCCTCTCTCCGCAGAATCCGGTAGCGGAGCAGGCTCTACGGGCGCAACGTTTCTTGAAATCGGAGTAGGAGCTCGCAACGCCGCAATGGGCGAGGCTGGCTCTGCATGGGCTGACGATGTGTATGGATTCTATTTCAACCCGGCTGGAGTTTCGAGAGCGTCTCGAAAAGAATTTGGACTCGTGCATAATAATCTCTTTCAGGATGTGAGCTACAATTATTTTGGTTACCTTCATCCTTTGGAAAATGTCGGAACTGTTGGAGCTAGCGTGACTTATGTGGATCTCGGAACTGCGCGCCGCACTACGATTGCGTCGGCCGCAACGAACTCTTATCTCGATGATTTTTCTTCGCACGATATCGCGTTGGCTTTGCATTATGCTCGGCCCGTAAGATCGTTTCTCGACCTTGGCGCAACTCTGAGATTCATTAATGAAAAACTCGACAATAAATCGGCAAGTGCTGTTGCGGTCGACTTTGGAGCTATTTGGCGGCCGCCGGTGACTGGACTTTCTCTTGGCGTTTCGCTCTCGAATTTGGGTTCTTCTCTGCGCTTTGTGCGGGAGAATGACGAACTGCCTTTGACGGTTCGAGTCGGAGCGGGATACAAGTCGCCGAATCGAATTTGGGGTCTTGCCGGAGATATGGTATGGGTGAAGAGACAGGATATTGAGGGGCACTTCGGAGGAGAAGTGTGGGTTTGGCCCGAGCATCTTGCGCTTCGCGGAGGATTCAATACCGGCAACGACGCAGGAAGCGGAGCCACTGCTGGAGCCGGATTCAGGTGGGACGATATTTCTGTCGACTATGCTTATACTCCGTTTGGAGACCTTGGAGATGCTCATCAGGTTTCTCTGACTTATCAGTTCGGTGAGCCGAGAAGTTTGCCGGGCGGAACTGTAAAACCAACTTCGACTTTATCGACCGCTTCTGACTACAACAGGGTAGAACCGCCCCTAAGCCCGCTTGCGGGCAGTTCTCTAAGACCGCTCGTTTATGTTTTTCCGTTTGCATATAGAAGTGGAGAACCTGACGGCGAGTGGATTGGTGAAGCCATGCCCGAGATTTTCTATCACAAGTGGAGAAGGCAAGGCATTGTCGCAAATTCGATTCGAGATGCGCGCATAACTGTGGAAGGAAACTATTGGATTGTCGGAAACACTTTAATTGTAAATGCAACTTTGAAGGATGAGGGCTGGCCGGCAAAAACTTTTCAGTGGCGCGGCGACGTGTCCAAGCCGTTTCTGCTCTTCGATGCTGTTGCAGAGAGTGTTTCGAGAGAACTATCTTTGCGATTAAAGATTTAGGGGGACACAATACCTAATTCGCCGAATTAGGTATTGTGTCCCTCTAATTGGAATAGATTAAGCCTTTTCTTAACTCATCAAGGTGGGCAAGTAAAGGAGCCGGTTCATCAAACTGTTTTGTCTTTATTTTCTTCGCTGTTTCCAACTTTTTCTTTCTTTTCTTCGATAATCCCTAATTTCTCCCTGACCTCCTGTTTTATCTCTTCAGGAGGCTCCTGTTCTAAAGCTTCCTTTAAATCCATACTCGCTTTTTTAAAAGCGCCAACCGCCTTGCCAATCTGACGGCCGATATCAGGGAGCCTCTTAGGCCCGAAAACAATAAGCGCGACAATAAAAATTAGAATTAATTCCGGCATCCCTATATTAAACATTTTTCTACTGCTCCACTTCCAGTTCCAAAACCCGTGATTCCAACTCATCGCTATTGCGTATCTTTAAAACAGCTCCTTCTGCCACTGTCCCTTGGGAAACCATTGTAAATGCACTGGTAAAAGTCGCGGCAGTTGTATGCCCATCGTCAGCAAGTTCCACCGTGATACTTTTAATCTTTTTACCGGCTGCTCTTCCTAAAGAAATGTTTAAAACTTCTTTGGCAATACCAACTTCATGCATAATTAGTCTTTCCGGATTTCTTCTATCACCAATTTACTTAATTTAGGCAAAATTTTTTCTATCTCTTCTGATAATTCCATCCCCCATTCCATAACTTTAGGTTGTACCCCGAATATGACAATTGGAGGCACAGTCCCCAGTTTCTGCATAAGCTGAAATATATCTTTCAGAGTAATATCATGAAGTGAAGTTTTGGGAAAGGAATCGGTGGAGAAATCATCAGGGGTAAACTTATAGATGTCGCCGGGTTTGCCTTCGGCTCTTATTGCATCTACAATCACGACCTTCTCTGCGCCCAGAATATGAGGCATCAGGTCAAAGCCGCCGGTGGCACCGTCGATTAATTCCACATTGCCGGGTAATGGCTGATTCTTAAGATATTCTATAAGATGAACCCCTATGCCTTCGTCCTTCAAGAGAAGATTTCCGCAGCCGATAATTTTCTTCATAGAAAATGATTACACCACGCGGAATTTCTTCATTTCTCCGTTGGGTTTAATCAAATGCACGGCGCAGGCAAGACACGGATCAAAAGAACGAATAATCCTGACAATCTCAAAGGGATTGTCCGGATCAACAATAGGAGTCCCTACCAGCGCCTCTTCTATCGGGCCGCGTACACCTTTATCATCGCGCGGACATGCGTTCCAGGTTGTAGGAACTACTGCCTGATAATTCTCAATCTTTTTGCCGGAAATCTTAATCCAGTGGCCTAAAGCACCTCGGGCAGCTTCGGTCAAACCCATTCCTTCGCCGGATTCAGGCACTGCACATTCTGCCCAAACGGGTTCTCCGGGTTTTAACTGCAGGAGCCATTCTTCCATCGCATCGGCAATTTTCTTTGTTTCCAGGGCTCTTGCTGCATGGCGGTCAATCACCGATATTCCCTGGCGATAATCATCGTTCACCCACATCCTGGCCAATGGTCCGACTTCATAAGGTTTGCCGTCATAACGCGGGGCCTTTAACCAGCTGTAAGCTTCTGGTTTTTCAGGTTCAGGCTCTGTAGCACCGCTGGCGGGATTCTTTCCTGAGGTACTATCTTTATACCAGGAAAATTTAACATCCTCGGTAATTTTCCTGGGATCCATAGTGAGAATTCTTTTTTCAGTATACCTTCCAGCTTTCAATAACTTTGTCTTTCCTGCGGAATCCAAGGGAAATACACCATAAGCAAGAAGATTTTTGTATCCTACGCCTATGGTCTTGTAATCATCATATACCTCGGCTACTGCCAGGACATCCGGGATATACATATCATTGATAAACGCCTGCAATTCGCGCAGGCGCCACAAAAAAGATGCAATTTTATCCACGCTGGGCTGCACGGTAACTCCGCCGGGAGTCATAGCCACTTGATGAGGCATTTTTCCACCAAATATGGCGCCCATCTCATGGGCTTTCATACGCATATGAAGGGCCTGCAAATAATGACTCACGCAGACGTCATTGATTTTCTTAGGCAGGCGATAATCTCCTTTATATCTGGGAATAAACGGCGCTACATCCGGGCCAACAACATAATCCAAGGCGGCCAGATGATAAAAATGCAGGATATGCGATTGAATGATATTCGAACCCAATATCAGGTTGCGGATAATCCTGCCGTTATCCGGGGTAATGACTTTAAAAGCATCGTCCAGACATAGAGAAGAAGCGGTAGCATGTCCGATAGGACAGACGCCGCAGATTCTCTGCGTGATGTGCTGGGCATCACGGGGGTCCCTTCCTTTTAAAATAACTTCAATACCTCTCCAAAGAGTCCCTGAAC
>PEWQ01000051.1 GCA_002780065.1 Candidatus Hydrogenedentes bacterium CG07_land_8_20_14_0_80_42_17
CAGAAAAATTATTAAATAAGGAAACTAAATCATTAGAAGAAAATCAAATAGAATTAGGAGAGAAACTTAAAAATACAGTTAGAGACATTGCTTCGGATCTGTTAGCTGAAGAAGGTATTGGCTCTGATGAACTTGGCTATTTTTATGGGATATTAATTGAACATATAAAAGAAAAATTTTTAGAGAATAAGACGGTAGGAACTGCAAATATTAAAAATATAAGGAATGCCTTAAACCATATACACTATATATTTCATAAATTTAGAGACAATCCGGGTCTGGTTACAAGTATTGTAAAGTACAAAAGAGGTGCATGATCATGCCAGTAAGCGAGAGAGGAGATTTTGAAAGCCCGAAAAAAAGTGCTTATTCTGTTGAGAGATATGATTCTTCATGGGAACTTGAATATATGAAGAAATTAGATAAAATTAAAACAATAAAAAAGTGGACGAAAACTCATGGGATAGTAATACAGTATGTAACGGAGGCAGGAAATGTACGAGGATACCGTCCGGATTTTTTAGTTGAGACCATAGATGGGCAAAAGCAATTACATGAAGTTAAGGGGAGCCATTTTTTAGATAATCCAGACACAAAAAGAAAACATGATGCTGCTCAAAATTGGTGCAAAAGAAGAGGAATGTCTTTTATTATAATTACTAAAAAATAATTTTATCTGCGGTTTATAGGGAAAAGAGAGCTTGCTAAAAGACTTATTACGCTACAGTTAAAAATCTTACTATTAAGTAACAATCCGCCGAATCATCCGAATCTACAAGCGCGAGTACTGTTTTGAATGCCCTCATAGCTCGCTGGGCTACAAGACGCGATTGAATTCGCGGCAAAGTTTGCCGCACAAAAAGCTGTGGAAACAGTGGACAGTCCTTCGGCATGCCCACTGTTACCACAGCACGACGACGACGATTTAAGAAAGGAGTTGATAGTTAAGGCGGTATGAATTGCTCTCATCCAAGTTGGACCGAAGATGGGGAGCAGGTCGCTAGCCCCTCTGATTGTTATACTACATTCTTGAACCAGAGAGACACAAGTGTGCGGTGCCGTTGCCGGTACGGCGGCGGGGGGCGGCGCCATTGTTGATTAAATTTATTTACTGTTAGATAAATTAGTTGACATAATGAATCAGATGAGATTTAATTGCTTTGTGAAAAAAATGAAAGCTGATCGAATAGAAGAAAAAAGAAGAGCCGGCAGACCTCTCTCTAAGTTTGCTAAGAATGGCACAAAAATTATTGAAGATGTTCGGCAGAGATTATTAACTGCCGCAGTTACTCTGTTCGCTAGAAAAGGGTATTCTGCGACTTCTGTCAGGGAGATTGTTGCTGAGGCTAAAGTGACTCAGCCGGTTTTGTATTATTACTTCAAAAATAAAGAAGGGATTTTTCTTGGCTTGATGGAAGAAACTGCTCACGGCTTTGATGAATTGCTATCTACTTTACATTCAAAAAAAGGTTCGGTGCGCGAAAAAATCATCTTTCTTTTTGAATCAATAATTAAATTGCACGCCGAAAATATCGAACTTGTAAAAATTATGCATACGTTGCTTTACGGCCCTGAAGAGAGCACTCCTGATTTTGATTTTCATAAATTTCCGGAAAGACTGAGAATGACTGTCATGGAATTAATAAAGCAAGGAATCAAGAATAAAGAGTTCAGAAAAATTAACGTTGATGACGCAACATGGGGAATTATGGGTATTTTGAAGATTACTCTTGAGGCAGAGCATTGCCATCAGAAAGTTTCGCCGGGAATCAAAGGAATGAAGAGAATTGTAAATCTATTTCTCGATGGATTGAAGAAGATATGAAGAAAATAATTTTACTTAGTTTTTTGATGCTGGTTTCGGCAGAAGCGTATGGCAGACAGTATACTGTTCATGAAGGCGAAACTCTTTTTAGAATCGCAGAGAATGAGCTCGGAAAAAGTTCGAGATGGAAAGAGATTGCGGATTTAAACAGAATCTCCGAACCTTATGTAATTAAGACAGGACAACTTTTAATATTACCTGATAACGATTCGAAAAGATCGAATGTATCAGGAGTAGTCAATCTGGAAACTGATTCTTCTTATGCACGTGAGATTACATCTATTTATTCTAATGTGAATGTTCCTCAAGATAAGGTGAAAACAAATACGGTAGCATCTATTGATTCGGTGCCGTACGTGCCTCAAGATGAAATGCAAACAACTGCGG
The DNA here is from genome assembly GCA_002780065.1 of Candidatus Hydrogenedentes bacterium CG07_land_8_20_14_0_80_42_17. Taxonomy (GTDB): domain Bacteria; phylum UBA8481; class UBA8481; order UBA8481; family UBA8481; genus UBA8481. Next base: position 2,213 of record PEWQ01000051.1, read on the forward strand.
TTTCTATCTCTGAACTTTTGAAGCCGAGTTATGATGGATATGCTCCGCAGGAACTGTCGGAACTTAATTTAGAGAAAGCCGTGCAGATTGCTTTGAATAATGCTCCGGAAGTGCGGGCCGCATTGGCAAATATCGAGAGTGTGAAGGGTTATGTGGGTCAGGCATGGTCAACTGCGCTCCCGCAAATCAATGCGACGGCTGATATAAAAAGAAACGAAACATATCGCTCTTACTCAATATTTAGCACTGATGCTTCTACTGTTCGAAGTGCCGGAGTCACTGTGACCCAGCCTATCTGGAGCTTCGGGCGAATTTCTCATTCGCTTGAGGCGGCGCGTCAGGAAGAAGCCGCCGCGCTTACTCAATTAGCGGATGCAAAACTGAATCTACGATTTAGAGTCGAATCATCTTTTTTGAAATACTTGCTTGCTAAAGAAAAATTAGAAGTTGCCAAAGAAGCTTATCTTGTTGCTGAGCGGCTTTTGAAGCGTGCAAAAGTTCGTGAAGCTGTCGGCGCAGGAACCCGCTTTGATGTCACCCGCTCCGAAGCGGAAGATGCTTCTGCTTCTGCTCGGCTGGTTGCGGCTCGAGCTGAACTCGATGTTTCACGGGAAGAATTGACTTCTGCGATGGGATTTTCTTCATCAACATGGATCGAGCCGCAAGGAAATATTTTAATTGATTTTTCGAACCTTCTTCCGGTTTCGGCTCAATCTACGGAAAAGATTGCGGAGGAAGAGCGGCCTGATCTAATAACATTGCGGCATAAAATTAAGTCATCGGAAGAATTAATCTCGTATGAGCGCTCGAAAAGTTACCCCAGCATTGATGCAATTGGAAATTTTAATTACTCTTATTCAGATTTTTCTTTTGAAAATTCCGGAAGCAGTAATTTTTACACCGGACATGAAAATGTTACCGGCTTTGCCGGTGTTACAGTAAGCATCCCAATCTTTGATGGTTTTCGAGCAAGAGAAACGGTGAGAAGCAGACGTGCCGCTACCGACGCGTTGAAGGCTCAATATGACCGTTCTAAACTCGACGCAATTAAAGAAGTTAGAAGAATTTATATGGCGCTTTCTGCAGCTCTAAGCGCGATTGCCGCTCGAAAAGAGGGCGTGCGATCAGCAGGAGAGGCGCTTCAAATGGCAGAGGTATCATTCGAAGCAGGACGTGCGACTTCTTTGGATGTGATTCAGGCTTCGCTTGCGCTCACTGACGCGAGAATTTCAGAGGCTGAAGTGGAATATCAGTTTAGACTTGGACTTGCTCAGCTCGTGAAAGCATCCGGAACAGATTTTGTTTTGAAAGGCGGAAAGACAGAATGAAATTTAAATTCATACTTTTATTTGCAGTATCAACTCTTTTGATTTCGTGCGGAAAAGCAAAAGAGGAGATAGTAGAATCTGTTGCTATGGTCGAAACAATACGGCTTGCTCCAAAAGATTTTGTGCTTTCTTACAAAGGACCAGCTTCTCTTGAGGGCTGGAAGGTTTCAGATTTAGGAGTGGAGCAGAACGGAAGAATTAAGTGGATCGGAGTTGAAGAAGGAGATCGAGTAAAAGCCGGTCAAATTTTGTTTAAGATTTATTCCGACGTTCAGTCTGCGCGTTCTTTAGAATCATCGGCAAGAATATCTGATGCAAAGGTTTCAATGAAAAACGCTGAGGACAATTATTCTCGAGTAAAAAAACTTTTCGACCAAGGTGTGGCTTCTCAGCAGGAATTAGAGAATGCGCTTGCATTGCGAGACCGCACAGCAGAGGCTGTTTCAGCCGCAAGGGCGGGCTTTGCCGCAAGCGCGGGTGATCTTGGCAAGACAATTGTTAGAGCGCCTTTTGACGGAATAATTACTAGAAAGAATTATGAGGTCGGTGAAGTTGTCGGGAATAATTCTACAGTATTGAGAGTGGAAGAGATCTCTTCTTTGAAAGCTGTTGTCAAGGTTCCTGAGCGCGAGATTTTTGGAATAGAGCCCGGCGCAAATGCGATTTTATCTCTGGCATCAGGTGCAACTTGCTCAGGAACTGTTGCTCTGGTTTCTCCCGCGGCAGATGAGATGTCGAGAACTGTTAGAGCTGAGATCAGGTTTGACAGTTATCCTTCGCAATTCAGATCAGGCCTATTCTGCGATGCGGAGATTATCAGAGAGGTTAGAAAGAATGCTCTGCTTGTTCCGCGTTCTGCTCTGGTTCAGAAGTTCGACGGCACTGCTGTCGTGTATGTAGTCGAAGGCGGAGTTGCAAAAAAACGGAAAGTAAAGATCGGCGGTTCTGATGATTACTTATTTGAAATTGTCGAAGGCCTGAAATCCGAAGACGAAGTCATTACGAGCGGAGTTGCGAGATTGGCAGATGGAATGAAAGTCGAGTCGGCCGCTAAATCATCTTCACTCGAACCTTCTTCAGATTCTAATCCGGCAAAGTAAGATGGCTCTTCACGATACTTGCATCCGCAGACCTGTCTTCGCAACTATGCTCACGCTTGCGCTCGTTGTTCTGGGTATTTTTGCTTATCGTGAGCTCGGAGTTGATTTGTTTCCCAAGATCGATATGCCGACGATTGTGGTCTCTACGGCTCTGCCCGGCGCCGGTCCCGAAGAGATCGAAGCGCAGGTGACTAAACCAATCGAAGAGGCTGTGAACACGGTTTCCGGAATTGATGAATTGCGTTCTACAAGTTTTGAAGGTCTCTCGCAGGTTGTAATTGTTTTTACTCTGGAAAAAAGCGGAGATGCTGCTTCTCAGGAAATCAGGGACAAGGTTTCGAGAATTCTTGCGGACCTGCCTGAAGGAACTCAACAGCCTGTCATAGAAAAGTTCGATCCTGATGCTCAGCCAATAATGACGATTTCCGTTTTTGGAGATATGCCTATTAGGGAGGTCACAGAGCTCGCTAGGAAGCGAATCAAGGAAGTGCTCGATACCGTAAACGGCGTCGGACAGGTTAAATTGGTTGGCGGCAGGGAACGCGAAATACATGTTGTTTTGGATGCCGACCGCATGACCTCATACGGTGTGACCGTTCAGGACATCACGAAAACTCTGAGACTTGAGAATATAGAAATCCCAGGCGGCCGAGTTGATCAGGGTGACAGAGAACTTGTTCTAAGAATTCTTGGCAGGATGATGACTCCTCAGGAATTTTCAGAACTCGTTGTTGCCGAGAAGAACGAAGGTTTGATTAGGATCAGAGACATCGCAAAGGTGGAAGATACGGAGGAAGAAGCAAGAACATTCGCTTCGTTCGACGGGAAGACCGCAGTCTCATTGGTTGTCCGCAAGCAGTCAGGAGAAAATACTGTTGAGATTGCAAAAAGAATTAACGAAAAACTTTCTGAGATAAAAAAGACTTTGCCGCCGGGACTGAATGCCGAGGTGATTCGCGACCAATCGCAGTTTATTGAAGAATCGATACATGAAGTAGATACGCATCTGATACTTGGCGGATTACTCGCCGCTCTAACCGTGCTGTTATTTCTGAGATCGTGGCGGCCGACAATTATTGCCGGAGTAGCAATTCCGGTTTCGTTGGTCGCAACGTTTACAATTTTGAGGTTAATGAATTTCACGCTTAATAATCTGACGCTCATGGGGCTCACCGTTGCAGTCGGACTTGTAATCGATGACGCTCTGGTGATTCTTGAAAATATCTTCAGACACATTGAAGAAAAAGGCAGTGAGCCGATAAAAGCTTCTCATGAAGCAACCTCGGAAATTGGGCTTGCAGTCACGACAACGACTCTTTCTCTCTCCGTGATATTTCTTTCTATCGCATATATGAAGGGAATTATGGGAAGATTTTTAACATCATACGGACTCACTGTAGCGGCCGCAGTTATGATTTCACTTTTCGTCTCGTTTACTTTGACGCCGATGCTTTGTTCGAGATTTCTTAAAAAGCCTAAAGAGGGAAAGGGTTCGCACGATTCAAAGTTCGATGCGTTTATTCAGAACGGATACCTAAGAGTTCTCAAATGGGCGATGGCGCACAGAAAGATTGTTATTGCAATTTCAGTGCTTGTTGCTTTTTCAGTTCTTCCTATTTTTGCTTTCAAACTGGTTGGAGTTGAATTTTTGCCGCAAGACGATCAGAGCGAATTCGAGGTCACAATAACCGCTCCGGAGGGTTTTACGGTAACGAGGTCATATCGGCTTCTTCAAGAATTGGAATCGAAGATGAAGTCTCTTCCTGAGATCAGCCACATTTTGTCGTCGATTGGTGAGGGTGAAGGCGCGGCTCCGAACGCTTTGAGAATTTATCTAAAGCTGACATCTTTGAAAGAAAGAAAAATATCTCAGTTTGAGATAATGAAGATGGCTCGAAAAATTATGGAAAATTATCCGGAACTCAGAACTTCAGTTCAGGAGGTTAAGCCGATGTCCGGCGGCGGATTTAAGTCTCAACTTTTTAATCTTACAATTCGCGGCCCTGAATTGGAAAGACTGAAAGAATATGTCGAGAAGATTCTTGAAATAATGCATAAGCATTCTGAACTCGTGGATATCGATTCGACATTGAATTTTGGAAAGCCGGAACTGAGAGTTAAAATTGATAGAGATCGCGCCGCTGATTTAGGCGTTTCCGCCAGGGATATTGCAGACGCCTTGCGACTGCTTGTCGGAGGCGATTTGAAGATAACTTCATTTAGAGAAGGCGACGAAGTTTACGATGTAAAGGTCAGGGCGAGGCAGGAAGAACGGGATAGACTCGCCGCGATAGGAAATCTCCGAATTCCCGGCCGAAACGGAACAATGATTCCACTAGTTTCGATTGCTCGAATTGATGAGACAACAGGTCCTACTCAGATCGACCGCTACAATCGCCAAAAGCAAGTCACTTTGCTCGCAAATCTCCAGCCGGGAGCAACTCTAGGCGATGTTGTGTCAAAGGTAAGAACTGACGTTGAAACATTGAAACTCCCTTCGGACTATCAATTCGAATTTGTCGGGATGGCAAAGATAATGCGCGAAATGGTCGAAAACTTTTTGCTGGCATTTCTTCTTGCATTCATCTTCATGTACATAATTCTCGCCGCTCAATTCGAATCTTTCGTTCATCCGATTACAATTCTTCTGACTCTTCCGCTCTCGATTCCATTTGCTTTAATCACGCTCGCTTTTTTTGGAATGTCGGTCAACATCTTTTCGCTTCTCGGATTATTTATGCTCTTTGGAGTCGTGAAGAAGAACGCGATTTTACAGGTGGACTACACGAACACGTTGAGAGCTCAGGGAATGAACCGCTACGATGCGATTATCGAGGCGAACCGCACACGGTTTAGACCTATTCTTATGACCACTGTGACTCTTGTCATGGGAATGATTCCTCTTGCGTTAGGCCGCGGAGCAGGAGCAGGCTCGCGCGCCACAATGGGCGTTGCTATTATTGGAGGACAAAGTCTTTGCCTCTTCTTGACTCTGCTTTTGGCGCCGGTTCTCTACTCATATTTTGACGATTTAGAAGTGTGGTTTAAGAAAAAAACGCGTGCGTAAGAAAATTAAGTAAGATTGCATAAATGGTGAATGAAAAAACTGATCTTGACAATTATGTTTATAATGCCTCCAATCAAACTTGGAGGTTCCTAATGGATTCCAAACAAGAAAAGAATATTTTGCTCAAATTCAAGAATGGAAAAGCTGTTGAGAATGAAGAGGAAGAAAAGATACTAATAAAATATTCTCACACAGGTTGGGTTTGCTTAGGAGTTAATATGAATAAAATGAAACCTGAAGCCAAGCTTACAAAACGTGGTAAATGGTTGGTTCAGAATCTATAGTCGAGCATAAGTTCTATTGTTGGCTTCCTATTCTAACTCCAAATTTGATATCAGTTTTATCAGATGACAGAGTAAAGTCGTTTGAAACAAGTTTTTCTGATACGGATCCTTCACAGAAGATAATAGTTGGAGATTTTGCGTT
>PEWQ01000016.1:0-4321 GCA_002780065.1 Candidatus Hydrogenedentes bacterium CG07_land_8_20_14_0_80_42_17
GGCTGGTTCAAAGCTCATGGCGAACTGAACTTGCACGCGATACTGTAATAGTCAACGATACCTTGCAGATTATTGAAAGCACAGGTCTCGCAGATAGTTTTGAAGTTCAAATTGATACAAGCGGAACTTACGGAGCATTTACTTTTGCCGGAGCTGGAACTTTTGTTGGCGGAAATGGAATGATTCTTTTGGCAGGACTTTTACCTCAAGAGACGAATATAATTCGCGTAGTTGTTTTTGATACGAATAACATTCTGCCTGCTATATCCGATTCAGGACGAATCTTTGTCGATCTCGTTGCACCGGTCTCAACGACTCCTGACACGATAATAAACAATGGCGGAGTTTTAACGGATACTAGAAGAGTCACGCTCAATTTCGGTTCAACAGGTGGAAATGTTTCTGACACTGCTCCGGGCGGAGTAAGATATTTTTATTTGAGTGAGACCTCGGCGACTCAGGGAACTCAGTTTGCTTATACTGAAACTTATTCGTTCTCGATACCGGACACGATGCTCAATCCAATAACCGGCATTGCGACGATTTACTTCAGGTTTGAAGATTATGCAGGAAACGTCTCTTCAGTTGTTTCCGACACAATTCTTGTCGATCTGAACAATCCGAATATTTTGACAGGAAACGGAGGACTGCTCGGTTCGTATTTGCGTCGTGCAAAAGGTCAGCCGATAACAATGACCGCGAGAATGAATGATTCAGGCGGAGTGTCTATTGCGACTTTGTTTGTAAGACACATGCCGGATACCTCAACCTATCAGGCGATTGCAATGTCTAATACAGGTTCTGCGAAGGACGGAGTCTGGACTGTTCAGATTCCTGTTTCTGTAGTTGGCTATATTGCAGACTCGACTTACGGTGTTGCGTTTACGATCACATGCACTGATGTTGTGGGACGATCGAGAAGTTATGGAGCGCCTGACACGATCGAGATTGTGAATGGAGTCGACGGACGAGTCTATACAAAATTGCCGCAGGGAACTGACAATTACACCGAGATAACTCAGTCTGGAGCGGCATTGACTAAAAACGGCTCATTCAATTTAAAGATTCAATCTGCTATTGGAGACACGGTCGAGGTTTACAGATTTACCGGCGGTGTTTCAACTTTGCAAGGTAGTACGCCATTCTATCAAGTAGATTTTGCGGAGACTCTTGTTTCTGCGGCTGGACCTTTTTCTACAGGAGATTCGCTCATCGTAATAATTACTGATTCCGAAGTTGCTCTCGCATACATCGATACTTTTTATGTGACTACTGACAATATCAAGCCGGTCATTTCTACTTTCGCGTTAGATCCAGTGCGGACAGCAGTAGACACTTACGGAGTTTATCTCAGACTTACCATGAACCAGGCCGAGCAGAATCTCAGACTCTTCATTACTCAGAATCCTGATACCTCACTTGCATCCGACACTACTCGGCAATACACGGGAACTGTGATTGACTCTACGGCTGGCTTACCGATATTCACTGTCAACCCCGCACAGATGACAGGCGACACTGCGGTTATTTATGCGAGCGCGTGGGATGCGGCAGGAAACATTGCAGACACGGTTAAACTCGAGTTTGTTATCGACCGCGCCGGACCGATTATTTCGATTCAGCCAATTGCGGATAATAGACCTCTGAGTGAGACTGTGACCGTTTATGCAACTGTGACGGATACGACAAAGTGGCTTGGACTGAATACGGTTTTAGTTGGAGTGCGTGGAGTGAACGGCACGACTGACACTTACACAATGACTGAAGTTTCATCTGGAGTTTATCGCTATTCGATTCCGGCGTCGAAGATTGGTTCGAGTGCGGGAACTGTAATCATTAACGTGTTTGCTCGAGATACATTCCTGCAGGAAGGCAACGAGACGACATCGTTTACAATCTCTTCGCCATCGATCTCGATTGCAGATTCAGGTTTGTCATTCTCTGCCGTGGACACGGTATTTACTCAGGCAGTTCTCGGATACCTAAGAATCACTGCTCCGGGCGATACGATTCGAGTTCAGAATACAGGAGCCGCCTACGATTCGACTCTGGCTCCAGGCTCATCGAGTTATGACACTTTCCATATTCCGCTTGTTGCTGGCAATAACACAGCGACAATTACACGCACATCTGTGGCTGGAGACAGTCAGATTTATACTCGCTACTTTATCTCGGATACGACTTTGCCTGTTGTCGGAAGCGTCGCGATAGATTCCGGAGTTGAGCTTTCCGGAGATACTCACATTGACGTTGTCTTTACCTCTTCCGATTCGTTTGGAGTTTCCGCATATCGTGTGCTCGGAGATGTTGTCGAGTCGAGTTATGTTTTTGTTGGTTACGCCGGCACTTCGCCGAAGAGTCTTGCTTTGACTTTGACTTCAGGCGACACAGTGAAGACGGTCTCGATTCAAGTTTCTGATAGCGCCGGGAACATTTCGATTGCAGTTTCGGACACGATTAATTTGAATAGCGCTGTAGGAGAAATTGTTCAGGTCACGCCGACATTCGACACTGCGACTGGTGAAACGGTCGTTCAAGTGGTTGTGGTGTATGCCGGAGGAGATACGGTTATACAGCAGGGAAGCAATGATTCGCTTGCGGTCATTCCAATAAATCCGACCGAACCTTCGGATACTTTTAGAGTTCTCATCGACTTTGCGGACACGATAAAACAGTCGCTAATTCGATGCTCGATTCCGGACTCCTCGACGATGTCTGGAACTGATTCGACATCACTCATCTCGAACTTTGCGCTCGGATACAGAACAGTTCGCTCGATCGAGGTGCTCGATTCGCAAGGCCAGCAAATTGGGAACAATGCGGGAGTATTCAACCGCATACGAATTACATGGACGCTCGATTCTGCTCTTACTGCATTGAAGTCATCGCTCGAGGTCTTCTACTTCGACACAGTGACAAGAACGTGGAAGAAAGTCAGAGATGACTCAACGATAGTTAACGGATCTGCGACCGACAGTCTTGTAAACTATTCGACTGGCGATACGTTATCGGTTGAAGTAAAGCACTTTACAATTTACGGAGTCTTCCCAGCGGGCTGGGCGGCAGTGACGACTTTGAACAATGTCACAGTCTTCCCGAATCCGTATGTTCCGTATGACGGCATTGACGAGAACGGAACTGTGCAGAGCGGAATTTACATCGGAAATGTTCCGGCAAATGCAACGATTGATATTTACGACATACGAGGGCAATTAGTTGATCGAGTAACGAACACCGGCAACACTGCGCTTGTAAGGTGGGATGCTCACAATGCGGACAATCAGGAGGTTTCGAGCGGCGTGTATCTGATTGCGATTCGGAGTGGCGGTCAGACTGTGGTAAAGAAAGTGGCGGTGGTCCGATGAGAACGAAGATGAATAATTCAAAAGGCGAAAGAAATTACTATTTCATGAAGTCAATGCTTACGATGGTTGCTGGATTCGGATTGCTGTTTGTTTTAGCAGGAACTTCTGTTGCAGAGCCTGGCAGTTCGACAGCGGCATTTTTGCAGATACCGGTTGGAGCGCGAGCAGTAGCTCTTGGCGGAGCGTACACTGCGCTTGCGACCGATGCGTATGCTATGCACTACAATCCGGCAGGACTTGGATTATCTCCGCGAGAGATAGTGTTTGCTCACAATGAATATGTGCTCGATCTGTCGCAGGAATATATTGCGTATGTTCATCCGTTGGATAAAGGTGCGATTGGAGCTTCGGTAAACTATTTCGATCTTGGAAAATTCGACAAGACGGTTATTGTCGGGCCGGTCACGAACCCAACGAATTTTTCATCGCGAGGAAGTTTTGACGCCTCGAATTATGCGATAACAGTTGGGTATGGCAGGCAGATTTTGGTTGACGGATTTTATCTTGGAATTTCCGGAAAATACATAAGCCAGAGCATTGACAGTTACGACGGTCAAACTGCGGCTATTGATTTTGGCGCGTATTATCAGAAGCCGGGAAGTCCTCTGAGTTTAGGACTTTCCATTTTGAATATTGGAGACAAGATCAAGATGAATGCGAAGTATGACGATCTGCCTTTAACTTTCAGAGTAGGCGGCGCGTATCGTATTATTCCGGAGCGATTATTAATCACGGCTGATTTAGAGAAGATAGATAAGGACGACAAGTATTACGGACATGCAGGCGGTGAGTTTTGGGTCACTCCGATGTTTGCGATACGAGCGGGATGGGACGGAACGACAGATGCTGGAACCGGATTGAGGCTTGGCGCGGGTGTGAAGGTGAATGCGTTTTCGCTCGATTACGCTTACGGCGACGAGGACGAGTTAAAGCAGACGCATAGGATTTCGGTCGGC
>PEWQ01000016.1:4503-7913 GCA_002780065.1 Candidatus Hydrogenedentes bacterium CG07_land_8_20_14_0_80_42_17
TAGAGCACGTGCCTCCAGAAGCTACTTTTTTCATTTGAATTATTTTTGTTATCAAACTAATATTCAATTATGAATAGAATCTTTGTGTTTTCAAGGATAGCCGTTTTTCTGATTCTTCTTTCAGTCACGGCCTCTGCTGATGAAAAAATTTTGTCTGGAATTTCTTCTGACCTTACGCGAGAAATTACCGAATCGCTTCCGGCTGAGGGAATTGTTATGTATGTTCAGGATCAGGAAATTTACATTGATCTTACCAAAGCTAAAGGTGCGGCGATTGGAAAACGTTATGTAGTCGAGCGAATCGGAGCTGAAATAAAGCACCCTATCACTAACGAAGTTTTGGGTAATGCAAGAAATAAAGTTTGCGAAGTTGAGGTTACATGGCTTCAGGACGATTTCTGCAAAGCAAAGATTGTCGGAGAAATTGAGAACGGAGGTCCACGCTCAAAAGATATTGTCCGCCCTAGCCATCCGCTAGTTATGAGGTTTCCGTTGAGGCATCAAGACGGAACATTGAGTAAATTATCCGAGTTGGTGGACGGTGAGTTAACTGTTCTTCTTACGAAGATTTCGAACATTGTGACCAGACAAGGGCAGGCGATTTCGATAAAGGCTGATGCTGCAACAACAATTGTATCTGCCGCTCCAGATGCTGATTTGGCTATTGCAGGAAATATTACTAATGATGCTGTTGAATTGAACATCGTTCAGCCGGCGACTGGAGTTCTTGTAAAGACTTTTACGGTTCCGATACCTGAAAATCTGAAGCAGCTAGGTGCAGAGAAAATTCGAGCTCTTCAGACGATAAGTTCTAACGGAGCTCTTGAAGCTATCGGATACAAAGAGAGTGGTGAACTTGAAATTCCTCTTTCATTCATTCCTGTTGATATGACGTCTGCGGATCTTGATGGCGATGGAGTTGATGAAATAATTTTTGCAGAGGAGAAGCATGTCAGAGTCTGCAGATTGAAACTCGACGGAACGCTTGTCGAACTATCGAGACAGTCGATTGGATTTTCCGCTAAAATTTTTCATATCTTCGCGGGCGACCTCAATAATGACGGCAAAGCTGAAATTTTTATTTCAGAAAAGCACGGCAACTACGTCACTTCTTCTGCGTGGAGATACATAAACGGAAAGTTGGAACGGTTCTGGAAGGGAAAAGATTATCTTTTGAGAATTGTTAAGATGCAGGATGAGACGATTTTATACGGACAGAAATTTGGGTCTGCCCGTCCGTTTGAGCGCGGTATAATCAGAATGAGGCTTTCAGGAAATAATCTAGTTCCTTCAGCTGCTGGATTGCCTAATAGTTTAACTCTTTACGATTTTACTCCTCTTGGAAAAACCGGCTACATCGCATCTCTTGATTACGAGAATAAGGTGAACCTTTTTTCTTCGCAGGGTGTTTCAGCGTGGAAGAGCGCAGAGTCTTATGGCGGCTCTGATGTTATAATTGAGTCTGGCGACAAGAGGAACTCGATGGAAGAACGAATAGGCTTGCTTTCGATAGACATTAGCGGAGATGGAGTTGACGAACTTATAGCCGCGCAGAATCTTCTTGAAGGAGGAATTGCCGGCGGAAGCATTCGATTAGGAATGCAGAAGTATAAGAGCGGAAGAATAGCGGCATTGTCTCTTGAAGGAGCGAGTCTTGTCGAGCGGTGGAAGACCAAGAACTATAACGGAGTCTTGAAGGGTTTAACTTTTGCGCGTCCGCTTTCTCGCGGTTGGGAATTAGTCTTTTTCAATATCGAAGATCTTAATTTATTCCAAAAAAAGGCGACATTGCGGACTTTGCCGCTAATCTGACGAATAGTTTTGAAACGAGATTCATCAAGACTTAAAAAAATAGATACATGGAATCTCTGGCATCCGTTTACTCAGATGCAGACGTATGCGGAAGAAGGAGCTCCGATAATCGAGCGCGGCGAGGGAATTTTTCTCTTCGATACTGACGGAAAAAAATATTACGATAGTATCTCCTCGCTATGGTGCAATGTTCACGGGCACCGGCATCCAAGAATAGATAACGCGATAAAATTTCAGTTAGAGAAAATTGCTCACTCGACTCTTTTGGGATTGGGTTCTGTTTCTTCTTTGGAATTGACGGAGCGGCTGGTGAAACTGACGGGCATGCCGCACGTGTTTTATGCGGATTCAGGCTCGGGCGCGGTTGAGATTGCATTGAAGGTTGCATATCAATTCTCGGTTCGAAGAAAAGGGAAGTCGTGCAATAAGTTTGTCTCTTTCAAAAATGCATATCACGGAGATACGTTGGGCTCAGTTTCTGTCGGCGGCATAGATATTTTTCATTCCACGTTCAAACCGCTTTTATTCGAGACTCTTTTTGCTCCGTCGCCTTATGCTTACAGATGGCCGACAGAAAATTGCAAAGAAGAAGCATTGAAGAAATTTGAAGAGATACTTAATTCTTTTGAAAAAGAAATTTCTGCTGTTGTCATTGAACCTATGGTGCAGGGCGCCGCAGGAATGATTCTAGAGCCTTCAGGCTTTCTTTCTGAAATACGGCGTATGACCGCAGAGCGGGATATTATTTTGATTTGCGATGAAGTGGCAACCGGATTCGGCAGAACAGGAAAGATGTTTGCGGTTGATCACGAAAGTGTAAAGCCTGATGTGCTTGTTTTGGGAAAAGGAATTACCGGAGGATACCTCCCGCTTTCAGCCGCGTGCTTTACAACTGAAATATTCGAATCTTTTCTCGGGAGACATGAAGAGATGAAACATTTTTTCCATGGACATACCTATACCGGCAATGCTCTGGCGTCAGCCGCTGCGATAGCTTCTTTAGAGGTATTTGAAGAGGAGAAGACGCTCGAAAAACTTTCTGAAAAAATTAAGCTGATTGAAGATAAATTTTCAAAATTGAGAAGTCGTTCTAATGTTGGAGATATTCGCCAATGCGGAATGATGGCAGGCATTGAACTTGTCGAGGAAAAAGCGACGAAGAAAAGTTTTCCTTTGGAAAAACGTATGGGACATCGTGTGACGATCGAAGCGAGAAGGCGAGGAATGATAACGCGGCCGCTTGGAGATACCTGCGTTTTTATGCCTCCACTCTCGAGTTCGCTCGATGAATTGACTGCAATGCTGGAAATACTTTCTGAATCAATAGAAGCGGCGATAGGCGATAATTAATTCTAAGTAGCTTTTCTCGGTCTGTCATCTGCGAGCCAAGATTTTATGCCTGATATTTTTTTCTTTTCTGTCATTTCCTCACCACTTCCCAATACCCGCCGGTCTTTCGGCTTCCTTTGCGTTCAATTAAATTCCGCTCAGTGAGGGCTTTTATCTGCCGTTCTATTGTCTTTATAGGCCTTCCGTCTAGGTGCGAGCTTAAATCCTTTGCCTTAATCCCAGGGTTCGCTTTTATCGCCGCAAGGAGC
>PEWQ01000091.1 GCA_002780065.1 Candidatus Hydrogenedentes bacterium CG07_land_8_20_14_0_80_42_17
AGGTTTGTGATAAAATGTTTGCATTATGAATACTGATAGAGTGATTATTTTCGATACGACATTGCGTGATGGAGAACAGTGCCCTGGCGCTTCGATGAATTTGAAGGAGAAGCTCGAAGTCGCGAGGCAGTTGGCTCGGCTCAATGTTGATGTGATGGAAGCAGGGTTTCCGATCTCGTCGCCGGGCGATTGGGAGTCGGTTAATCTTATTGCAAAAGAGGTCGAAGGTCCGACGATTGTCGGACTTGCTCGAGCAATTGAGAAGGACATCGAGGCCGCAGGAACCGCAATTGCTCCGGCTAAGAAGAAGCGCATTCACACCTTTATCGCAACCAGCCCGATTCACATGGAAAAGAAATTAAAAAAGAGCCCGAAAGAGGTTCTCAAGATGGCTGTAAAGTCTGTCAAATTTGCGAAAACTTTTACCGACGATGTCGAGTGGAGCGCTGAGGACGCGGGCAGAAGTGAAATTGATTTTCTGGTTGAAATAGTCACTGCAGTAATCGAGGCAGGAGCGACTACCGTCAATATTCCGGATACAGTCGGATATCAGATGCCGAATGCATACGGAAAAATATTTGCGGAATTGAAGGCGCGAGTTCCGAATATTAATTCGTGCGTTCTTTCTACTCATTGCCATAACGACCTCGGGCTTGCTGTCGCCAATTCGCTTTCTGCGGTTCAGAACGGCGCTCGCCAAATCGAGTGCACGATAAACGGAATCGGCGAACGCGCTGGAAATTGTTCGCTCGAAGAGGCTGTGATGTCTTTGAAAGTGCGTTCGGACATTTTCGGTTTGAAGACCGGAATTGTCACTGAAGAGATCTATCGGTCTTCCCGCCTGATTTCTCGAATCACAGGGTTTGCTGTTCAGCCGAACAAGGCTATTGTCGGAGCAAATGCTTTTGCTCATGAGTCTGGTATCCATCAGGATGGAGTATTGAAGCACGCGAGCACTTACGAAATCATGAAGCCCGAGCAGGTCGGAGTTTCGAAAACAAATCTTGTTCTCGGAAAACATTCCGGCAAGCATGCATTGAAACTGCGCATCGAAGATCTCGGATACAATTTGAATGATGAAGAGCTTCTAAAAACTTTTGAGAAGTTTAAAATTTTGGCGGACAAGAAAAAAGAGATATTCGACGAAGATATTGTCACATTGCTTGAGGAGGAATCGCGGTTCGCTGAGGTTTATTCTCTGACTTATCTTCAGGTGACTGCAGGCAACAGAACGATTCCTACTTCAACAGTTCAGATTAAGACAGAGAACGGAGAAGTCAGGTTTGCGGCGACTGGAGACGGACCTGTTGATGCCACTTACAATGCGATCGATGGAATAGCCAAATTGAAGGTTGAAGTCAGCGACTACTCGATCAAGGCCATTACAAGGGGTCAGGACGCAATCGGAGAGGTAAGCTTGATTGCCACGATTGACGGAAAAAAATATCCGGGGCGCGGAGCCTCAACTGATATTATCGAAGCATCGGCAAATGCTTATATCAATTCGATAAACAGATATTGTTCTGCGATTAAACACAAAGAGGATATTGAGAAGACTTTGAAAGGCATATAGATTTTGTTAGACATAAAACTTATTAGAGACTCTGAATCTCGCAAAGAGCTTTTGCGAAAGCTTCGCAGACGCGGCGGAGAATTTTCCGAAATAGACAGGATTTTAGAATTGGATTCTGAACGTAGAACATTGATCGCGAGAGTTGACGAACTGAAAGCAAAGCGTAATTCGAATTCGAAACAGGTTGGAGTTTTGAAGAGTCGGAAAGCTCCTGATGAAGAAGTGCTTCCGCTAATGGAGTCGGTAAGAGCTATCGGTAATGAAATTTCTTTATTGGATGAAAAGATTCGCAATATCGAAAACTCTACTTCAGAAATAATGCTGGGGATTCCGAACACACCTTCAGACGATCTGCCTGATTCTGAGAATAAGGTCGTGAAGACTGTAGGAGAGGCTGTAGAGGGGAGAGAGGCTCATTGGGATATTTCTCTGCGCCTGGGGCTGGCTGATTTCGAGCGTGGAGTCAAACTTGCTCAGTCAAGATTTTACGTGCTTTTGGGTGACGGAGCACTTCTTGAACGCGCCCTTTCAACCTTCATGATCGACTCCGCAATTAATCGCGGATACAAAGAGGTTATGCCTCCGCTGCTTGTGAACATCGCGTCTATGACCGGTACTGGTCAATATCCGAAATTTAAAGATGAGTATTTTGCATGCGAAAAAGACGGACTAGCTTTGATCCCTACGGCTGAGGTTCCGGTGACTAATCTTCATCGAGATGAAATTTTAGATAAACTTCCTATTCGATATTGTTCGCTTACTCCGTGCTTTAGACGCGAAGCCGGAGCCGCAGGCAAGGACACTCGCGGAGTGATTCGAGTTCATCAGTTCAATAAAGTCGAGATGGTTAAATTTGTCGAGCCGAAGGATTCGTGGAACGAATTGGAGAGTCTTGTTGAAGATGCCGAAAATGTTCTTTCAACATTGAAACTGCCTTACAGAAAAGTTCTTTTGGCCGCGAACGATGTTGGTTTTGCTTCAGCAAAAACTTATGATCTTGAGGTATGGATGCCTGGTTCGAATCGTTATGTCGAATGCAGTTCATGCTCGAATTTTACGGACTTTCAGGCTAGAAGAATGAAGATACGATATAAGTTTGAGCAAAAGTCGAAACCGGAATTTGTTCATACTCTGAACGGCAGTGGAGTTGCAGTGGGACGCGTCTGGGCGGCATTGATTGAAAATAATTTACAGTCCGATGGAACGATTTTAATTCCTGAGGTTTTAAGACCTTATATGAATGGAAGAGAACGCATTGGAGAATAGTAAAGCTGTTTTAAATTCTGAACGTATTACGCTGATATCAAAAGCTCTTGAGAATAAAATATTTGTTCCGTTCAAGTTTGACACTCCGGAATTTTTCCCTCCTGTTGGACATCCAAGAACTATTGAATATTTCTTCAAGGTTGTTCTGCATCAATTTGGCTTTTGGTACTTGGATAATGAGAGATGGAGCGGTTCCATGTTTGCAATAATCGATAATCAACTTTTGAAGGGTTCTGATTTTATATGGAGAAGCGCGACTAAATCGCTAATGAATAACGAAGAAGAGATTACTAATTTTTTGGATGAAGAAGGTAATTGCCCTTTGCCGATGCTGAAGGAACATCGAGATCTAACTGAAAAATTTTCGAGATTTATTTTTGAGTATCCGGCAGAAAAAATTATCGAGGATTCAAATTCCAGCAAAGAGCCTTTGAAAAGATTAATGGAAATACTTTCTAATGCTCCGGGGTATTGCGAAGATCCATATAGAAAAAAAGCTATGTTGTTGGCAATGTCGATTGCAAATAGACCCGAGCAATTTCTGAAAGGCAGAAATGGACGCCATTTGGAAGGATGGGAGCCTGTAGTTGATTATCATATTCAGAGGACATCGCTTCGGACAGGAATGGTTGAAATTTTGGATGAAGACTTACGGAAGAGAAACATAGAAAGAAGAGTCATAGAAGCAAAAGAGGAAGATTCCATAAGGAGAGCTACTTATGATGCGATGATTCAACTTTCGAATCGATCGGGACTTTCGCATGCGGCGATAGATTATCTCTTCTTTCAGGCGCGCAGTAGATGCCCGGAAGCAGGAGAGCCAAGATGCGCCGAATGCCTTTTCAATGCTGTTTGCGCAATGCGCAAGGACTTATTTCAGCCGGTCTTTAGAACGACGGCTTATTAAACTTGCATATCGTGGGGCTGTACAAAAAGTAGTCTTTTGTCATTATCTCAATGACAAATGAAAACACTTTTTGGATAAGTGCTTGCTACATCGCGGGTCTATCAAAGAATGGACTCTTTCCTGTGGCTGAAAGAGGGATTCCATAAGCAATTCTGATTTCAGAGGGAAATATTTTTTCCTTCAGAGCTGTGACTCCTGCTGTGTACATAATTCTGTTATCGACTCGGTGATCAGCAAGAATAGATACCAGACTTCCTATTGCGATTCCGAGATCGCCAGGCGCATACGCGCACAAAGAATTATGCCTTTCATTCTCTTCGCAATCTTTGTACCCGCACATGCCGCATGGAGAAAGATTCAGCCGCTCCATCTTCGTTCCGATTAGTATCAGAGCTTGGGCTTGAAGAATATTTTTTGAATCACGAAGAAAACCTTTATGATTGTATTCGATCGAAAGCCTTTCCATCTTCTCAGCAAACTTATCTTTATCGTCTTCACTCAGAATGATAAAGGATATTAGATCCTTTCCTTTGGCTTTCGGAGCGGTTTTTGCCGCAAGACATGCTTCCATCGCAATATCTATCAACGCTTCTTTTTCGATTCCTTTGTCAATTCTCATTATTGCATCCGATTACTCCAGCGCAAGAATCTCTTCAGCAGTGAGTGTGAACTTCTTCCGCATCTCATCTGTAATTACGTCATAACATTTGTAATGAATAAAAAATTCTATAATATCGCTGTCGAGCGCGCCGTTTTTTGCTTCGACTCGAATAATTTCTAAAGCTTTTTCGATACTCATCGCTCGCTTGTAAGGCCTATCCAATGCGGTCAAGGCTTCGAATATATCAACAACTGCGAGCATCTTTCCTCCAAATGGAATCTCGTTGCCCTTCAAGCCTTTCGGATAACCTTTTCCATT
The DNA here is from genome assembly GCA_002780065.1 of Candidatus Hydrogenedentes bacterium CG07_land_8_20_14_0_80_42_17. GTDB lineage: Bacteria > UBA8481 > UBA8481 > UBA8481 > UBA8481 > UBA8481. The sequence continues at coordinate 4,666 of PEWQ01000091.1, forward strand.
CAGCTTTTCATGATGCGTTCCTGCAATCAAAGGGACTTTACTCAAATCTTCAGTCCACGGAATTGTTGAAAGTATCGATTCAGAATGAGCAACGTGCATCTCGATCTGCTTCCGTTCAGCCTCAGTGAGATTGCCTTTTCGTATTGAAAGATTTTCGAGTTCAAAATCCATTAGCAATGGCTCATCTTCGTTCTTGTAATTTTTTACTTTAACTTCTTTTAATTCCAACAACTTTTTAAACCGAGCATCATCAAGATAAGTCGGGATATTTATTTCTTCGATGAATTTCATGTTCTCTTCCCATTCCTCTTTGCGGGAAGGCTCATGCATTATCTGCATCTCAATTCTTTTACGGATAACTTCCATTCGGTTATCAGTAAGTTTGTTCTGCTTATTGAGGAGATATTCGCGAACTCCTATCTTGCCGATATCGTGGAGCATTGCGGCAATAAAAAGCTCCTTAATTTCTTCGCTCGAAAAATGTTTATCTTTAAAAATACCTTCATTGCATTTTGTAATTCGTTTTGCGAGAACAACCATATATGCGGCGATGCGTTGAGAATGACCGCCCGTGACTTTGTCACGCGATTCGATTGACTTCGCCGATGATTCTACAATGCCGCGTAGAAGCCGCTCTATTCCGTCATACAGCGATTGCCGCTCAATCGCAATTGCCGCCTGAGAAGCTAAGAGAGTAATGAACTCGATATCGGCTTCGCTGAAACTTATTACATTTTGTTCCGTGTCTTTAACTGAATTTAACAGTATTGAGCTATCTCTTTTTTTATTTATCAGTTGAACAACTCCGACAACTTTTCCGATTCGATTCTTCATCGGAATCGTCACCATAGATTTTGTTTTGTAATTGAATTTCTTGTCGAATTCCGAATTAAATTTATATGGAGAGTCAGCAGGTATTAAATAGACGTCGTCAAAAGAAATAGGAGCGCCGGTAAGAACTACGTAGCCGGCAATATTTTCTTTGGATATTTTTAGAGTAAACGATTTAAATGGAATGAATTTTGATTTATTTAGAGCAACTGCAAATTTAAGTTTTTCTTTTCCCTCTAAAATGTAGAGACTGCCTGCGTCGGAATTTGTGACATTGCATAGAGACGATACAATGGTCTCGAGCAGAGAATCAAGGCTCTTAGCGCTTGTTAAGAGGGAAGTTATTTCGAGTAAAAGTTTGTCGCGGCTTTTGAGAGAAGCAATTTCTTTCTGATAATTTTGTGAAATTAAAGTATCTGTCACTTTCTCGAAATCGCTTTTTTTGCGGCAATAACAATATGCTTTGCAGTCAGACCGTATTTTTCTTTCAGGGCGTCGGAATTTCCGGATTTTGCGTAAGTGTCCATCATAGCGACTTGTTCGATTGGAACAGGAAATCTCCGAGAAAGAGCCTGAGCGACAGCCGCGCCGAGCCCGCCCCAAATCTGGTGCTCTTCGGCTGTCACAACAGCTCCGCACCTTCGAGCAAATTTTTCTAAAGTCTCTTCGTCAAGCGGCTTTATAGTGTGCATATCGATTACTGCGGCGTCGATTCCATCCTCTTTCAGCATTTCTGCCGCAATCAAAGATTCCGCAACTTCGATTCCGCATGCAACTATGGCTACTGAGCTTCCGCTTCTGGGTATTAGAGCTTTTCCGATTTTTGCTCCAGCTCCGTTCGTATACACAACAGGAGTTTTGGCGCGGCCGGTTCTAAGAAATACCGGGCCGGAATATTCTCCGAGCTGCATTGTTAATTCATAAGCCGATATTTCGTCAGATGGCGAAATGACGGTGAAGCCCGGAAGAGATGTCATCAAGGCAATGTCCTCGATTGACATCTGGCTGACTCCGTCTTCGCCAAGAGTAATTCCTGAATGAGAGCCGACAAGTTTTACATTGAGGCCGGTAAGAGCGATTCCCATTCGGATCTGCTCGTACCCTTTGCAGATAAGAAAAGACGCGAAAGAAGATATGAACGGGAGCTTTCCGCATGCGGCAAGCCCGGCCGCAATTCCAATCATATTAGCTTCGCAAATTCCGACATTGATAAATCGATCAGGAAATTTTTTAGAAAAACTGTATGAGCGGGTTGACTTGGAGAGATCGGCATCGAGTACAATTATCTCTTTATGCTTCTCGCCTAATTCGACAAGTGCTTTTCCATACGCATCTCTTGTCGCCGCACCCATCTTCAAAAAAAGTTTCTGCATTATTTCAGCTCTTTTAGCGCGCGTTCACACTCTTCGCGCGTCGGTGCAACTCCGTGAAATTCGTTGTTGCCTTCCATAAAACTTATTCCTTTTCCTTTGACTGTTCTGCAAATTATTACTGCCGGCTTGTCGTCAACACGCTCAACCCAGTCGAATGCTTGATCCAGAGCGTTATGGTCATGGCCGTTAATTTCGCGCACTGCCCATCCGAATGACTTCCATTTTTCCGCAAGAGGTTCGACATCTAGTACGTTTTTTGTTGCGTTGTCCAACTGAAATCCGTTTGCATCTATTATTGCAGTTAAATTCGATAGGCGATGATACGGAGCAAACATCGCGGCTTCCCAGACTTGTCCCTCTTGAATCTCACCGTCGCCGAGAATTACATACACGCGGTATGACTGACCATTTAGCTTTCCTGCAAGCGCATGTCCAATCCCTATCGAAAGACCTTGCCCCAGCGATCCGGTCGATGCCTCGACGCCGGGAACTCTGGTCATGTCGGGATGCCCTTCCAGCCTGCCGTCGATTTTGCGCAGCGTCAAAAGTTCTTCCATCGGAAAATAGCCGGAGTAAGCGAGCGCAGTGTATAGCGCCGGCGCTCCGTGCCCCTTCGATAGAATCAGCCGATCGCGGTCAGGCCAATCTGTCTTTTGGGGGTTGTGATTCATTCGCCGTAAGTAAAGGTGTGAAAGAATTTCAACCATAGAGAGCGAACCGCCGGGGTGCCCTGAGCCGGCTTCGGTTATCATTCTAATAATCCACCGTCGCCATTCCCGACATATCTCCGGCAGTTCTTCAAGATTTTTATTAATCGCGTTCATATATTGAAAAAGAATTATACGTGAGATATGTATGCCTCGCAAGTGCAAGAATTTTTCGAGGTAATCCCTCAGTAAGTTTGCGACGCGAGCACAGGCGAGGGCGTCTCCCGCTATATTTAAAATTGCAAATTGGAAAGTGCAAATTGAAAATTGGAAATTGGAAAGTGCAAATAGCAAATTGGAAAGTGCAAATTGAAAAGTGCAGATTGGAAAGTGCAGATTGGAAATTGCAAATTGGAAAGTGCAAATTGG
>PEWQ01000184.1 GCA_002780065.1 Candidatus Hydrogenedentes bacterium CG07_land_8_20_14_0_80_42_17
ATAATTGAAAAATGAAAATTGGAAAAATAAAATTTTCAATTTGCACTTTCCAATTTGCAAATAATTGAAAAATGAAAATTGGAAAAATAAAATTTTCAATTTGCACTTTCCAATTTGCAATTTCAAATATTATAACTCGTCATGGAGGCACGTGCGCCACACGTCAAAGGACGCCACGCGTCAAAGGACGCCACGCGTCAATGGGTGCCACACGTCAAAGGACGCCACACGTCAAAGGACGCCACGCGTCAATGGGCGCCACGCGTCAATGGACGCCCTCGCTATGGAGGCACAGGCGCACCGCGTCAATGGGCGCCACGCGTCAATGGGCGCCACGCGTCAATGGACGTCCGCGCCTGTGCAAGCTACGAATGCTTATCCAGCACGTGCAAGGCGTCCATTGACGCGTAGCGCACGTGCCTCCGGATGAGAAGAATTTTCATTTTGTTGGAAAACTCAAGGAACTAATTAACTTCTTTCCAGTCTCAATAATCTTTTTTTTATTTCTACTCCTCCGCTGAATCCTCCAATCCCGTTTTTCCCTACCACTCGATGACATGGAATTAATATAGGCAATGGGTTTCGAGCTAGCGCATTTCCGACCGCTCTGACTGCATTAGAATTAATACGCTCGGCAAGCTCTGAATATGACACAAACTTCCCATAAGGAATTTTTTTTGTTTCATTGAGAACTTTTTTTGAAAATTTTGGCAGTTTAGGTTCAATGTAAGGTACAGAAAATTCGGTTAGTTTTCTGTTGAAATAGCTTTCGAGTTCTTCAAAAAAAAGACGTGCGATATTTTTGTAGAAACGAGGAGAAACAGGCTTGCCGCATAATCCGAAGCAATTCAGTTCTTCGCTGAATCTTGCTTTTCCAAACGAAATGCGCTTGATTCCCTCATCTGCAATTTCGATGCTGACAATGCCCCACTCAGGAAAAAACCTTTCAAGCGCTACGATACAATTATTAATTTGTGTCATTCTTTTACTTTACAATTAAAAGATGAAGTTGTTAAATAGCAGTATGACTATTATTGCATTATATTTATTTTTGACTGGAGCAACATCTAATCCTGTTGTTGTGCCAGGTCCGATATGCGCTCCGCTTGATAAGAATATTTCTGCGCCTAGAGATGCAATGACTCTGGACGGCTCAGGTTATTTTGAACCAATATGTGAGACCTCCATATCAGGCGATATGCTTTTCAATTTCAATTCCTACAGATTGAAGCGCGGCTCAGCTCCTATTATTGAGAATTGGTATAAATTGATAGTCGCTTCGAATTCTAAATTTTACATTGACGGGCATACAGATTCGATTGGCTCGGATCTTTACAATTTTAAACTTTCTCAAAGACGTGCTGAGACTGTCAGAAACGAGTTAATCAAAATGGGAATTTCACCTGACAGATTAACCGCGCGAGGATTTGGAGAATCAAAGCCTATTGCTAATAACGATACTGATGCAGGACGCTCACGAAACAGACGTGCCGAGATAATTCCATCAGATAAATAGTTTTCTGAAACTGTAGTAATACGATTTTTGTCAAATATTTTTTATTTCAGCCGTTAATCAATTAGATGAAACAATTGATCCCGATTTTAATATTGCTCGCAACGCCTGTATGGACAGAACCTTCATATATCACTGTTGATGAAGCAGTCCGCATTGCGCTTGAAATGCATCCTGAATTCAAAGCCGCAGGCTTGAATGTTTCTGCGGCAAAATCGGATCTCTCTGCCGCAATAACTCAACAGTTCCCAACAGCGAGTTTGAATTCGTCGATGACTCATTACAGTGATCCACAAAGTTTAAGTTTATCTGGGCAAAGCATTCAGGTTGGGCCTGAAGATGAGTTTACACTTTCAGGCAGGATTGATCAGCCGATATATTCTGGAGGAAGAATAACTACTCAAATTGACAGAGCAAAAATTCAGAACGACATTGCAAAGTTGGAATTGAAGTCGAAGAGGAATCAAATTATTGCGGACATCAGAAATATTTGTTATGAGGTTCTGCGCTACGAGGCTTTGGTGAAGGCGGCGAATGAAGCTATTGATGCGGCTAAGGCGCATCAAAATGATGCAGAGGCTAGAGTCAGAGCGGGCGTATCCGCAGGCATCGAAGTCATTCGCGCCGATGCCAGAATTAAGGAAGCTGAGCTCGATGCAGTCTCGAAAAAAAATGCGTTGGAGACTGCGCGCGCGCGGCTTGCAATCAACTTGAACATGCCGACAATTGAACGGATAGAAATTAGAGGAGAATTGCCTGAGGCAGGAATACAACGACCGTTTGATGACCCTGAAGCTGAGGCGCTTCGCCGCAGACCCGATTTGGTTTCATTGAGAGCAAGCGCTCGAGCGGAAGAGCTTGGAATAAAATTAGAACGCTCTTCGTATATGCCGCAGGTGAATGCCTTTACTTCTTGGTCGTATCGTGATGACGATATTTCGAATAAGAATGATGAAGGTTGGAAACTTGGATTGAATGCGTCGTGGGAAATTTTTAATTGGGGCAGGATGTCGGCAAAAGTAAGATCGGCTCAATATCGAGCAGGTTTTGCTAGAGAACGTTCCGCTCTTTTGGAACGCACGGTGAAACAGGAAGTTAGAGAAGCAACTTTAGCGATTTTATCTGCGAAAGAATCATTGGAGCTGACAGAAGCTAGAATGAATTCTAGCAGAGAAGATCTTCGCATATCGAGATTGCGATTTAACGAGGGGGTTGGAATTGGCACAGAAGTTATTGATGCCGAAGTTGCGCTTTCAAATGCTGAGGCTCAGCATATTAACGCTCGAGTCGATCTTGCTGAGTCCTACAACCGTTTCTGGCTTGTCACCGGCGGCGACTATTGAACTTTTTAATAATAAAAAGTAACATGTAAGTATGCCTTCAAACAAAACTTGGTATGAAAAAATTTGCGAAAAGTTCAATAAAGCAGAATGCGAATGTATTGTAGTTGGTGGTGTTGCATCAGCTTTTTACGGTTCTCCGAGAATGACGATGGATTTGGATTTTTATATCGATTGGTCAAAAAAAAATATCATGAAGATTGTATCGGTTTTTAGTGAAAACGGGTTTACATCTCTTCAACCGATATCAATCTCAAATATTTCATCTCGTTTGAAACGGAAAAGGTTATTTCAAAAAAAAGGTTGTGTCGTATGGACTTTTGTTCATAAAAAATATCCGGAACAAGTTGTTGATCTCATATTTGATATTATTCCTGAATCGTTTATTGAATTGAAGAATAGAGCTATTAAAGAAAAAAATAGGATCGCAGGTATTCCGATTATTTCATTTGGTGATTTATTAAAGATGAAGAGAAGAACAGGCAGAAAAAAAGATATAGAAGATATTGAAACGTTGATGGAAATTGAAACGGCAAGATTGCCAAGGAAATGAAAAGCTGAAATGAAACGAAGATGCATCTATTCTCGTGAAGAATTGTTGAGACAAAGTAAATTATCTCTTAGGGCAAAACTTAGAGCATTGGAAAATTATGGGCGCTTATTGCAACTCACAAAGAAAACTCAATCTATGCAGGAAGATAATTCTTCGAGAGAAGATAATTCTTCGAGAGAAGATAATTCTTCTTCAATCAAGCAAGACTTGCGTAAAAGTCGTTCCCTTTGTCATCGACAAGAATGAATGCCGGAAAGTCTTCGACTTCAATTCTGTAAATCGCTTCCATTCCAAGTTCAGGATATTCGATTAACTCCATCTTCTTGATATGATCCTTTGCGAGAATTGCGGCAGGGCCTCCGATTGAACCGAGATAAAATCCGCCCCACTTTTTGCATGCGTCAGTGACTGATTTTGAGCGATTCCCTTTTGCGATCATTATCAGCGAACCACCGTGCGATTGGAAAAGATCTACATAAACATCCATTCTTCCGGCAGTGGTCGGTCCAAATGAACCTGCGGCCATTCCTTCCGGAATTTTTGCCGGGCCGGCGTAATACACCGGATGGTTTTTGAAATAGTCGGGAAGTTCTTCACCTCGTTCGAGTCGTTCTCTTAATCGTGAGTGAGCAAGATCTCTCGCTACAATTATGGTGCCGGTTAAAGAAAGCATGGTCTTGACAGGATATTTGCTCAGTTCAGTACGGATCTCATTCATTGGCCTACGTAAGTCAATCTTCACTCCACCCATTTCTTTCTTTCCTCGAAATATTTCAGGAATAAATCGAGCAGGATTCTTTTCGAGCTCTTCAACCCAAATTCCTTTTCTATCTATTTTAGCTTTCATATTTCTGTGAGCCGAGCATGAAACTGCAAGCCCGATCGGAAGTGATGCTCCATGACGCGGCAGACGAATTACTCTCACATCCAGAGCAAAATACTTTCCTCCGAATTGTGCGCCGATGCCTGTTGCATACGCGGCTTTCAAAAGTTCATCTTCCATTTCGATATCGCGGAATGCCTGTCCTTCTTCATTGCCGTGCGTCGGAAGTTCGTCAAGATATCCTGTTGTTGCGAGTTTAACTGTCTTCAAGGTCAAATCCGCTGAAGTGCCGCCGACAACAATTCCGATGTGATAAGGCGGGCATGCGGCGGTGCCGAGCGTCTTCATCTTTGCGATTAAATATTCTTTCAACCGTTCTTTAGAGAGAAGCGCGGCTGTCTCTTGATACAGATAAGTTTTGTTTGCGCTTCCTCCGCCCTTTGCGATGAAAAAAAATTCATACTTCATTCCTTCGGAGAATTGTATCTCAATCTGTGCCGGCATGTTATTACCGGTGTTTTTCTCTTTGAACATTGTTAGAGGCGCGTTCTGCGAGTATCTCAGATTTTCAGTGAGATATACCTTGCGGATTCCTTCACTGATAAAAGCTTTGTCCTTTCCCGAAGTGAAAACAAGATGACCTTTTTTTGCAATTACCTGTGCTGTGCCAGTGTCTTGGCAGAGCGGCAATACACCTTCCGAAGCAACAACCGCATTTTGAAGCAGAGCTAGTGCTACACCTTTGTCGTTCGAACTTGCTTCGGAGTCGGTTAGTATTTTGGAAACTTGTTCGAGATGCTTGGCTCTCAAGAAAAAAGAAACGTCTCGCATAGCCTCTTCAGTAAGCTTTCTTATTCCCTCATCTTCGATCTTCAATATCTCTTGACCTTCAAATGAAGAGACGGAAACGTGTTTATCAGTCAATAACCTGTAATTTGTTTTGTCCTCACCGAGGACGAATAGATCGTGTGCCATAAATATATTTTAGTGTATTAATTTTTTTTATGCATTATTTTTTTTCGGATAATTAAAAAATTAATCTTGTATTATTATTTATTAATAACTTATAGTGATGATTGAAATAAAAGTTTGTAAAGGAGATATAGAATTATGAAAAGAATTTGTAGCTCAAATTGGTTATTTGCATTACTCCTGACAGTTATTTTAATTTTGCCTTCCTATTCTTCAGTTACTTTTTATTCGTCCAATCCTACGGTTTCTTATTCGTCTTTGACTAATAGTAAAAAATTAGATTATCAAGTCATGTACTTCATTAAGGGCGCAAAATATACACTTGATGTCGCGGTTTACAATCTGACGCATCCTGAAATTACAGATTCTCTGATTGCGGCGCATAAAAAGGGTGTTAGAGTTCGAGTTGTCACCGATTACAATAATTGGAATAAATATTGCCGGAAACTTGTGGACAATGGAATTCAGGTTGTCAAAGGGCAATCGGCTACTGACAGACACATGCATCATAAGTTTATTATTAGAGATTCGAATGCTGTTCTTACGGGATCATACAACTTTACTAAGAACGGAGCTCGGCTTGATAAAAATACGATTGCGGTTTTTAAATATGCCAATGCTATGGCTGAACTTTATACTCGGGAATTTGAACAGATGTTTGTAGGCAAAAAATTTGGAACTTACAAAACCTATATGTCGGCTCGTTCAGGAAAAAGAGTCACAATTGGTAGCAAAACAAAATTTGACGTCACAGTTTATTTTTCACCTGAGGGCGGAATAACCGATGCTTTGGTAAGAGAGATTGACAAAGCTGACACAAACATTTATTTCAGCATGTACACATTTACAGATAAAAGCATAAGTGATGCAATGCTCAGAGCAAAAAGCCGTGGAGTAAAAATATACGGCGCGTTTGACAGAGACCAAAATGACAATTCCAGTTATTCGAAATTTCAGACTTTAAAAGATGCACGATGCTATGTAAGGCTCGATAAGCTTTCTGCGGCATACGGAGGACTACTTCACGACAAGATAATGGTTATCGATAATGGGTATACTTCTGATGCGATTGGGATTATTGGTAGCTTCAACTTCACTAATCAGGCTGATTCTATAAATGATGAAAATATGGTAATTATTCATAGGCCTACTAGTGCGCGGTCGTTAAAGACTCATGTCTATAATGCTTACTCAAAGATGAGTGAATAGACAAAATTCAGCTAAAACTTTGAATTGATATGACTCGGCGAAAACTGTGTACTGCGATGACTATTGCAGGTTCCGACAGCGGCGGCGGAGCAGGCATTCAAGCGGATATCAAGACGTTTGCGATGTTTGGAGTGCATGGAACTTCTGCTGTAACGTGCCTGACTGATCAGAATCCGCTCAAGGTCGAAGGAATATTCCCTGTGCCTTCGAATTTTGTCTCCGATCAGATCAGAACAATTTTTAATGAGTTTTCACCTTCGGCTGTTAAGACGGGAATGCTGTATTCAAAAGATATTATTGTTTCTATAATTCGTCAGTTGACGAATTATAGAAGAAAAGGTAAAAAGTTTTATTTAGTTGTTGATCCTGTTATGGTCTCTTCTAGTGGAAAAGCTTTGCTTGAATCCAAGGCTGTAAATGCTTTGAAGGAATTGATGAGGATTGCAGACGTGATTACTCCCAATCTCGACGAAGTTGAAGCTTTGCTTGGACGGAAACCTAAGAATATTGAAGAGATGAGATTAGCGGCAAGAGCGATGGCAATTGAGTTTGAATCTGCGGTTCTTCTCAAGGGCGGGCACTTGAAAAATTGCAGATCAGCCGCGGATTTTTTAGTTGAAGGAAAGAATGAATTTTTGTTCTTGTCTAAATTTTTGAAAGGAAATTCGATTCATGGCACCGGCTGTACAATGTCGGCGGCGATAACAGCTTGTTTGGCAAAAGGCCTCTCTTTAAGCTCTTCTGTTGCTGATGCAAAGGAATATATTTCAAATGCTATATTTAATTATGAGAAAGTTGGAAAACACAAGATACTCAAATGGCAATAGGCTATAGCCTATCGCCCATATCCTATCGCCTATTACCTTGATAATTTAATACGTAAGCTGGAGGTTCTTTTTTTGACTCGTGATAAATTGATTCGCCTGGGTATACAAGATTCAATTCGCTTCTGGCTGTACGTTCGATCGTTTCTTGGTCATTTTCGAATTTTGAATTCCCTATATTTATTATTTCGTTTTCATTTTTAATTTCTGTCAACTCTGCTTCCTCTTTCGCTATCTGCTCACGAATACGATGCCTCGCAATAAGTCCGTTTGGAGAGAAGATGTAAAGATAAAGCATTAAAGATGCGGCAGTAATGGACATCACTGATATGACAAAACGCATTTGGGTTTGACTGAATGAGCTGATTATATCGTATGCTGAAGCTGGTTTTTGAAAGGACGGCAATGAAGGTAAAGAGGGAAACTTTACTTTTGAAAATAGATTGAGCCGCGGGCAGTTGAACCCTAACTTGAAGTGAAAATTTGAGCCTCTAACTTTACGTCTTCGACGAGTAATTCCAAAATTTCGTTTCTTTTTATTTACGATAGCCAGCATCACATATATGGCTATCGGCTTTTCGAGTTGTCGAAATTATAGAATTCAAGGATTAAACTTTTATACTAACTTATGCAAAATTTAATATGTAAAAAAGTTAATCCGTCATATTGCATACCATGCTTTATCGTTCAGCGTTCAATTTAACTAACCCAACTTCAACAGTTTGAAAAAAAGATAGGCTGTTTTCACCCTGTGGATAGTTGAAGTCGGCACCGCAGTAGCCATTGCGGTGGCGTC
>PEWQ01000001.1 GCA_002780065.1 Candidatus Hydrogenedentes bacterium CG07_land_8_20_14_0_80_42_17
TTACTCCGGAGCTTGTTCGCCTTTCAGTCGGAATAGAACATATTGAAGACATAATAGAAGATTTAGGACAGGCTTTGAAGAAGTCAGAGTGAGATGTCTAAAGAGAGAATAGACCCAGTCAGTGCTGTTGCAGAGAAGGATTCTGTAGGGTGGACTCACGTGGCTAAATTGCGTCTAATACCACCTGAAAAACCTTTAAAACTTGAATTGGGCGGAAGACTTGCTCCGATAGATATTGAGTATGAAACTTACGGAAAACTTTCTCAGGACAAGGATAATGTAGTGCTTGTGGCTCATGCTCTTTCCGGCGACGCGCATGCTGCGGGTTGGGATGCTGATGCAACTGAAAATTTCAGGAGCTGGCGACTCAATAAGCCTGGCTGGTGGGATTCTATTATTGGCCCGGGAAAAGCGATTGATACTGACAGATTTTTTGTAATATGTCCTAATTGCGTCGGAAGTTGTTACGGCTCTACAGGTCCTTCTTCAATTAATCCTGAAACCAATAAGCCTTACGGAATGTCGTTTCCGATGGTCACTGTTGAAGATTGGACTGAAATTGAAGGAAGACTGCTCGACCATTTAGGAATCAAAAAAATTCATGCAATTATTGGAGGCTCTTTAGGCGGACAGCAAGCAATTGAGTTTGCTCTAAGATTTCCTGACAGAGTAGAGAAGAGCATTGTGCTTGCCGCGACGCCTAGACTTTCTGCTCAGGGATTGGCTTTTAATGCTGTGGGAAGATACTGCATAATGAACGACCCGAATTTTAATGAAGGGAATTATTATGAGGGAGCAAAACCTGACAAAGGACTTGCGGCGGCCCGCATGCTCGCTCACATTACTTATCTTTCCGACGAGGGAATGCACGATAAGTTCGGAAGAAAATTATGGGATAAGACAGACTTCGAGGGTGGATTCGGAATTGAATTTGCGGTAGAGAGCTATCTAGATCATCAAGGCAGGGCATTTGTGAACCGATTTGACGCGAACAGTTATCTCTATATCACTCGCGCAATGGATTACTACGATGCCGCAGAAAGGTGGGGCGGTGGAGATTTAGTTAAAGCATGTTCGAAAATTAAATGCGATATGATGATCGTCTCTTTCAGCTCGGATTGGCTCTATCCTCCTCATGAATGTAAACAGTTTTCACTCGCAATAACTGCAAATAGACATCCGGTTACTTACGTAAACGTTCCTTCACCGTACGGTCACGACTCATTTCTTGTCGAGACCGAAAGTGTTACCAGATTGGTAAAGCCGTTTCTCGAGTCGAAAAAGGAATCCGAATGAAAGACCTGCTCTCGATGATGCGCGCTTTTGTTTCGAAAAGCATGCAGTTCAAATTCGATCCTGCTCTTAAAGAAATAGATCTGGCAAAAATATTGAAAGATGGTTCTCTGCCTGTCAGTGGTTATGATGACGATTCTGAAGAGAATGCAAACTGCGAGCGATGGCAGGATAAAGTGATTGAAAATGAAATTCGCGAGGGCTCGTCCGTTTTGGATCTTGGGTGCGGCACTGGTGAACTATTAGAGAGATTGGTTAAACACAAAAAGGTTTTCGGGCAAGGCATTGAGATCGATGAAAAGTCTGTTGCATCTTGCGTTGAACGCGGAGTTGCAGTATTTCAGGCGGATCTTGACGAAGGCTTGAAAGGATTTCCTGACGGAAGTTTCGATTACGTAATTTTGGAGGAAACCCTTCCTACGCTCAAACAGCCTATGCGAGTGCTTACCGATATGCTGAGGGTTGGGAGCCGCGGCATTGTATCGTTTCCGAATTTCGGTTACTGGAAGATTCGATTGGCGCTTCTTATCGAAGGACGAATGCCTATCACTGAGCGGCTTTCAGCACCGTGGTTCAATACGGAAAATATCAGGCTTTTTACACTTCGCGATCTTTTTGATTGGGCTCAAAATGAAGGAGTGATTTTTGAAAAGAGTTTTGTATTGAACGGGAAGAGCTTCAGCCATCTGTCTGACAGAGACAATTTGTTAGCTGAAGAAGTTCTCGTTGTATTGAAGAAAAATAATAAGGAGAAAAAATAATGGCACGATTTTTTAAAGATAATTCTCTTTCGATAGGAAAAACTCCGCTGGTCAAGTTGAGCAGAATTCCTAATGACAGTGATGCAATGGTGTTAGCTAAGATCGAGGGAAGAAACCCTTCGTATTCTGTAAAATGCAGAATCGGAGCGGCTATGATTTGGGATGCTGAAGATAAAGGATTTTTAAAACCGGGAGTAAATGTTGTTGAGCCTACGAGCGGAAATACCGGAATTGCTCTAGCTTTTGTTTGCGCTTCAAGAGGCTACGGTTTAACACTGACAATGCCTGAGACGATGAGCATAGAGCGCAGGCGAATATTGAAAGCATTCGGAGCAAACTTAGTTTTGACGCCTGGAAGCGAAGGGATGAAAGGTGCGGTTCGAAAGGCAGAAGAGATTGTTGCTGATGATCCCAAAAAATGGTTTATGCCTCAGCAATTCAAGAACCCTGCGAATCCTGCGATTCACGAAAAAACTACAGGCCCCGAGATTTGGGATGATACTGACGGAAAGGTTGACGTTTTCATTTCAGGAGTAGGAACCGGAGGAACAATCACTGGAGTTTCCAGATATTTTAAAAAGACAAAAAATAAAAACGTTCTTTCTGTTGCTGTCGAGCCTGCGGCCAGTCCTGTGATTTCACAAAAACTTGCCGGTAAAGAACTCAAGCCGTCAAGCCATAAGATTCAGGGCATCGGCGCAGGATTTTTACCTGACGTACTTGATTTGTCTATTGTGGACAGAGTCGAACGAATTAGCGACGACGAAGCTATCGAGATGTCGAGAAGGCTTACCGGTGAAGAAGGAATTCTATCCGGAATTTCGTCCGGCGCGGCAGTAGTCGCAGCAATTCGAATTGCTCGGGAAGATGAATTCAAAGGAAAAACTATTGTTGTTATTCTGCCGGACTCTGGAGAAAGATACCTCTCGACATCGCTCTTTGCAGAATAAGCATGCGTTGCCGGCACAGGCGTGGGCGCCGTGTCTCCAACAAAATGAAAAATCCTCTTAGCAGGAGGCACGTGCGTTAAGTATCAATGGATGCTTTGCACGTGCAGAAATTACTACTATTTTTCCATTTCGATTCTTATCTTTGCGTATTCAGTTTTAATTACGTTATAGATTAAATCAAGGCGCTTTTTGTATGGAAGAAAAGATGACTTCATTGCATTGAGCGCAAGCTTTTCGAGATCATCTAAATTAAAATTCCAGTGTTTTATTATTGTCATAAGCTCATTGGTCATAGTTGTATTTGACATCAGTCGATTATCAGTGTTCACCGTAATTCTAAATTTGTACTTCCAGTAAATTGGCAGTGGATGAGCTTCTATCGATGAAACAGCTCCTGTTTGAACATTGGAGAGAAGGCATATTTCTAGAGGAACTCTTTTGTCCAGAATATATTGAGCCAGCGGGCCCATCTGAATTATTTTTCCTGATTCGTCTAATGTAATATCTTCGATCAGATGAGTAGCATGCCCGATTCTGTGAGCTCCGCACCATTGTATCGCCTGCCAGATGGACTTTATCCCGAAAGCTTCTCCTGCATGAATCGTAATGTTTCCGTTCTCGCGCTGGATGTAATGAAAAGCATCGACATGTTTTTTGGGCGGATGGCCGGCTTCTTCTCCGGCTAGATCAAAACCAACAACGCCTTTGTTTCTGTAATTGACGGCAAGCTCAGCCATCTCCATCGATACTGAAGGCTCCATATTTCTCATTGCGCAAACTATGAGCCCCCATTTTATTCCTGTTTCCGACTCGGCTCTGCTCATTCCGGTAAGAACCGAATTCATTACATCTTCGAGCGAAAGCCCTTTTTGAGTGTGAAATCCGGGATGAAATCTCATTTCGGCATAGCAGATATTTTCAAGATGAGCATCGATCAGCGATTCGTATGCAACTCGCTCTAAAGCTTCTTTTGTCTGCATAACTGCTATTGTCGTTCCGAATCCCTCGAGATAGAGAGGCAAACTGCCTCTGCTTGCCCCGCGATGAAACCACTCGGCAATAGCTTCAGGTGTGCCTTCAGGCAGATCTATCTTATCTTTTTCAGCCAACTCTAATATGGTCTTAGGTCTTAATCCGCCGTCAAGATGCTCGTGCAATAAAACTTTCGGAACCTTTCTAACTATTTCTTCTGTTAATTTATTTGTCATAAAGTAATTTTATTATTTTAAAAAGAAAAATAAATAAAAAAAGTACTAAAGTTCTAAAGAATGTCTGCCGATATAAGGAAAAGCCATATTAGTCGCCGGAATTGCGGCGGGAAGACGGAGGAGTTGTGGACGGGATGAATGTTAGCGGTTTGTCAAGTTTGGATTCGATTTATTCAAGTAATGCTGACAATGCAAATAGTGAGGTCGGTGTTAAGGTTTTGAAGGAAGCAATGAATCAGGCGGCAGAGTCAGTTCTTCCGCTTCTGGAAGGTCTCGGTCAGAACTTGGATGTAACGGCATAAAGGTTATGGCGGGGCGGATGTGCTCTCCGCGCGCATCCGCCTGTTTCTAATAAACTTCTTTCTTTTTTTCTCCTTTCATGTATAATACTTTTTCATTAATAATATTTTTGATGTGGAAGACTTTTCTTTTAATCTTATGAATCGGAAGGAGAAATGCTAAATGGCTGAAGAACATTCGTTTGATATCGTTTCCAAAGTGGATTTTCAAGAGGTAGAAAACGCATTATCTCAGACTCGAAAAGAAATTGGGCAGAGATACGATTTTAAATCCACGAGGGTTGAGATTACCCGCGAAAAGGAAAAGATTACTGTCGTGACCGAGAACGAGTTCAAACTGCACGCAGTTATCGATATTATCCAAAACCGCTTTGTTAAGCGGGCGGTTCCTTTGAAGAACATTCAATATTCTAAACCGGAAGCGGCATTTGGCGGCACAATTCGACAGGTTCTGACTATTACTACCGGTATCCCTTTGGAAAAATCTAAAGAGATTGTTAAAGATGTAAAAGACAAGAAATTTAAAGTCCAATCTTCCATGCAAGGCGACCAGATCAGAGTCTGGAGTAAATCGAAGGATGAACTGCAAAAGGTAATTCAGTTCTTGCGTGAAAAAGATTATGGATTGGAACTGCAGTTTGCAAATTATCGGTGAGCATAATAAAAAAGAGCGCCGCGTTAGTAGGGCTTGGATGCGATAAAAACAGAGTCGACGGCGAAAAAATTTTAGGTTCGCTTTACGAACATGGCTATACTATTTATGACTCACATGAAATTTTCAAAAACAGTTCCAGACAAAAAATTGATCTGTTAGTCATCAATACATGCGCATTTATTGGCGCGGCACGAGATGAAGCGATTCAGGCTATAACTGAAGCCGTAGATTTTAAACGCCTCGGTAAAATTAAATTAATTGCTGTCTCCGGCTGTTTTGGAATTGCTTTGAATGAATATTGCCCGGCTGAACTAAAAAAAGAGATTGATTTTTTTATAGGAGCCGGTGATATCGGACAGGCTTATGAGATTGTCGAGGGGATAAAGAAAAATCAGTTCCGGCCTCCGGCAGATTCGCTCAAAAATACTCCAAGATTATTGCTCGGTAATCCGCATTATGCATTTCTCAAGGTCGCTGAAGGTTGCGACCGAAGATGTTCCTTCTGCACTATTCCATCTCTTAGAGGAAAATATGTATCTAGGAGCATAAAGTCGATCTTAGACGAGACGAAAATTTTACTCTCAAAAGGAATCAAAGAAATAATTATAGTTTCTCAGGATACTTCGAGTTTTGGAAAAGATCGCGGCAAGAGACTTTCAGATTTAATAGATGCTCTTGACAAACTTCGGAATAACTCTTCAAAATTCTGGGCAAGATTGCATTACCTCTATCCTTCTAAAGTTACGAATGAGCTTATAGAAGCCATCGCAGGTTCGGATTGCGTAGTGCCGTATTTTGACATTCCAATTCAACATGCTCATCCGGATGTATTGAGGCTAATGAGAAGACCTTCAAATCATATCGAACTGCAAAAGCTGTTTGAGCGTATTAGAGCAAGGTTTAGAGAGGTGTCTTTAAGAACAACAATTATTACTGGGCATCCTGGAGAAAATAAAAAACAATTCGATTTTTTATTGTCATTTCTCGAAAGCGTCCAGTTCGACCGGCTCGGAGTAATTCCGTATTCGCCTGAACCGGGAACATTTTCCGCGACTCTTTCCGCTTCAAATAAAGCTGATGAGCGCGCAAAAAAAGTTATGGAACTTCAGCGCGAGATATCTAAAAAAAGACTTGAAATGCGGATCGGAAAGAAATATTCGATTTTAATGGATTCTGAAAAATTTGGCAGAACTGAATTCGAGTCGCCTGAAATTGACGGAGTAGTTGAAGTTGAAGGAAAAAGAGGAAATTTCGTTTCTGCTGTGATAGAGTCCGTTACTGAACATGATATGAAGGCAAGCATAGTATGACATTGTCCAATTACCTAACGTTGCTAAGAGGAACTGCGTCGCTCATATTTATTCCGATAGTTGCGATAGATGATCAGTTAGCAAGGCTTTTTGCGCTTTTAATCTTTACCCTTGCGGCGTTTTCCGACTACTACGACGGAAGGCTTGCCCGGCTTCGAAACGAAAAAACTACTTTTGGAGTTATTGCAGATCCAATTGCCGATAAATTTTTAACCGTTATCTGTTTTGTTTCTCTAAGCTTGCTTCGCCCTGAAATGGTGCCTTTCTGGATGACAGTTTTGATAATTGCCAGGGAGCTTTTGATTACATCGTGGAGGTTTTATGCATTGAGCAGAGGCAGAGTGCTTGCTCCTGATCGATGGGGAAAATGGAAAACCGGACTTCAGATGACTGCAATTCCGTATGCGCTTTTAGTGACAGCTTTGTTCTCGGGCGATGCCGGGCGGGAGTTGGAAGATGCAATAAGACCTTTAGGCTTCGATACGGTATTATTTGGAATCGGTTGGATGCTCTCTTTCATTGCCGTATTCATAACCATCTTTTCAGGATTCAATTATATTGCGGCTGAACTGAAGAATCGCAGATGAATGAAACTCGAGAAACTTCATTTTTGTTCAGGACGTTAGCTACTTTTGGCGGAGCAGGATATTTTCCTTTTGCGCCTGGTACGGCAGGAAGCATTGCGGCATTGCCTTTAGCGTGGCTTGCCGCAGTCTCGCCTTTTTCAGGGATTGCTATTGCCGTCATTCTTTCAGCTTTGGCAATTCCATCTGCAAATGCTTTTTCAGAAGCTAAAGGTGAAATCGATCCAAAAGAAGTAGTTATCGATGAAGCGGTAGGCATGACTATTTCTTGCATCGGACTGGGCACAAACTTTTATCACATTATTGCGGCTTTCTTTTTCTTTAGGTTCTTTGATGTCTTGAAGCCTACTCCTTGCAGACAGCTTGAATATCTTCCAGGCGCATGGGGAATTCTAATGGATGATGTAGCCGCTGGAATTTATTCGCTGGCATCAACTTATATTTTATTTTGGTTACTTCCAGTTTGATTTTCAAATATGAAAAATAGTGAAGTTGTATTTGCACCTGATACGTCTTATTCATGCGGGAAATGCCTGAAATGCTGTAAAGGCGATTGGCTTATTGCAATAACACTCGAAGAAGTTGAATTGCTTAAAAGCCTTTATCCGAATGTAAATCCTGTTTCTGGAGAAGATGAAATTGACGGCAAAAAAATATATTTGATTGCGCGCAACGAAAAAAACGAATGTATTTTTTTAACAGAGTCAGGATGTAAAATTCATATCGAGTATGGATTCGATAAAAAGCCGGCAGTATGCAAAAGGTTTCCTTTCTTTCCTAAACAATGGGATGGCAAAAACTATTTTCATCTTTCGTATATGTGTCCTTCGGTATAT
>PEWQ01000093.1 GCA_002780065.1 Candidatus Hydrogenedentes bacterium CG07_land_8_20_14_0_80_42_17
GCACAAGCGCCACGCGTCAATGGACGCCACGCGTCAAAGAACGTGTGAAATAATTGAAAAATGAAAATTGGAAAAATAAAATTTTCAATTTGCACTTTCCAATTTGCAATTTCAAATATAACGGGATTGGCATGGCAATGGTTGATCTCCTATTGCCTATCACCTAAATTTCAGTATAATCTCTTTCATGAAAAAAAGAGTTCTACCAAATTTCTGGCTAATATTGCTGATCGTGCTTGTTCCGCTGCTGATTTATCAACAGCAATTTTCCAAAGCAAAAGAGCCTCACAAAATTCCGTACAATGAATTCTGGACAGCGGCAAATGAGGGCAAGATTCAATCTGCGATTATCGATAATCAAAAAGGAACAATATCGGGCGAGTTCACGGATAAAACTTCTTATGTGACATACATCATCGCAACTGATTTAACTCTGGCGGAAAGGCTCTCAAAGGTTCCTATTGCGCATTACGAAGCAAAGGAGCCTGACAGTCAATTTTGGGAGAATTTCTTATATTATTGGGCTCCGACACTTCTTCTCATTCTTGTTCTCTGGTTCTTCATGTTCAGGCAGTTCAGTGCGGCCGGCAATAAAGCATTTTCGTTTGGAAAATCGAAAGCAAAAATGCTGACTGAAGAACATCCGAAGACGACGTTCGACGATGTAGCCGGAGTTGAAGAGTCAAAAGCCGAGCTGATGGAGATAATCGAATTTTTGAAAGAGCCGCAGAAATTTGTAAAGCTCGGCGCGCGCATACCGAAAGGCGTACTTCTTGTGGGCCCGCCCGGAACAGGAAAAACACTTTTGGCAAAAGCTATTGCAGGTGAAGCCAACGTTCCTTTCTTCTCACTTTCAGGTTCTGACTTCGTCGAGATGTTCGTTGGAGTGGGAGCGTCGCGGGTTCGAGATCTCTTCGAACAGGGCAAAAAAAATGCTCCGTGCATCATCTTCATAGATGAAATCGACGCAGTCGGCAGGCATCGAGGCTGGGGGATGGGCGGCGGACATGATGAGCGCGAACAGACGCTCAACGCGCTACTTGTCGAGATGGACGGATTCGAATCCAAAGAGGGAGTTATACTTATTGCCGCAACGAACAGGCCGGATATTCTCGATCCCGCAATATTGAGACCTGGGAGATTCGACCGCAGAGTAGTTGTCGACCTGCCGGACATCGAAGGAAGACTTGGAATACTGAATGTTCATTGCAAAAAAGTTCCGCTTGCTGAAAATATCGATCTCATGAGTATTGCTCGCGGCACACCTTTTTTCTCGGGAGCGGACATTGCAAATCTTGTCAACGAAGCGGCTCTTCTTGCGGCGCGCAGAGGTAAAACTTCAATAAACACGGAAGAGATGGAAGAGGCCAGAGACAAGGTCATGATGGGGCCTGAGCGGCGCTCGAGATCTATATCCGAAAAAGAGAGAAGGATAATTGCGTATCATGAAGCAGGACACACTGTTGTAGCGCGTTCATTGCCTGGGACTGACCCTGTCCATAAAGTCACTCTGATTCCCCGCGGTATTGCGTATCTTGGAGCAACGTATCAACTGCCTGAGCACGATAGATATTTGAAGGAACTGACTGAATACGTCAACGAACTCACGATACTTATGGGAGGGCGAGTAGCCGAAGAAATTTTCATCGGAGATATTACAAGCGGAGCAGGCAACGATATAAAGCGTGCGACCGAGCTTGCGCGAAAAATGGTTTGCGAATGGGGAATGTCTAAAAATATGGGGCCTTTGGCTTACGGTGAAAAGCAGGAAGAAATATTTATTGGTAGAGATATAGTTAATCGGCAAAACTATTCTGAATCAACTTCACAAAAAATAGACAGTGAAATTAAAACCTTAGTTTCTTCAGCTCATGAAAAAGCGCGTGAAATATTGACGGAAAAAAGAGATGTTATCGAACGAGTTGCAAAGAATTTGCTTATTCGCGAAATCCTCGACGGCGCAGAGATCGATATACTGCTTGCTGGAGGCGAATTGCCGCCGCCTGTTATTTCTGTTAAGCAAAAAGTTAAAGAAAAAGAGAACAAAGAAACTAAAGAAACTGCAGTCGAAAAAAATAATATTCCGCTCCCAGTACCTGCTCCAGTTTCGTCCTAACTGATGTGTGACTAAAGAAAAATTGTTTACAAAAACTCGTTGGAAATTTAAAGGAGGAGATTACGAACTCGATTCTAATTTTCTTATTGTCGGAGTTTTGAACCTCACTCCGGATTCATTCTACGACGGAGGCAAATATAAAACTCTATCCGCAGCTATGACTCAGGCAAAAAAAATGGTTGAAGAAGGCGCTGACATAATTGATGTCGGAGGCGAATCGACTCGACCTGGTGCAGAAGAAATTCCTGCCGAACTCCAAATCACACGTATTTCTGAAACGATCAAAAAGTTAGTCGAGGAAGGAATTATAGTTTCAGTCGATACACGAAAAAAAGAAGTCGCGGAAAAAATGCTCGATATTGGAGCAAAGATAATCAATGACGTCTCCGGACTTGGAGATGTATCCATGCCGAATATAGTTGCAAGATATGGAGCAGGACTTGTCGTAATGCATATAAAAGGAACTCCGAAGACAATGCAGGAAAATCCTAATTACGTCGATACTGTTCACGAAGTTAAGGAAAGTTTGAGGAAACGGACAGAACTTGCAGTCAACGCTGGAATTAATCCTTCATCGATAATAATCGACCCTGGAATAGGATTTGGTAAGAGAGCTGAAGATAATCTGAAACTGATAAGCGAAACTGAAAAATTTCTTGATTTAGGATTTGGAATTATGCTCGGCATTTCCAGAAAAAGTTTTCTTGGAGCAGTAAATGCCGGAGAGAAGCCTGCAGAACGGCTTGCAGGCACTCTAGCGATGACAGCTCTAGCTTACGAACGCGGAGCGCGCATATTCCGAACTCACGATACCGGTGAAACAAAAAAAGCGCTCTTCGCTGCGAAAGCTTTAATCAATATCGAAAAGAGGTAGCCGCAGACTTTTCATCAGTAATATTTTTTATTACAGCTTCTCATGAAAATGGATATAATAATTTTTCAGGAGATAGCGAAAAAAATAATGAAAGAGATATCGCCTAAAATAGGTTCACAGGTCGAAGTAGTTTTAGCAAGTGAAAAAGAGACTTCACACTACTTGGCGATAGTTGCAGAAGAGACTGAAAAAGGAATCATACTTTCTTCATTCGAAGGTATTGAAGATTTAAAATTTCCTGAGCCTGATATTCCAATTAAACTGCGTTTTAACCTTAAGGATGCGGGTTATGAATTCGATTCACTAATATTGGCAAAAAAAGAAAGTCCTTACAAATTTCTTTACGTTGCAAAGCCCGTAAAAGTTCTTCGCAGGCAGTTGCGAGCATATCTTCGAATTGACTGTGAAATTCCCGTCACTGTTATACGCCGCGATGACCCGCGCAAGCATCCTATTGCCGGTGTAATCACAAACATATCCGGCGGCGGATTGCTTGTCTCTTTGATCGTGACTATTCCGGCGGACGTTCAAGTTGAACTTAAATTCGAATTTGAAGACGGAACTTCAATCTCAAATGTGATTGCAAGAGTGCTCTCGATTAGAGCCGGAGAAGGCGGTTCAAGAATTCATGCAATGCAGTTCGACTCGATATCAGAAGAGCAAAGAACGGCAATTATCAAATATACCTTCAAGCTTCAGCAGAGAGCGGCAAAAAAGGCAAAGAAAGAAGAGAATCCATCATGACAATATTTAATGAATTGATGGAATGGCGAAACTTCTTCGACATTTTAATTGTCGCTTGCATTATTTATATTCTCTTAAAAATTTTTCGAGGCACAATTGCTTTGCAAGTCTTGAAAGGGCTTGCGATATTCTCAGTCTTCTTCATTATTGCTGAAATCTTTAGACTCGATACTCTCTCGTGGATCATCGATCGACTCGTTCCGATACTGCTCATAGGAATTATCGTTCTGTTTCAGCCCGAACTAAGGCGCGGACTGGCCCGCATAGGCGAACGGTCATTCGGCAGTTTCTTTGAATTCGAAGGAAACAGAGTTATTGAAGAGGTCTGCAAAGCAACGGTTGAACTATCGAAGAACCGCTTCGGAGGATTAATTGCTTTTGAGCGAGAAACCGGACTCGATCAATTCATCGAGACCGGAGTACTTCTCAATGCAGAAGTGACTGCCGAACTTATTCTTGCTCTCTTTTATCCGAAGGGTGCTCTGCACGATGGAGCTATGATAGTGCGCGGAAACACGCTTGTGGCCGCGAGCTGTCTCTTTCCGCTCGATCGCGACGAAACCTTGCGCTTCGGAACCAGACATCGCGCCGCGCTTGGAATTTCAAAAGAAACCGATGCCATCATCGTCGTGGTATCTGAAGAAACCGGCGACATCTCTTTCGCTCATGCCGGAAAGCTCATCAAAGGCATCAGCGACAAAACTCTTCGCGAAATGCTGACCATTTATCTCAACTCCGGCAACCAAGGCGGCAGGGCATGAGTCTGCGACGCAGTATCGAAATATACGGCATGCCGGTAATTTCTATTCTTCTGGCATTATTTCTCTGGTTCTTCGTAGCTAATCAGAAAATTAAATCGTGGACTTATCCTGTCGAGGTCTATGTCAAGACTGCGTCTAGCGATATCTCGGGCTGGTCAATTCCTGAAAAAGTTTATATCGAACTCAAGGGACCGAGCAGAGTTCTCGACAGAATTACGAACGAAAATCTAGGACTAAAAATTGCGCTCGCTGAGATTCAAGCCGGACAATACACAAGAAGCATTCAGCAGTCGATGATCTCCGGAGTTCCAAACGGAGTTGAAATAGTTAAAATCGATCCGGCTGAAGTCAGAATCGAATTGAGGCCTCTTATCGAGATAAGATATCGAGTCGTGCCGCAATTTGCCAGTCTATCAGATTCAAGCCTTGAGCTTGGACAGATAGTTGACGTCGATCCCAGATATGTCGAACTCCGCGGAATGAGAGAGCTTCTGCAGGATATTACCGAGATTCAAACAGAACCTATAGAGATTGAAAAGCGTATCGGAAAACATGAAGCAAATGTATCTTTAATAGTTCCGAAAGAGACGAGAGTATTTCCTCAGACTGTCAGAGTATCATACGAAGTCATTTCAAAAAAAGATTCAGAAGGGAGAAATAATTGATAAAGCTCGGTGTAAACATTGATCATGTTGCAACGCTTCGCCAAGCAAGAGGAGAAGAATTTCCGAATCCAATAAAAGCCGCAAGAGCGGCAACAGAAGCCGGAGCGAATGGAATAACGATTCATCTTCGCGAGGACAGAAGGCATATTCAGGACGATGATTTTCGTAAGCTCTGTCCTGAATTCAGATTGAATTTAGAAATGGCTCCGACCGAAGAGATGGTTTCCATTGCTACCGGAACTTATGAAGGAATAATGCCGCACTCGGTCTGTCTTGTTCCTGAGCGGCGCGAGGAGCTGACAACCGAAGGCGGTTTAGACGCACTCAAAAACAGCATCCAGCTCGAAAAGGTAGTCAAGCAGTTGAAAGCAAAGGGAATTATAGTTTCAATTTTTATCGAATCAGATCCATGGCAGATAGAGGGCGCATCGCGAATCGGAGCCGACTATATCGAGATACATACAGGAAGATATGCTTCTCTATTTCTCTCCGGCGGAAAAGATTTAGAAAACGAATTGAAGAGAATCGAATATGGAATTAAGTCCGCAAAAAAATTAGGGCTCAAAGTAAACGCCGGGCACGGGATTACAAAAGACAATGTTGGGCAAATAGTAAAGCTTGGCGGAGTCGAAGAACTGAACATCGGCTTTTCCATAATCGCAAGAGCTATTTTTGTCGGATTGGAAACGGCTGTTCGTGAAATGAAAGATGCAATAAAAGATGCAGAGAAGGAATAATATTTAAATGACAGTGTTCGACGAGAAGCAGACACTTCTTTTTGCAGACATGGGGCGCATCTTCGAGTTTTTTTCTTATGATCTCGAATCCACGTTAGAGCGTTTTGTAGAGTCAGCAAGCCATATTCAGCATTTTGACGAATACGCATTTGTTGTCACAACTCATAAAGGTGAAATAAAAGTTTTCTTGTCGGACGGATTATCTCTGCCGAAAAATAATGACGAAGTAAAATTCTCAGACTTTTATCCCGGCGATGAAGCAATGTATCTCGTTGACGAAGTCGATGAGAAATGCTGCAACATTATTTTTGCACCTTCAGGAAAAATTCGTTCTTACGTAACGATCCCGCTCATAACTCAAAATGAGCTGACCGGATTGTTCATTCTCGGCAGTAAGAAAAAATCCGGATTCGATTCAGAACTTCAGGATATATTCTTTTCGCTCGGTTCATTCTTTGCAGTTGCAGTTGAAAACATCAGGCATTTTGAACGCTCACAGGATAGGATGAAAGTAATAATAAGCCTTCAAACGAGCCAACAGGCAATCGCTTCCGCAATGGAATTAGACAAGATTCTTGCAAAGGTATCCGAAGAGAGCCTTAGAACCTTAGGCGCGGAATGCGCCGCAATCTACTTGAAATCAGGTTTTGAGTGGCATAGGCACATATTTCGCTCAAGGATTCCTGCAATATCTCCTCCCGATGTCGTCGCTCATGCAGACCTTCCTATACCGATATCGAGCGCGCTTGAAAGAACCGATGTCGTATTTATATCAAAAAGCGATTTCGACGATCTTGGAGCATTCCGCTTTTCAGCGCGCCCCGGTTCATTAGTCATAGTTCCGCTAAGATTAGAAAATACTTTATCCGGATTTGTAATTCTTGAATCGAGTACATTCGATTCCGAGCGGCTCTATTTGACTCAACTCTTCGCAGGGCAAGTTCAGGTAATATTTTCGAATGCATTGCTGGTCAAAGGACTTCGTGAAAAGACTGCTGAGCTTGAAGAGAAGAATAAACTTATTCGCGAATATGCCGAGAGCCTTCAGAAATCTCACGACATGCTCGAGAACCGCGTCAAAGAATTAAGCACTCTTCATGATGTAAGCTCCGCTCTGGTTTCAATAACTGATATAGATGAATTACTGCATTTCATACTCGATCGAGCGTGCAGTGTAATGCGCTCCGACAAAGGTTCGCTTCTTCTATTGGACGGCGATGAACTGAAAGCTCGCTGTGTCCGCGGAAATTTTGGACCGTCTGAAATCAAATTCAAATTAGGCGACGGAATTGCAGGGCAGGTAGCTAAAACAGGACAATCGAAAATTATAGAAAATGTGCTCACAAACCCCAAATTCAAGCACATACAAGAAAAAGAATGTGAGCGGGAAGAGACCATGATTGCAGTGCCATTGCTCATAGACAATCGAGTTATCGGAGTATTGAACGTTGACCGCGAATTAAAATTTGGAGTCTTCACACCTGACGACGAGAGATTGCTTACGTCGCTTGCTTCCGCCGCGGCAGAGGCTTTAGCTCGAGCTCAGCACATTCTTGATCTCCGCAATATGAACCTCGAAACGCTCGAGGCGTTCGCAATGGCAGTCGATACGAAGGACGCATACACGCATGGACATTCCAGACGCGTAAGCTATCTATCTGTCCAAATCGCGAACAAACTTAGATTATCAAGCGAAGAGATCGAAGTAATCGCGCGAGCGGCTCTTCTGCACGACATCGGCAAGATAGGAATATCGAACACAATTCTCTTCAAGCAAGGCAGACTTACTCCGGAAGAATACGACATCATGAAAGCTCACGTGATATGGGGAGAAAATATTCTGAAGCCGATCAAAAGTCTGAAAGAGGAGGCATATCTAGTTCGGCACCATCACGAACGTTGGAACGGACAAGGCTATCCCGATAAATTGAAAGGCGAAGAGATTCCAATCGGCGCGGCGATTATATCGGTTAGCGATGCATACGACACAATGACCTCAGACAGGCCTTACAGGAGATCTATTAGCCGAGAAGCGGCGCTAAAAGAACTTCAGAAGTATAATGGAACTCAGTTCAATCCTCTTGTCGTCGGAGCATTCATGATGCTGGTTCAGCAGAAAGATTTTTCTTTAGACTCTACCGGCGCAAATCTAAGAGAGGAGATCATCGGTTCATGACGGAGAATAATCCTGAAGTCATTGAAAAGTCGGATAAGATAGAAATTCGCAGAGGCAAGCGCGATAAGTTTAGAGAAATCGGAATCGATCCGTATCCGCCGCGATTCGAAAAAACATTTTCATGCAGTAAAGCGCGCGAGAGCGTGAGCGAGACCGAGCCTCATGAACATGTCGCAGTCGCAGGAAGGATACGTTCTATTCGAGAACACGGGAAAAGCACTTTTGCCACTATCGAAGATGAATCGGGAAAAGTTCAGATATATTTCAGAAAAAATGATCTGACAGAAAAATATGATTACATAAAATTTTTGGATATTGGAGATTTCATCGGCGTAAAAGGATACACCTTTAGAACTCGGATGGGTGAGCCGACGGTTCATGCCGAAGACTTCGAGATTCTTTCCAAATCGCTTCAGCCCTTGCCTTCGGAATGGTACGGGCTCGAGAACAAAGAGATTCGATATCGCAAACGGTATCTGGACCTTATTTCAAACCCTGAAGTGCGTGAAGTATTTAAGAAGCGAGCGGTTATTGTTAGCTCTATCAGACAATTTTTAATCGAACGCGGTTTTATGGAGGTTGAGACTCCGATGATGCAGGCGCTTGCTGGAGGCGCCGCCGCAAAGCCGTTTATGACTCATCATAACGCTCTTGATATAGATCTCTATCTTCGAATAGCTCCGGAACTTTATCTAAAAAGACTTATAGTCGGAGGATTCGAAAAAGTTTTCGAACTGAACAGAAACTTCAGAAACGAAGGTATGGACAGAAACCACAATCCTGAATTCACGATGCTGGAAATTTATCAGGCATACGCCGATTACAACTCGATGATGGATTTGACTGAAGAGTTGGTTCGATATGCGGCAGAAAAAGCGAATGCTTATCGAGTACCGCTGGAGGCACGTGCGAGCGCTCCTGTGCCTCTAAGTAAAAATGATAATGAATTGCCGCTGGAGGCACGTGCGCCCTCGCACATGCTCGATAAGCATTTCATGGAAGTTATATCTGATGATAAAAGCTCTTCATTGAAACTCGATGGTCCATGGCAAAGAATTCCTTTTTTCGAAGCGATTAGATTAGGAGGCGGTCCGGATCTGAAACCAGGAGATGCCGCAAAAGCTGAAGCGGCGGTCAAGGAATGCGGAATAGAGACTGAGTCGCGCGAATATGCCGACCACCTTGATTCTCTCTTCGAGCGATTTGCTGAGCCTCATTTGGCCGGTCCAGTATTCATCACGGATTATCCTACTGCACTAAGTCCTCTTGCTAAAAGAAAACCGGGTGAGCCTGAACTTGTTGAGCGATTTGAGGCTTACGTTAGAGGAATGGAGATCGCAAACGCATTCAGTGAGCTTAACGATCCTGACGATCAGGAGGCTAGGTTTCGAGCTCAAAGCGATAGAATCGACGAAGATTATGTCTCTGCGCTTCGAGCCGGAATGCCGCCGGCCGGAGGACTAGGCATCGGCATTGATAGACTTGTAATGATTCTTACCGGAGCACATTCTATACGCGATGTAATTCTCTTTCCTACGATGCGGCCAGATTCAAAAAGCGATTAGAGATTGGATGAGAGCATGAAAGAATGAACCTTGATTTTTCAGGAAAACTCCAGAAAATTTCTCTTCTTCTACATATCGCAGTTCGACATCTATTGGGCGGAAGATTTAATTTGTTCTTCAAAAACCGATTCAAACGCTGGCTCTCATCTATGCTTTTTTTTATAATCTCTGCCGCTCTTGGAATCGTAATTGCAATGAAAGGCTCGCCTGTCTGGGGCGCAGTCGCTTTTCTGAGTCTTAGCGTTATTCTATCGATAGTTCACCGTCTGATTCACGGTTCGATCCCAGACGAAGCAAGAGGCGCTTATGCGACCGCAGTGACCTCTGTAGCAATACTCGGAATAACAATAGCCGTTATGACTCTGATAGTGATCGTTTCGGTTATGGACGGATTTTCCGAGAACATTCAAATTGCATTATTGAAGACAACTGCTGAGGTTATGGTAAGTGATTTCGACGAAAAGCTTGATCCTCGTATCGCTAAATTATGCCTTCAAATCGATGGAGTGAAACGCGCTGATCCTTATGTTGAAAGCGATCTCTTGATGAAGATCGACGGACTCGAACGTCCTATTCCGGTAAAACTTCGTGGGGAAACATCGAGTTCACATAAAAACGCAGGCGGCCCTGATCTCATTTCGGGATCATGGAACGCGCTTGATTCGGAGTCGCTGGTCATTGTCGGTTCGGAAATGGCGCGCCTGTATCTTCTCCGCCCCGGCGACAAACTTTGGTTCATCACTTCAAATGCCGCTTTGACCCCGCTCGGAGTGATGCCCGGCATGAGAGAGCTCGAGGTGGCCGGCGTCTTCAAATCCGGATTCTACGAGATCGATCAGAGCATGGTAATTACCGGTCTGCAATCCGCGCAAGAACTCTGCGGGCTGAATGGAGATGTGACCGGTATTGATGTCCGCGGCGAAGACCCGTATAAAGCTCCGGAACTTGCCGAAAAGATAAAAGCTTCACTTTCAATTCCGGCAATAGTTATGTCATGGGCGGAAACAAGAAAAAATTTATATGAAGCAATGCGAACGGAAAAAACGGCAATGTTCATAATCGAATCTTTGCTCATTCTGATTGCTTCATTCAATATAACATCGACACTCTTCATGGCAATCGGAAGAAAGACTAGAGAGATCGGACTGCTCCGCTCATTAAATCTTTCGAAAAATGAAATTATGTTTTTGTTCGCATTCGAAGGATTTTCGATTGGCGTCATCGGCACTTTGTTCGGACTCTTGATGGGAGTCGGTTTTTCTTTGTATCTCGAACACTTTCCTGTTCACATGCCCGGAGGCGGAAGCGTATATTACATCGATACTATTCCTATTCATCTGTCTTGGGGACTCGTTGCCGTCACTTCGATTGCATCGATCCTAATTGCGGCCGCCGCGTCTGTCATTCCGGCATACAAGGCATCGAAAATTTCTCCGGCAAAGGCTCTGAGATATGAGTAATGATATCCTTTCAGTCAGAGATATTTTCAAAAGCTTTCCTTTGCCGAACGGCCAAAAACTTGAAGTTTTGAAGGGAGCTTCTTTTGAAATTTCCAAAGGAGAATCTCTGGCGATTATGGGAGTTTCCGGCTCGGGCAAAACAACTCTTCTTCATATCGCGGCAGGGATTGACATTGCTGATTCAGGTTTTGTTAAAACCGGACGCATTGGACTCATATTTCAAGCTCATTATCTACTTCCGGAATTTGACTGCAGAGAGAACGTATCAATTGCGGCGCGCATTCAAGGAATCGATAAAAATTCCGCAGACGTGCGAGCGGAGCGCATACTTCAAGAAGTTGGGCTTGGTGAAAGAATGTGGCATCTGCCTTCCGAACTGTCCGGCGGCGAAACAGCAAGAGTTGCGATTGCCCGAGCTTTAGCCATTGAGCCTGAAGTAATTCTTGCTGACGAACCTACCGGAAATTTAGACGAAAAAACTTCAGAGAATGTAAAGAACCTTCTATTCGAACTCGTCAAGCGTCATAATACGGCTCTGGTAATTGTCACTCACGATTCTACTCTATCGAGCAGGGCTGACAGAACATTACATCTCGAACACGGAATCTTGAAGTAGAGATTTGGAGTTTCAAAATTCCGTATCTAGGCAGCTTCGTGGTAAAAGTCTCTGCGCAACCGTATTTAATTTTTGATTATTTCATACGCTCTAATTATGAAAGTAATTCCAAAAATTCTTTCGCGCCTTCGAACTCTTTGTCCATTTCAGTTTCTACCATAACCCCTACTTCGTTATCATTTATTCCTAATCTCTGAATCGCTTCTTCATTTAAGTTCGTAATATCGGAGTCGCCGCCTGAACCCATTCCTTTGGTCTTAGTAAGGATATTTGCAAAATGAACTGCGTAAACTATTTTCTGATCAGCCGTTGCCTCTAAAGGCCTATGATGATATCTGATCGCGTTTACAATATTTTCAGGGAGGTTCCATTGCCCCGCAAGAAAAGCTCCGATTTCATCATGAGTAATTCCGTTCATCTCCAGCTCTGCTTGAAGAAACGATACTCCGCGCTCTTTTATTCTTACAATTACTTGAGCGAAGTTCTCAGGAAAGTACTGATCCATAATCACCTTACCGATGTCGTGCATAAGCCCGGCCATGTAGTAGAACTCTTCGGTATCACGATCGCATCTGATTTTTCGCGCAATCAGCCGTGAAGTCATGGCAACACCAAGCGAATGCTTCCAGAATTCTTTGCGAGAAAAACCCTCTGCTGTTTCTTCCAGCCCGAACTTATCCATAATTGCAGTGGACAAGCCAAGAGATCTTACTGACTCGAACCCTAGAATCACTACTGCCTGCTTGATCGATGAAATCTTATTGCGAACCGAGTAATACGATGAATTAACCATTCTCAAAACTTTTGCGGATAGAGACTGATCCATAATGAGTATTTTTGAAAGATCTTCAGCAGCTGTTTTAGGATCATTCGCAATCTTAATAATCTCAAATGCAACAGTCGGCAGAGTAGGAAGTTTAGTTACGCTTTTCAACAAATCCTTTACGTCAAGCCTGTCAAGCGGCATAAGTTATTCAACCACTCTTTCTGAAATAAAATTAGTTTCTAAAATATTTTGAGCTTCTCTGAGATTTTTCACTGACACATAATTATCTGATATGACAGGAGCTTTTTGGAGTTTCCATTCGTAATTATTTTTGACATGCACTGCAAAAAGACCAAGTTCCAGAGCAGGATTGATCTCGAACCTCAATGAATCTCCGACCATTGCAAACATCTTTGAAGAACCGTTGATTAAGCTCTTCAAAACGTCTTTGCTTTTTGAAGGAACTATATGAATATGCTGAAAGTAATTTCCCAAGCTGTGTCTTTCAATTTTTGAACGCTGAATTGATTCATCTCCAAGCGTGTAAAGCCACAATTCAACCGAGCTTTTTAGAGCTTCCAGAAGTTCAAGAGCCCCATTTTTTAAATCAGGAATCATTTTGTAAACGCTCCAGCCTAAATCTTCAAATTCTTTTTCGATTTTTTCATTGGGCATTTTATTAAAAAGTTTGCAGAAATGTTTGTATGTCGCAGTGAATGATTTAGGAAATCTTTCGGCATCAAATACAGCAGTCTTCCAGAATTCGCTGTCGAATTTTTCCTGTACTGCCAAAACTTCGTCAGCTTCGACTGAAAATATATTTTTCATTCTACTGCATAATTCCTTAAGAACTTTTTCATAGCAACTCGCAGTATCAATCAATGTATCGTCAAGATCGAATATTACGGTTTTATTCGTGAAACGGATGTTTTCATTCAGATGAGTAAACAACTCTGCATCAGAATCTTTCGAATTCATTCTCCGCTTTTTTCCACGCAAATAACCGGAGCGTCCATAAGTTTTTCCAATATTGCCTCATCGAGATAATTCGTATCTTGAGTTTCGATATGGCTGAAATGAAGTCCATGCCCAAACCGTCCGAAACTGCGTTCCTGACGCCATACAACCATTGCAAATGCAGATATGGGATTATTAATTCCTGGAAGTTCAAATTGAATTTCGAAGAGTGTCGAGATCGGATACGGCCGCCCGGTTACAATGTAAAGTCCGCCGGCTGAAATATTTTTTATATCCCCTAAAATAGTACCGACTTTATCATTTCGTTTTCCTTGAGGCGTCCATAACACTCGATAATAAGCCGATATTTCGACAGGTATTCTCTTGTTTTTTCTTCGATCGGTTCGAACAACTTTGGATTCTGAAATTAAATCCTTCTGAACCTCCAAAAGAGGAATACCAACATGAGCTTGAAACCAATCTTCGTAATAGTTGTCCATCCATTTGACAACAGCATCGCGTAACGTCAGAACTTCACCTTTTGATTTTTCTTTTGCTATGTATTCTTCAATTGCCGAACGCATCTTAGGAACGATTACTGAAAAATCAAAAGGACTCACGACGCCCTCCTCAATAAACCTTCACGTCTTGAATATTCAAAAAGCCCGCCCGCATCAATAACAGGCAGAGCATCACCGAGAGGTTTCAATTTAAATATAGAACCTTTATTATTTTTAATTCTGCATTGATCTAAGTCTACTTCTACAATGTCGCCGGTTTTGATTGAGCCTAAAATTTCATCGCTGGATTCCACCGGATAAAGTTCGCCTGTCGCAATCGAATTGCGGAAGAATATTCGAGCGAAAGATTTCGCTATTACAACCCTGCACCCAGCCGCGCCAAGCGCAATTGGAGCGTGTTCTCGAGAAGAACCGCAACCGAAATTTCTTCCGGCAATAATAATCGAATACTCGGTTTTGGTTTGACCGCCGGCGATATATTTTTTTTCCGAAGGCAATCCGGAAAGCGCAAATGAACCGAGCTTCTCGTATTCCTCACGTATTGTCGGAACGAGACTCAAATATTTTGCCGGAATAATTTGGTCCGTATCGATATTATCTCCGAGAACAAATACTTTACCTGTTATCAAATGTTTGATATTCTTTTTATCCATAGTCCTATGAACATTAATTTTCCTTCGCAAAACGATTCTAGTCAATCTTTTATTGCGCATCTTTTTCGGGTTATTCTATCAGCTTTGAGAATTTTTTCTCGCCGCGAAACTTATCTTCGAATTTTTCAAGCAGTGGATTTCTTGCTTTCTAACGAGATTTATACCTATGCTTCCGCTATTGCATTCAACGTTCTCATTGCTTTTTTCCCGGCAGTAATAGTCGTCTTGACAGTAGTAAATCAGGTTGGAGGGCATGAACTGCACGGAGCCGCATTGCGCGCTATCGCTGACTATCTGCCCTCAAATCGAGAATTCTTTATTGCGCAAATTTCTTTGGTCAGCAGGCATTTTACAGGTATGACTTTGTTTTCGCTCGTGATTCTGCTTTTTACTGCGGTCGGAATATTTGTGCCTGTTGAACTGGCTTTGAATTATGTATGGAAAGAGCCTAAGCCGAGGCATTGGCTCGTTTCTCAGATGATTTCGTTCTTTTTGCTTGGTGTATTCGTTATGATGAGTTTATTGCCGATCTTCATTTCATGGGGTTTTGGAAGAATTTTGGATACAATATTTTTCTTTGCAGTCGGCTCCGCTTTTTTGAAATGGATAAACTGGCTGATCTTCAAATTAGTTACCGTTCCATTCACAATCGCCGCGTTTGCAATTATTCTTTCTGTTCTTCCAAATCGAAAGATGAAGATGGAAGAGGTTATTCCTGCGGCGATATTTTCAGGCGTCGTTTTTGAGATTGGTAAATACGTGTATATTGTCTCTCTGCCGCTATTGGGATTGAAAGAGATTTACGGAGCTTTTGTTGTCAGCGTGACGTTTGTGACGTGGGCTTTGTTCGCGTCAATGATAATGCTTATGGGAGTCTACTTGACTGCTCAGGATTTATTACCAAAATGGCGGCCGGCATGGTCAACGACAGCAACAAAAAATGATATGTATTGACAAAAGGCATGAAATTATATGGAGGTAAAAAATGAAAAAAATAAATCCAACCGCCTCGAACAATTATTTGGAAATAAAAAGCTAAATATCTCTCGGATCCGTTACTACTCCTTTTATGGCTGAAGCCGCGACAGTGGCAGGCGAGGCTAGAATAACTTTTGACTCGATATGTCCCATTCGCCCGGGAAAATTGCGATTCGTAGTGCTTATGCAAATTTCAGGCTTATTCATTCTACCAAATGTATCCTCCGGCCCGCCGAGACACGCGGCGCATGAAGCGTTTTCTGTCAACGTAACTCCGGCATCGGCTAAAATATTCCAAATCGATTTTTCACCACGCATTGTGCTCTTCAATTCTTTCAGGACGAGAGAAGTAGCAGGCACTCCGAATGTAGGAACCTTAACTCTATGTCCTTCTATCACCTCGGCAAATGCATAGAAGTCCGAGACTTTTCCTCCGGTACATGAACCGATGTATGCTCGATCAATTTTAATATCTCCGCACTCGCGAGCAATTCTGCGATTGCCAGGGTTGGGATGCAGAGCTACTACCGGTTCGAGTTTTGAAAGGTCTATTTTATATTCGGCATCCACTTTCGCAGAGAGATTCTGCTCGACAGGTTCGTATTCGCTTTTTGTTCCGGCTCGCGCAGTTGCAAATGAAACATACTTTGCTGTTTTGTCATCGAACGGAAAGATTCCGTTCTTTCCGCCGGCTTCAATCGCCATGTTAGCTATCGTCATGCGGTCGTCCATCTCCAGCCAGTTTGTTCCATCTCCGCCAAATTCCATTGCTTTGTAAGTGGCTCCGTCAAAACCGATCATTCCAATTATCCAGAGAATAATATCCTTTGCCATTACGCGCGGATTCAAACTTTTTTCGAGAATGAATCGTATTGTAGGAGGAGTCTTCAACAGAATCTTTCCTGTTGCCATCACAAAACCCGCGTCAGTATTTCCAATTCCAGTCGCAAATTCGTTGAATGCTCCGGCAGTACACGTATGAGAATCGGTTCCGAGCAGAACTTCGCCGGGCCGCGCGTGTCCTCGTTCAGCAATAGTAGTGTGGCATACGCCGGCATATCTCGAACCGTATTGCTTCGTGATATTTTCTTTCGACGCGTCGTATCTCCATTTACCATTCGGATCATCGATGACATCATAGAAATATTTTATGCCTTGCTCTTTTGCAAATGCTCGAAGTATATCGACATTTCGATTCGACTTTTCATCCGTGGTGAATATGTAATGGTCAGGAATTAGAACGATTGAGTCGGGATTCCATACCTTTGCATCTTCACCAATCTCGCGCTTGAATATTCCGATAGTGCCAGGTCCACAGACATCATGAGTCATCAAAACGTCCACGTTTACCCATACATTTTCCCCGGGTTCGACTCGAGTCTTACCGGACTTCTTCGCAAATATCTTTTCTGTCAATGTCATAGTCATTTAAAAATGATATTCGAAAATTATAGAATGTTCAATCGAATCATAAAAATGAAAATTCCTCCATGACGTCGCCCGTTATATTTGAAATTTTCATTTTTCAATTATTTCGCACGTTTCACTAGGCACAACTATTGACTCATAACTAAAAAACAGTTAGCGTTATGATCACTATGCGTCGACTACTAATATTTTTATTGTTGTTATTTTTTGCCGGTAATATTGCAAGCGCTCAATCTGATCTTGCTTCCACAGCAAAGTTATTTGAAGATGCGGCTGTTGCTCGCGAAGAGGCCGCTAAGATCTGGGAAGGAATGAACGAGCGGGTGAAAGCCACTGAGGCTTGGAACGAAGCAGCGGCAAGTTGGGAAAAAGCTGCCCGAGCGTGGAATGCGGCTCAAAACAAAGAAAGAACTGACGAAGCTTGGCGCAGATTCAAGCAGGCTTTGCAGAGACGCGACGCTTTCGAAATATTGCTTGAAGTTGTTTCCGGCAATCAGCAAACGGTCAGAGTCGGAAGGCTTTCTGAACCTCTGACAGTTCGTGCGACCGATCGCGATAGTAAACCCATAGCGAATGTAAAAGTGCTCTTCGAAATTTCTAGCAAGCCGGGCAGCGGCGAAGGTATGTCGATAGAGCCTATTACTCCGGTGACTGATTCGAACGGAATCATTTCGGCTAGAATGAAGCTTGGTACTACCGCAGGCAATTATACAATTTCTGCTTCCGTAACTGATTTATCGCGTCAGCCCGTCTTTTTCGATCTCATTGCAACTGCAGGTAATGCGGCTCGTTTGGAAATATTCAGCGGAAATAATCAGGTGATGCGCGTAAATCAAATGGCAATGGCGCCCCTTGTAGCACGTGTCACAGACATTTACGGAAACCCTGTCCAAGGCATCTCAGTCCAATACAGAATCGTTTCTGAACCTGACGGAGCCATCGGACATTCTCTCTCATCTGAAGACGCAGTCACAGATGCGTCAGGATTATGCGGAGTGAGATTCCAATCAGGCAATCTCGGAGGAAGCTACATTGTTTTAGTTGAAAGCGAAAATCTTGACGGCTCTCCGTCGAAATATGAATTGATGGCTCGGCAAACCATACCTACGTTCAGAATTATAGGAACAAGATTCGAGGGTTCTACAGATACTATTTCACTCGAATACGGCAGTAAAATTAAATCCGGAGAGACTTATCTTCTTCCGGATTTAGGAAGACTCTTCAGAGACGAATTGAAGCGCATCTACGCGACAGGTCGGTTCGACGATGTTTACGCATCGATTGAGGAAGGCGACATTCAGGGTGAAGGAAAAGCGGTCTTCAGAATGAAAGAACGGCCCAAGGTCTCCTCGATAAAAATTGTCGGTTTGAAAAAAGTTAAAGAGAATGATATTCGCGGAGTCATGGGACTTTCCGAAGGCGCTCCGTTTTCAGTTCCCGCATTAGAGCGAACTCGCGGAGCAATGTTGCGGTATTTGGAAAATGAAGGTTATTTGAATGCAACAGTTTCGGCAGAAACAACTGTTGTGACTGCTCCGCCTAAAGAAGGCGAACCTGCTCCGGCGCTTCCTCCGGTTGCGATAACATATAAAGTTGTCGAGAAAGATAAAGTTAAAGTTGCGAGAATGAATCTCATCGGAAATAAATTTTTCTCCGATTGGAGTTTGAACTGGCACATGAAGACAGGCTCGGGAAGAGTTTACAAGGAATCGGAGTTTGAAGAGGACAGAAGAAAGGTGATCGGCAGATATGTCGAGCGCGGTTATCTTTCCGCCGTAATGGACGATCCGATAATTACGAAGGATAACCGTGGCAGATTGATTCTCGATATTGTAATCAAAGAAGGCCCACAATACAAAATCGGAGATATAACATTTGTAGGCAATACAGCCGTCTCAAGCGATGAATTGATGAGCATGCTGAAGCCAAAAAAAGGAGCTACATTTCGAGCTAGAAAATTTTTCGAATCGCTCGAGGATATGCGCGTCGCTACTGCCCGACACGGATATGCCGAATGCCGCGTGGTTCCGCAAGAGCGGCTTGATCAAGAAAAAGGCATAGTGGATTTTGTTGTCCGAGTCGAAGAAGGCCACATTCTTTATCTCGAAAAAATAGTTGTCGAAGGAAACACAAAAACGAGAGAGAAGATAATTACTCGCGAGATAAGGCTGAGGCAGGGTGAAGTATTAAACGGAGAAGAGATTGAAAGAGCTCGTAAACGACTCGAAGCGCTTCAGTTCTTTGAGCAGGGTTCTGTGCAGATGAGTCTTCGAGAGGGCTCGAAGCCGGATCAGCGGGTTCTTGCAGTAAAAGTTGCAGAAGGGAAAACAGGACAGTTGCAATTAGGCGCTGGGTATTCGAGCGTAGATAAGCTTGTCGGTTTTGTTTCTGTGACCAAGCGCAATTTTGATCCGTTCGATTTCTGGTCTTTCACAGGCGCAGGTCAGGAAATATCTTTCTCGGCTGAATACGGTGGAACAAAAAACTCGTTTTCACTTTCGTGGACTGAGCCTTACTGGAGAAATAAACCTATCTCAATCGGATTCGATGCATTTAATCTCTATCAAGAGCGTGAGGGTTTTGACTGGCGAAGAAGCGGAGGCGGAATAAGGCTTAGCCATCAGAGAGGCGAATACGGCAGGCTTTCATACGCGTATCGAGCGGAGCAGGTCGAGATTCTTAATGTGACAAGTTACGCTCCGAGTGATGTTCAAGCCGAAGTAGGCTATCCGTCAAGAGCGAGTTATACTCGAACAACGACTAGTTTGACAACAGGTTATACTCACGATAATAGAGACGATGTAAATTTTCCTCTAAGCGGACATTTTTTCGAACTGCAGAATCAATTTGCAAGCAAGATTCTCGGAGGAAATGTTTCGTTTGACCGGCCGTCACTAACTTTTTCATACTTTAGGCAAGGACTTTCAAAGAATCATGCGATTGCCGGAAGAATTCAATACGGAACAATTTCCAATTTCTTCGAACGAAATAATCCCATACCAACTGCAGAAAAGTTTTATCTTGGCGGAGCAAATTCGGTGCGCGGATACAGGGAGAGAAGCATACAAGTTTACACACAGAGCGGCTCACTTGTTGGACCTGGCAGAACTTTTATGCTTGGCAATTTGGAATATCGAATTCCATTCACAGACGACAAGAGCTTCTCGATGGTATTTTTCTACGATGTTGGAGATGTTTACGAAGGCGAATGGGAATTTGGTTTGAATGATCTTAAGTCGGCTGTTGGAATGGGCGTAAGGTTCAATACTCCGATGGGACCGATTCGACTCGATTATGGTTACGGGCTCGATTTCCCGAACAAAAATCGAGGACAATTTCATTTTTCTATCGGACAAGCATTTTAATAATATGAGATTCGTATGGAATTAAAAGGCAAACGCATAATTGTGACCGGCGGCGCCGGATTTCTAGGTTCGCATGTAGTTGAAGAACTAGAAAAAAAGGGACCGAGCGAAATAGTTATTCCGCGTTCAAAATCATGGGATCTCAGAAACGAAGAGACTTGCAGAAAACTTTTGCATCAGGTGAAACCGGATCTGGTTATTCATCTCGCGGCAGTTGTCGGAGGAATCGGCGCTAACAGAGCAAACCCTGGAAAATTTTTCTACGATAACATGTCGATGGGTCTGCATATTATTGAAGAGTGCAGAAAAGCCGAAGTGGAAAAACTTGTAGTGACCGGCACAATCTGCTCTTATCCGTGCCTGACTCCGGTTCCATTCAGAGAGGAAGAGCTCTGGAACGGCTATCCTGAGCCCACAAACGCTCCTTACGGAATTGCAAAGAAAGCCTTACTGGTGCAATGTCAAAGCTATCGAGCTCAATACGGAATGAATGCGGTTTTACTCCTACCGGTAAATCTTTACGGTCCTCGAGATAATTTTAATCTTGAAACATCTCATGTGATTCCTGGCTTGATTCGAAAATATGTCGAGGCGCGTGATTGCGGCGCAGACAAAATGGTAGCGTGGGGCACAGGCGCCGCCACAAGAGAATTTCTTCATGTTCGCGACTGCGCAAAAGGGATCGTTGCTTCTGCCGAAAAATATGATGAAGCCGAACCGATTAATCTTGGTTCAGGACAGGAGATTTCGATTAGAGACCTCACAATGCTGATAAAGAAGATGACCGGATTTAAAGGCAGAATTGAATGGGATGCGACAAAACCTGACGGTCAGCCTCGAAGATGTCTTGATACCAGTCGGGCATTAAAATTTTTTAGTTGGAAGGCAGAAATAAAATTCGAAGACGGATTGCGTGAAACGATAGAATGGTATGAGGAGCACAAGAATGAAATTAAATAATTCTATAGAATCTAAAATAGTTTTGCGATCTGATTTAATTCGTGATTATTATGATAACAATATCAAAGGATTCAACAAATTCAGAAAAAGAAATTCATATTATGTCAACGAGGTCACAAAACTCGCCAAAGAATTAGTTGGCGAACCTAAGTCTATGCTCGATGTCGGCTGTGGCTTGGGTTATTTTCTTGCGGAGTTTTCTCCTCAACGCGGAGTAGGAATTGATTTTGCTCCAACTGTAATTGAAGAAGCTAAACGATTATTTCCACGATCTAATCTCGAATTTAAAGTTGCTGATGTGCAGAAAGATAAAATTGAAGAAAAATTTGACTGCATTACTTTCATTAACTGTCTCTGCGATATTGAAGACGTATGGGCCGCGTTCAGAACCGCGCGTAGCTGTGCTACTCAAGACACGAGGCTTGTAATAATAAATTACAACTACCTTTGGGCTCCGATTTTGAAATTGGGAGAGAAGATTGGAATGAGGATGCCTCAATCGAATCTCAATTGGTTCAGCTTTGAGGATGTATCAAATCTGCTTTATCTCAACGGCTTTGAACTCGTCAATAAAGGGTATTCGTGCCTCTTTCCGATTAAGATTCCGATCATTTCCAATCTCATTAATCGATTTATTGCGCCTCTGCCGTTCATACATCGATTGGGATTGGTCACATATTTTGTGGCAAGACCTTTGCCAGGCGGATTAAGGCCGTCGCGTCCCTGCACTGTTTCAGTTATATGCCCTGTTCGTAATGAAGTAGGAAATATTGAAGAATGTTGCAGACGGCTTCCTAAAATGGGGACACATACCGAATTGATATTTGTTGATGGAAATTCAACCGACGGAACGAGAGAAAAAATACTGGAGATGATCGAAAAATATTCTGGAAGTTTGGAGATACAACTAGTCGATCAAGGCGAAGGAAAAGGGAAAGGCGATGCTATGAGAAAAGGCTATGCCGCGGCTCGTAACGATATCTTCATGATATTGGACGGAGATTTGACTGTGCCGCCTGAAGACCTTCCAAAGTTTTACGCCGCGATAGAAGAGGGGAGAGGCGAATTCATTAATGGCTCGAGACTTGTCTATTCGATGGAAGAAGATGCAATGATGCCTCTGAATCTAGCAGGAAATAAATTCTTTGCGTTTGTATTTTCATTTTTACTTGGGCAGAAACTAAAGGACACTTTGTGCGGAACAAAAGTTTTAAGGCGGCATCACTATGAAATGATTGAGAAGAACAGGAGCTGGTTCGGCGACTTCGATCCGTTCGGTGATTTCGATCTTCTCTTCGGCGCTGCGCGGCTCAATCTGCGCATAGTCGAAATTCCAATAAGGTATCGCGCCAGAGCCTACGGTGAAACAAAGATATCTCGTTTTTCTCACGGCCTGCTTCTCTTCAAAATGTGCTGGATTGCATTGAAGCGATTAAAGTTCAGACTGCACGCGTAATCAAAAAAGGGATAGCTGCCGGAAATTGCATCTCATCTGGAGGCACGCACGCGACGCGTCCATTGACGCGAGGCGCCTGTGCCTCCAAGGCGGCTCTCGTTATATTTGAAATTGCAAATTGGAAAGTGCAAATTGAAAATTTTATTTTTCCAATTTTCATTTTTCAATTATTTCGCATGTTCTTTGACGCGAGGCGTCCATTGACGCGAGGCGCCTGTGACTCCAAGGCGGCTCTCGTTATATTTGAAATTGCAAATTGGAAAGTGTAAATTGAAAATTTTATTTTTCCAATTTTCATTTTTCAATTATTTCGCATGTTCTTT
>PEWQ01000100.1 GCA_002780065.1 Candidatus Hydrogenedentes bacterium CG07_land_8_20_14_0_80_42_17
TACAGAAAAACTAGAAAAGATGACAGGCAGGATATTAAAACCACAGAAACCGGGAAGGAATAAAACTAAATAAGTAATGTGTCCCCGTATTTAAACTTATTCTTCGGAGGAGTAAGGGTTTGAAACTCCAACCTTTTTTTTTCTTGATTATTTTTATCCAAAACTTTATGATTAGCGCATGTTATATGTTCAGAAATATGGCGGTTCTTCCGTCGGAAATATTGATAGAATTCAAAATGTGGCTCGCAGAGTTGCAAAGACTTTAGCGGACGGCAATCAGGCCGTTGTTGTTGTATCAGCAATGGGAGATACGACTGATGAACTTATAGAGCTCATTCATAAAATTACTCAAAAGCCTCCGGATCGTGAATATGACGTTCTGCTTTCGACCGGCGAGGTTGTTTCATCTGCTCTGCTTGCAACTGCGCTGGGTGAACTCGGACACAAAGCAGTATCGATGACAGGAGCTCAAATCGGAATTCGCACCGATGGAGTTTACACAAAAGCCAAGATTGTCGAGATCAGCGCGGAACGGATTCGCAAAGAGCTGGATGCCGGCAATGCTGTCACTGTTGCGGGATTTCAAGGCATCAATGAGCACGGCGATATTACTACGCTGGGCCGCGGCGGATCAGACACCACGGCGGTTGCGCTCGCCGCGGCATTGCACGCAGATGTCTGCGAAATTTACACCGATGTCGATGGAATATATACGGCAGACCCCAGAGTAGTTCCTGCGGCTCGGAAACTTCCGGCAATTGTTTACGACGAGATGCTTGAGATGGCAACTGCTGGAGCGCGTGTGATGCAATCGCGTTCGATAGAGTTTGGAGCGAAATTCGGCGTTAGAATTCATGTAAGATCGTCTTTCAATGAAGGAGAGGGAACAATGATTCAAGGTTCAGTAGAAGGCTTGCTCGATGGGACTGGCATGGAGAAGGTGTTGATTCGCGGAGTTGCGCATGATACCGAAGAGGCGAAGATTACTGTCGAGGATGTTCCAGATCAGCCCGGTGTTGCGGCGGAGATATTCGGAGCGCTCAGCGATCGCCGAATTAATGTCGATGTGATTGTTCAGTCTGCGACGGTGAAGGACAAGAACGATATTTCATTTACGGTCGGCAGAGCTGATCTTTCAAGAGCTTTGGAAATTGTAGAAACTGCGGTAAAAAAGTTAGGTGGTGGAGCTATCAGATCGGACGATACTATCGGAAAGGTTTCTATTGTCGGAGTAGCTATGGCTCAGCACCCCGGCGTCGCCGCGACTATGTTCAGAACTCTTTCTTCAAACGGAATCAATATTCAGATGATTTCAACTTCAGAGATAAGAATTTCAGTCATCATTAACAGAGATAAAGTTCCAGAAGCAACTCGCGCTCTTCACAAAGCATTCGGGCTGGATGCTCCGAGCGCTTCATAATTTAGAATGACTGTTTCTAAAAGGGGGACAACTAGTTTGAAATCCGTTGCGCTGTACGATACGACGCTGAGAGATGGAACTCAGGCGGAAGGAATTGCGATTTCCGCTGACGACAAGGTTCTCATCTCTAAAAAACTGGATGAACTCGGTGTTCACTATATTGAAGGCGGATGGCCGGGCTCGAATCCCAATTCGATCGAGTTTTTCAATAACATTGCGAAAGTAAAACTTTCTTTTTCGAAAATTGCCGCATTCGGTTCGACTCGGCACGCTAAAAATACATGCGCACACGATCCGAACATTCAGGCTCTGATCGACGTTAAAACCCCTGTTGTGACCATATTTGGAAAATCGTGGGATTTGCATGTGAGAGATGCTTTGAGAATTTCGCTCGAGCAAAACCTTGAAATGATCGAGGACACAGTGGCATACCTTAATAAAAAAGGAAAAGAGGTAATTTACGATGCCGAACACTTCTTTGATGCGTTTAAAAGAAATACCGATTACGCCGTCGCAACAATTCTAGCGGCAGAGCGCGCCGGCGCCGACTGCATCTGCCTTTGCGAAACAAACGGAGGAGCCATACCTTCTGAGGTCGGCTCAATCGTAGCTGAGGTCAAACGTCGTTTGCCGTCCGCACTGCTTGGCATTCATACTCACAACGATTCCGGTTGTGGAATAGCGAATACTCTGGCGGCAGTAGAAAACGGCGCAACACACGTTCAGGGCACTATCAACGGGTATGGAGAACGGTGCGGAAATGCGAATCTCATTCCAATAATTGCTAATCTCGAATTGAAACTCGGCTGCACTTGTGTCGGAGCTAAACGTTTGAAGAAACTCGGCGAGATATCGAGATATGTTGCTGAAATTGCGAATCAAGTTCCTGATGAACGAGCGCCTTACGTAGGCAGAAGCGCATTCGCTCATAAAGGCGGAATCCATGTTTCGGCAGTTGTCCGAAATTCTGAGACTTATGAGCACATATCTCCGGAGCTTGTTGGAAATGCTCGACGAGTTCTTGTCTCAGATCAGTCCGGCC
Source organism: Candidatus Hydrogenedentes bacterium CG07_land_8_20_14_0_80_42_17 (assembly GCA_002780065.1). GTDB lineage: Bacteria > UBA8481 > UBA8481 > UBA8481 > UBA8481 > UBA8481. The sequence continues at coordinate 2,463 of PEWQ01000100.1, forward strand.
GCTCTAATTTGATAGTAAAGATGAAAGAGCTTGGAATTAAGGTTGATTCCAATTCGCCTGAGCTTGGAAATGTTCTCAAGAAGATCAAAGAGATGGAGAATCACGGATACGAATTTGAAGCGGCGGAAGCGAGTTTTGTTCTTCTTGTTCAAGAGGCATTTGGAAAACTGCCTGTATATTTTGAAAATGTTTCGTGGAGAATATTAGACGAGTTTCTTGAGAACTCCGATTTCGTTCAAGCTATGGTGAAGATGAAGATCAGAGGTAAGGATTTTCACACTGCGGCTGAAGGAGACGGTCCTTTCAATGCGCTGGATAATGCAGTCAGAAAGGCGCTACGCGAATTCTATCCGGAGATAGACAAGATGAAACTTGTGGATTACAAAGTGCGTGTTTTGAATAGTAAAGAAGCGACGGCGGATGCGGTCAGAGTTCTTATATTTTCTTCCGACGGAAAAAATACATGGGGAACTGTCGGAGTCTCGACGAACATTCTCGAGGCGTCATGGTTTGCTTTACGAGACTCGATAGTTTATTTTTTGAGCAGAACTCATAAAAAAAGAAAAGCATCGAAAACAGCGAACGCTTAGAATGGCGGAAAGATTTAATTGCCCTCGCGGGACAAGAGATTTATTTGATTGTGACGTTTCCGTTTTTCAGGACATAGAAACTATCTGCAGATCTGTTTTTTTGCATTATGGATATCAGGAAATAAGAACTCCCATTTTTGAAAGCAGAGAGTTGTTTGAACGTTCTGTCGGAGGAGAAACCGATATTGTTTCGAAGGAGCTTTACGGCTTCGAGGATTCGAAGAGAAAGCGTTTTGCTCTGCGGCCTGAAGGCACTGCCGGAGCAGTTCGAGCTTACATCGAAAGAAACATGGCGGCAAAAGGCGGAGTGACGAAACTTTTTTATATCGGACCGATGTTCCGACACGAACGGCCTCAGGAAGGCCGCTACCGCGAATTCTGGCAGATTGGTTGTGAACTTTTTGGAGCGAAAGGAATTGCGGCTGAAGTCGAAATGCTCGACCTCTCAATGAAATTGCTGGAACGTTTTTCTATTCAGGCTAGTTTAAAGATTAATCATCTTGGATGCGCTGAATGCAGAGAAAAATTTAAAGCCGATCTTGTAAAACATTTTTCAGCGGAGAAAGAAAAACTTTGCGATAACTGCAAAACACGTTTGGTAAAGAATCCTCTGAGACTGTTAGACTGCAAGTCTCCGATTTGCGGTGAAATTATTGCCACTGCGCCGCCTATGATACTCTGTTCTGCTTGCTCCGACAATTTCGAAAGGCTTCAGAAACTTCTCACAGAATTTGGACTCGATTATGAAATTGATAAACGTTTAGTGCGCGGACTGGATTATTATACAGGCTTGGTTTTTGAGGTCACTTCGAAAGGACTCGGCGCGCAGGACGCAGTGCTTGGCGGAGGCAGATACGATAATTTAGTAAAAGAGCTCGGCGGCTCGGACGTTCCGGCAATCGGTTTTGCGCTCGGAATGGATCGCGCGGCAAAACTTGTTAAATTTGAAAAAGAAAAATCTTCGTCGGCTCGGCCGTTTATCTATTTTATTGGAATTGGGGCGCGCGGTGAAACAGAAGCCATTCGGCTGACCGGAATTATGAGAAGATATTATTTTGAACAGACGCATTCGATGAGCACAAGACCGGAATGGATTGAGTCGTCTTTGAATACTAAATCATTGAAGGCGCATCTCAGAGATGCAGACAGGCTTGAATCTTCTTATGTAGTTATTGTAGGCGAAGATGAAATTGCGAAGGAAAGTTTAATAATTCGAGAAATGGCTGGCGGCAATCAGATAGATGTGCCGACGAATTTGAGCGATTCCAGTAAAATAGTTTTTGATATAACATCAGCGATAAGACGACTGATAGAAGATAGAAGATAGGAGTGAGAATATGTCGATGAAATTTGTGCCGGCAGGAACATTGAGAATATCGAATGAAGGCGAAGAGGTGACTGTAAGAGGCTGGGCCGCTACTTGCAGAGATCACGGCGGTTTAATATTCATCGATCTCAGAGATAGAACAGGCATTGTACAGATCGTTTCTGACCCATCGCGGTCAGGCAAAGAGGTTCACGAAACTGCGGGAAAGATGCACAGCGAATATACACTGCGGGTTCACGGAACAGTCAGAAAGCGTTCATCTGAAACAGTCAATTCAAAGATGCCGACCGGTGATATCGAAATTCTAGCGGATGAAATCGAGATTCTATCCGTTTCGAAACCGGTTCCGTTTGAAATATCCGACGAGTCTTCGGCATCAGAAGAGATAAGATTGAAATACAGGTATCTGGATATTCGCAGGCCTTCAATGCTGGCGAATTTAAGACTGCGTCATGAAATATACCGCGCGACGCGTTCAACTCTGGATAGACTCGGCTTCATCGAAGTGGAAACTCCGATGCTCTGCCGTTCGACTCCGGAAGGCGCCCGCGACTATCTGGTGCCTTCGCGTGTTCAGCCCGGAAAATTCTTTGCGCTTCCTCAATCGCCTCAGCTATACAAACAGATACTCATGATTTCAGGGCTTGAACGCTATTATCAAATCGTGAAATGTTTTCGCGATGAGGATCTCCGCGCCGATCGCCAGCCTGAATTTACGCAGATCGATATCGAGATGTCTTTCATTGATGAAGATGACATCTTTGAAATGTGCGAGGAATTGCTCTCGGCGATATTTAAAACAGCGAATATAGAATTGCCGCGTCCGTTTCAGCGCATGAAGTATGAAGAGGCTATGCGACGATTCGGCTCGGATAAGCCGGATCTTCGGTTTGGACTTGAACTTGTAGATATAACTGATCTCGCTTCAGAATCTAATTTTCAAGTATTTAAGAATATTGCAGGAAAGGGCGGACTTGTTTCGGGAATCAGAATTCCAGGAGGCGGTGATCTTTCCAGAAAAGATATCGACGATTTAACTTTGTATGCAAGTCGATTCGGAGCTAAGGGCTTGGCGTATTTTCATGCGCGTAATGGTTCTCTGGAATCGAATATCGCGAAATATTTCGATGCTTCGCTTCTTTCAAAAATCAGAGAGCGGTTCAAAGCCGAGGATGGAGATCTTGTAGTTCTTGTAGCGGATAAAGTTAACACTGCTCGAAATGCACTCGGTGAATTGAGAAAAAAGATTGCGGCTCAGAGAAACATGATTGAGCCCGGCTACAGATTTTTGTGGGTGACCGACTTTCCGCTTTTTGAGTATGACTCTGAGGAGAAGAGGTGGGTTGCGATACATCATCCTTTCACATCGCCGAAGCCGGAATACTGGCAGACCTTCGATAAAGACCCGGGTTCTGTAGTTGCGAGAGCGTATGACTGCGTTCTGAACGGAACTGAGATCGGAGGCGGTTCGATTCGTATTCATAGAATGGACATTCAGGAGCGAGTCTTCAAACTGCTCGGAATCGGCAAGGACGAGGCGCAAGAAAAATTCGGATTTCTTTTGGACGCTTTAGAATTCGGAGCTCCGCCTCACGGCGGAATCGCCTTTGGGCTCGACAGACTTGCAATGATTCTCACGGGCAGTAAATCGATCCGCGATGTAATCGCTTTTCCTAAGACTCAAAATGCAACTTGTCCTCTCACTTCTGCTCCGGGATTGGTCTCTCCACTTCAGATGAAGGAACTGAATCTCATTTCAACTGCAAAGGAATTGAATGAGAAAAAGGATTGATTCTGAGTGATATCTTTTTCTAGACGAAATAAAATTGCTAATAAGTCGGCTCTTGAAAAGTCGTCTGCTTTAAAACCTGTAAGATACGACAGACGTTTCGTATTTTTTCTTCTTTTAGCTTCTCTAGTTTTGATTCTTTCACATTCAGTTCTGGAAAACCGTTTCGAGCCTGCAGTAGGCGTAGTAATCGAGAAAGATATATATGTTCCGAAAGAGTTTGTTTATACTGACGAATATAATGCCCGTCTGAAGTGGGAGGAAGAATTTAAAAAAATTCCTGAGCCTTTTAGATATTCTGATGCGGGATTTTCAGCCTCGACAGATAAACTTTTGAGATATTTTTCGAACAATGCTGAAGATTCGCAATTTGCGGATTTGATCATTACTAATCCGGCAAAAAGAACTCATGCTCAGAAACAAGTTAAGGAACTGATCGATAAAGCTAGAAAGACAGGACTGCTTGAAAAGACTTATTCAGAAGATGAAAAAGTAAGAATAATCGATCGAACAGGAATTGAGAGAATAGTATCTTCTAGTGAATTGATGCAACCAGGAAACTGGGAACAGTATTTTACTGATTTGGATCAAGATGAATCGGCTCGAATTTCAGGACTGCTCGATAAATTTCTTTCTCCAACTTTGAAGTATGACGAGTCGCGTGCGATAAAAGAGTTTGACAGAATTAAGGCTGATAATCTTCCGGAAAAAATAACTTTTCATACTGAAGAACCGATTATTTTGGCAGGACAGGAACTTAGCGAACGGCACGTTGAGATTTTGAAACAGCTGGAACAATATCTCGAAAAACGTAACTTTCTAATGCTGGCCGCTCTTCTAGGATTTGTAATGCTGACCGTTGTCTTCGGCGTATTATACATGAAGAAATTTCTGCCGTTTATTTACGACAATGTCAGAGATGTCGCCGCGATTGCTTTTGCGTTCGGCTCAATAGTTTTCATCTGTTACATAGTTCAGATTGTGGCTGTGAAGGTAGAAATAGGATCGCTGAAATTTACTAACGCTGTTCTGCCTGTTGCGGCTCTGGCTCTAACGCTTTCTTTGATAATAAACGCCAGAATATCGATTGTCTTTTCAGTCTTGGCTTCAATACTAATTTCGATCATACTTGCTTCTCGAAGCGCTCTCATGGCGGCATTCATCTTCGGAAGTTTGACCGGCGTTTTGAACGGAGTTTCAGTCAGAAGAAGATCGGAACTTTTTATGAGCGGAGTCTGGATCGCAATTGTTGAGGCTATTGTGATTTGCCTGGTTGGGATACTTCACGGAGAACCTTTCGACGCATTAAGAGCAGATCTCATTTCGGTTATTGTATCAGGACTCTTGTGCGCATCGATTGCTCAAGTGCTGTTACTGCCGTTGGAAATGATTTCACATCGAGTTTCAAATTTTACTCTACTGGAACTTTCGGATCTTAATCATCCTCTGCTTCAGCAGCTTTTGAGAAAGGCGCCGGGCACATTTCAGCATTCTCAACATCTTGCGCTTCTTGCTCAATCTGCGGCGAAAGCAATCGGAGCAAACTCTCTTTTGGCAAGAATAGGAGCATACTTTCATGACATCGGAAAGATGGATAAGCCGGAATACTTTACGGAAAACCAGTCTTCCAATGAAAATCCTCACGACAAATTGAAGCCGAGTCTTTCAGCGGCTGTGATACGGAATCATGTTCTCGACGGAGTCGGACTTGCAGAAGCCGCGCGCGTGCCGAGTGCTGTAATCGATTTTATATGGCAACATCACGGAACAGGATTGATAAGCGTATTTTACCGCAGAGCGCTTGAACTTTCGGGAGAGGATGAGAATGTAAACCGGCTCGATTATCAATATCCCGGTCCTAAACCTCAAACTCCTGAAACAGGAATTTTAATGCTTGCAGATTCTGTGGAAGCGGCAATGAGATCTATTAATTCTCCTTCTGCGAATAAGATCGAGCGAATGGTAAAAAAGATTATTGCCGATGTTTTTGAAAGCGGACAGCTCGATGAATGCGAGTTAACTCTGAAAGATCTTACGATGATTGCGGATGACTTTACGAGAACGCTTTGCGCGATGTATCACACAAGGCGTGTTGTATATCCGGAAGCCAACGAGATTTTAGAGGCTGAGAAGAAGAAACAGGAATGAAGTTGGTGATTCAAAATATTTCAGGTCAAAGATTGCCGGGAAAAACATCTGCAATTTTGAATAAGATTTTTAATAAGTTTTTTTCAAAAAAATTGAAGGAAATCACTGTAAGGTTCGTTTCGGACAGACAAATGATTGAGTTAAACGGACAATTCAAAAATAAAAAATATTCAACAGACGTGCTTGCGTTTGATAGCGGAGATATAGCCGTATGCATTGACGCGGCCAAAAGGCAGTGCAGAGAGCTGAAACATTCGTTGCGGCGGGAACTGCTTCATCTTGCCGTTCACGGACTGCTGCATATTGAAGGAATGAGTGATGATACTGAAAAAAAGAGAGAGCTCATGAACATAAAAACCGAAAAGTTGCTGGATGCAAGTGCCTCCAGATGAGAAAAAATATCATTTTGTTGAAAGCACTCTTGTGGAACGTGGTAAAATAATTGAAAAATGAAAATTGGAAAAATAAAATTTTCAATTTGCACTTTCCAATTTGCAATTTCAAATATAATTGCATTGCAATTGGGGGCGTCATGGAGGCACAGGCGCATCGCTCTGGAGGCACAGGCGCCTCGCCTGTGCTTGCTACGCATGCTTATCAGGCACGTGCGGGGGCGTCCATTGACGCGTAGCGCACGTGCCTCCATACTTGCAAGCAACATGCTTATTCCGCATGTGCCTACATACTTGGAGCTCAAGATAAATGTTTGAGACAATAGTATTCATAATTCTCATTGCCATACTTTATGCACTTTCAGCTTTCTTCTCAGGCAGTGAAGCGGCGTTTTTTGCATTGAAGACTCATGAACTTGAGTCTATGGGTTCGTATGGTAAAAGAGCTCGCCAACTCTTGAATCGTCCTCGCAGACTGCTTATTGTAATTCTTTTTGCAAATCTTCTTGTGAATACATTTTCTGCATCGCTTCTGGAATCTGTTTTTGAAAAGACGCTCGGAACCACCGCAATACTGCCCGCAATAGCTATTGCGACGATTTTGGTTTTGCTATTTGGAGAAGCGCTTCCAAAGACGTTTTGCTTTCGACATAAAATAGGATTTGTTTTTGCCGCGCTTCCTTTTATTGAATTACTTGAGTTTCTTCTCAAACCTGTAGTCACCGTTGTTTTTCCGGCTACTCGATGGATGACAAAAATATTCGAAGGCGGGAGATCAGAAGGCGTTACTGAAGACGATATTCGCCATATTGTTTCTAAAAGTGAAGATGAAGGAATTCTCGATGCTCCTCTCGAACGGTGGATTCACTCGATATTTGCGCTCGATAAAAAGCGCGCTGTTGATGTCATGGTGCCGAAGGAAAAACTCATTGCGCTTCCGCGAAATGCTTCTGTCGAAGATGCATTAGAGATTATACGAACGAAAAAATTCTCGAGAATACCTCTTTATGCCGGCACGCTAGATCACATCGTAGGAATTCTTTACGCAAAGGATATTCTGATGGCTGTTGCCAATGGTGAGGAAGCTAAGCCAGCAAGAATTGCTAGAGAACCTATTTTTGTTCCGAGGTGGAAACGCTGTGATATTTTATTGAATGATCTGCGCGCTAGAAAAACTCACATGGCAGTGGTTGTCGATGAGTTTGGAAACACTTTAGGCATTATTGCTTTGGACAGCATACTTGCGGAAATAGTCGGAACTTTGAGGGACATACGAAGGGAAGAAAAAAGATGACGGCGCTTTTGGGATTAATTTTTATTTTCTCGATGATTGCCGCGGCTGGATTTTTTGCCGGAACTGAAACCGGCCTGCTCTCCGTCTCAAAACACAAGATACGAAGTATTGCCGCCCGAGGCAATAAAAATGCAATTTTGATTCAGAATCTTCTCGAAAAACCGACTCTGTTCATTGGCACCGCACTCGTTGGAATTAATCTTGCGCATGTGACTCTCTCTGTGGTCTCGACGTGGTATTTTAATTCAGTTTTCGAAAATCCTAAAATAAGTTCGATCGTTACAGTAGTAGTCATTACTCCTTTGCTTCTCTTCTTCGGCGAAATTCTGCCAAAAGCGATCTTTAGATTGAGACCTCACGAATATACTTTGAAGAGCGCAAAAGTTTTCAATCTGTCTGCTAAAATATTTATGCTGGCGACATCTGCGCTAACGTTTATTGTTGAACTCATTATGCCTCTGTCTTCTATAGAAGAACCGGACAGAGTATCGAGACGTGAAGAGATTCTTTCAATGGTAAGAGAGGGAGAAAAGAGCGGCAGTGTTGAGGGCGATGAGAAGGAGATGATCGAATCGGTATTTGAACTATCGGAGAAGACACTGCGCGAGGTTATGGTTCCGCGAGTTTCAATGTCTGCTATATCTTTGGATATGTCTTTTAAAGAAGTATTGCAGAAAGTGGCCGCAGAGGGCTATACGCGCTATCCGGTAATAGATGCGAATATAGAAAATATCTCGGGAATTCTGCACGTTGCGGATCTTTTGGGACGTAATACAATTGAAATATCGGCATTGTCAAAACCTCTATTCCTTTCAGAATTTACGCGCGTTGACGATGCCTTGGAAGAGCTTCGGTCAAAAGGCGTTCACATGGCGATAGTTGTCGATGAGTATGGAGTTACTGCCGGGCTTGTGACAATCGAAGATCTCTTGGAAGAGATGGTAGGAGAGATCGACGATGAACATGATGAGGCACCGGTGCGATACCGCAAGATTGAAGAGAACAGGTGGATTGTAGATGCGCTCATAGATGTGGGTGAACTTATGTCCGCGCTTGGAATATCGTTCGACGAGGAGCAGTTCGAGGCTGAGACTGTCGGAGGTATAATTCTCGAAAAAGCCGGGCGCATCTTGAAATCGGGTGAATTTATCGATATCGGTCAGATTAGATTCAAAGTTATCTCAGCGGATGAACGAAGAATTATTCGTGTAGAGATTGAAAAAAGGAAAATGGAATTTGAAAAAAAATGATAAAAATTTAGTTCGGGGAAAATTTATGCTGAAGGGCAATATTGGTTTTGTTGCTCCGCTTGATGAAACTGTAGAAGATGTTTTTATTCCGCAGGAAGGAATTAACGAGGCAATGAACGGAGACATTGTGGATGTGTATGTCTCAAGAAGAAATGGAAGAACGTATGGAACTGTCGAGAAGATCTCGGAAAGACGGCACAGCGAGGTCACAGGCCTCATAGATCTACGCCGCAGAGAATATGTTCTTGTCACCAAACAAGCAACTTATCCCATAAAACTTCAAATCGATAAGAAAAGATTTCGAGATGAAATTATTTCTCCGGGATTTTACGCAACTGCAGAGATACTCGAATTTCCTACAGCTTATGCCGCAGGTGTCGGCAGGCTTGTAAATATTATTGGCAAGGCCGGCGATCCTGCTGTCGAGATTGAGGCCGCGAAAGCGTCGTGGGGCATCGGAGCTGAATTCCCGAAGGATGTAATTAAAGAGGCTAAACATATTCCTGACCGTATTACGCCGGATGATTTAAACGACAGATTGGATTTGAGAAACCTTAAAATTTTTACGATAGATCCGACTGATGCTCGTGATTTTGACGACGCGCTTTCTATAAGAACTGTGAATCAAAAAGGCGCGGTTGTTTATGAAATTGGAGTTCATATTTCGGATGTGTCGCATTATGTCAAAGCAGGATCGATTTTGGATCGCGAGGCATATAAGCGCGGAACTTCGGTTTATCTGCCGGGAAAAGTAATTCCAATGCTTCCTGAAAAACTTTCTAACGGAGTATGCTCTCTTGTCGAGGGTGCGGATAGGCTTGCTATTTCGGTTCTGATAGAACTCGATAGAAATTTTGTGCCTGTGCGGCATAAGTTTGCTCGAACTGTGATTCTGTCGCGCCGGAGGTTCACCTACGAAGAAGCGGACGAGATTCTTTCGAGCGGTTCGGGCGACTTCGCCGAAGAATTAGGGCTCTTCAAAAAAATTGCGGAGAAAAGATTTGCAGAGCGTTTGGCTCGCGGCGCGGTTGATTTGGAATTGCCTGAAGACAAACCGATACTCGATCTCGAAGGACGAGTTATCGACATGCACCAGATAGAAAGAACATGGTCGCATCGTTTGGTCGAAGAGATGATGCTTCTTGCAAATGAGCTGACTGCTCGCGCAATGAAAGAGCGCGGGATATTTCGAGTGCATGAAGATCCTGCTCCGGAAAAAATTGTTGAATTTCGAAGACTATCTTCTTTTTTGGGAGGCCCTTCAAAAGGCTCGGTTCAAACTATTATCGAGTTTTTTAGAGGAAAACCGTATCAGCGTCTGATTGAATTTTCAGCGTTGAGAAGCATGCAGGAAGCTAGATACTCGGCAAATAATCTGGGGCATTACGGACTCGCACTTTCTGCTTACACTCATTTTACCTCTCCGATAAGGCGCTATCCTGATTTGATTGTGCACAGGATTTTAATGGGTGAAAGAGTAGGTTCATTAAACGAGGTCGCACGACATTCCAGCATGAAAGAGCGCGAAGCAATGGAAGCAGAGCGTGAAGCTCTGCAGATAAGATATCTTGAATACGCGGCGAAAAAATTAGGTGAAACCGCAAAAGGATTTGTTGACTACATTGCTAAAGACGGACTTTATATTCAACTGGAATCAGGACCGCGCGGTTTTCTGCCTTCAAATGAGTTGGGAACCGAAAAGTTTTTTTATGATAAGAGATCCGCCGCACTGGTTGGAGCAAGAAGCGGAAGAACTATTAGGATCGGAATGGAACTCGAAACGATAATTTCTTCTGTGGATATTTCTTCGAGAAGACTTTACCTTTCGCCTGTAGAAAAGAGTGTGAATAAAATTCAAGGAATAATGAAACGGAGAAATAAAAATGAATTTCGAAAAATACACCACAGGAGAAGACGCAGGTGACCTTCATTGCTGAGAACAGGATCGCCAGACAGCGGTATTTTATTTTAGAGTCGGTGACGGCTGGAATATCGCTTACCGGCACTGAAGTTAAGGCATGCAAAGAGGGGAGAGTTCAGATGCGCGATTCGTTCGCAAGAATAATGAACGAAGAGGCATTTCTTTTGAATTGCCACATCTCAGCATATTCTCACGGCAACATAATGAACCATGATCCTGTGAGAACGAGAAAACTTTTATTGAAGAAATCGGAAATTAGAAGATTGAGCGCCCAAGTCATGCAAAAAGGAATGACTCTTGTTCCGCTAAAGTTTTTTCTTAAGAAGCGGCTTGTGAAGGTGGAGATAGGACTTTGCAAAGGAAAAGAACTCGCTGATAAAAGAGAGACTATCAAACGTCGCGAGGCTGATCGAGAGATGGCAAGAGCTTTGCGAGGAAAGATGTAATTACGCTAGAATGGTAATCGACCGGCAATCGTACGGTAGCCGCAGGCTTCAGTGAAGCTTTTCCTGAAAAATAAGTTTGACATGATAAGATCATTGTCATAAACGTATAAACGATGAAAAATACTGAATGTGAATCTTCGGCTAGATAATAATAAGGAGATGGTATGAAAGCAGAATTTACCGCAATTATTGAAATTGCTCCTGAGGGTGGTTATTGGGCTATCTGTCCCGAGGTCACTGGAGCCAACGGACAAGGCGAAACGATAGAGGAAGCCAAGAATAGTTTACGGCAAGCTATAGAGCTTATTTTAGTAGATCGCAAGGCAGACATTCTTCGCGGTCTGCCGGAGGATGCAATTCAGGATAAAATACTGATTGGATGAAACGGCGGGATTTGGAATGCAGATTACGAATTGCCGGTTGTTATTTAAAGCGAGAAGGTAACTCTCATTCACTTTGGCTCAATCCTAAAACTGGGGTTGTGGAAGCAGTTCCACGGCATAGCGAGCTCAAAGAGCCGTTGGCGAAGAAAATTCTTAAAAATCTAAATGCATAATGAGTAAAAGAACTTGCGGATAAGCGTGAAATAATATTTCGTACGGTAGCCGCAGGCTTTGGCCTGATTTCAAAATAACTCCGCCGCTTCCATAATGGTTTCTGACAGAGTAGGATGAGGATGAATGGAAGAGGCAATATCAGAGATGGTTGAGCCGCAATTCATGGCTACTACAATCTCTGAAATCAGTTCGCCTGCTCCAACGCCAGTGATGCCTGCTCCCAAAATTTTTTCTGTCGCAGTATCTGCTATTATTTTTGTTAATCCGTCCGTCCTTCCCATGCTCATTGCCCGTCCCGATGCTAACCACGAAAATCTGCATATCTTCGCTGAAATATTTTCTTTTTTAACTTTTTCTTCCGTGATACCGCACCATGCAATTTCCGGGTCGGTAAAGACTACATAAGGGATAACGCTTTTTTTGTTTGGATTTTTTCCTAAAATGTTTGCAACGGCTGTTCGAGCCTCTGCGGCGGCTTTGTGCATCAACATCGGCTGACCTATTGCATCTCCTATAGCAAAAATATTTTTGATATTTGTTCTGTAATCGCTGTCGACTTTAATGAAACCTTTTGCGTCTGTCTCGACGCAGGCCTTTTCGAGACCAAGCTCTTTTGTTGCCGGCACTCGCCCTACTGCCGTGAGAATAGCATCGAACTCCAAAGTTTCAGATAAACCTTTTGCATCTGTAATTTCAACTTTGAAGAAATTACCAACTTCGTGAACGGACGTGATCCGAGTTCCTAAAATTATTTTATCAAACTTTTTTTTGAGACTGCCGGAAACATATCGAACAAGGTCTCTGTCGACTCCGAAAAGAATTTGATCAAGCATCTCTACAAGAGTTATTCTCGAACCTAATGCTGAATAAATAGTTCCAAGTTCGAGCCCGATGTAGCCTCCGCCTATGATAAGCATTCGCTTTGGAATTGAATTTAATTCCAAAGCCGAGGTTGAATCGAGAATGTTCGTATTGGAATTAGGGAGGCTGTCAATTTTTGAGGGAAGAGATCCTGATGCAATTATAGCTTTTGAAAAAATTCGCGTTTCTGCTGAAAAGCCGCTGCGTAAAATCTCGATTTGATCTTCAGAGACGAATCGGGCATGCCCATGAATAAATTCTATCGAGTATTTTTTGATAAGAGATTTCAACCCGGTTCTGAGTCGCGTCACTACCTCATTCTTCCAAGTCCGCAGAGATCCTAAATCGATACTCGGAGGATTGAAAGAGATACCGTGTTCTTTTAGCGCTTCACATTCACTTAATACTTTTGCAATATGCAGGAGTGTTTTAGAAGGAATACATCCTCGATTGAGACATACTCCCCCGGGCAAAGGCGAACCGTCGAGATCTGAAGACGAATCGATCAAAGTGATCTTCAAACCTTTTTTTGCGGCTTCGAATGCGGCAGTATATCCTGCCGGTCCAGCGCCTATGATCGTTATTTGCATTCAGCTAGTTTATGTTTTTTATTTCAACCTGCAATCTTCAACTGTCTTCACAATTAGCAGTCACTTCGTTCAGTGTTAGTTGACTTGAATATATTTATCAGCCGCAAGGCCGCAGATTGGACATTTCTGATCAGGTTTTTTAAGTTCAATGTGCCCGCAAACAGGACAGAGATAGATTTCTGATGCATCCAGATCTTTTCCGGCTTTAACAGCTTTTAGAGCTAATGCATAAATCTCAGCGTGTATCTTTTCCGCTTTCATAGCAAAATTGAACATGCGTTTTGCTATATGATTCTCTTTTTCAGCTTGCTCGTGCATTGACGGATACATTTTGGTGTATTCATAAGTTTCTCCGTCGATTGCCGCCTGTAGATTTTCTGCAGTATTTTTTACCAAACCTAGCGCCTTCAAATGACCAAGAGCATGAAGAGTTTCTGCCTCAGCGATTGTTCTGAAAAGCTTTCCGATATTTTTGAAACCTTCAGCTTCAGCCTTTTGACCGAATGCAATATATTTCCTGTTCGCCTGGCTTTCGCCTGCAAACGCTTCCTTAAGATTGTCAACGGTGTTCTTCATAACTACCCTCCATTAATAATTTATCAAAGCGTACTATTTTGATTCTATTTTGTCAATAGATTTTATTTTATCATTTTCTTATACGTGTTAATCAGCCCGTTTGTCGAAGAATCGTGGCTTTTTGATTCTTCGCTTGAGATTAGTTCTGGAAGAATCTTCTTTGCCAACTGCTTGCCTAGCTCAACGCCCCATTGGTCAAAACTGAATATGTTCCATATAACTCCCTGCACAAAAATTTTGTGCTCATACATTGCGATGAGCATTCCCAGAGTTTTTGGCGTCAGCTTTTTGAAGAGTATTGAATTTGTAGGACGACTGCCTTCGAAAACTTTAAAAGGCAGAAGCTTTGCAATATCATCCCCGCTCTTGCCTTCCGCCTGCAGTTCTTGTCGGACTTCGCTTTCAGTCTTGCCGTTCATAAGAGCTTCGGTCTGAGCAAAAAAGTTAGAAAGCAAAATTTTGTGATGCTCTCCAATTGGGTTGTGGCTTATTGCAGGAGCGAGAAAATCGCATGGTATCATCTTTGTTCCCTGATGAATGAGTTGATAAAATGCATGCTGACCGTTTGTCCCGGGTTCTCCCCAGATTATTGGTCCGGTTTGATAATCGATTTTCTGACCGTTTCTGCCGACCGACTTTCCGTTTGACTCCATGTCTCCTTGCTGGAAGTAAGCCGGGAATCTGTGCATGTACTGGTCGTAAGGAAGAATTGCATGGCTTTCCGCTCCAAAAAAATTATTGTACCAAATTCCCAATAACGCAAGAATTACCGGAATGTTTTTGTCGAATGGCTCACGTTGAAAATGAATGTCCATTGCGTGAGCGCCTTCGAGAAGTTCCTCAAAGTTTTTGAATCCGATCGAGCAGGCGATAGAAAGTCCAATCGCCGACCAGAGCGAATAACGGCCTCCAACCCAATCCCAGAATACAAACATATTGTTTGGATCGATTCCGAATTTTTCTACTGCATTTTTATTTGTAGAGACTGCTGCGAAATGCTTTTTTATCGCTGATACTTCATTTGCTTTTTTGAGGAACCATTCGCGCGCGGTATTCGCATTGGTCATTGTCTCTTGAGTTGTAAAGGTTTTAGATGCGATTATAAAAAGTGTTGTTTCAGGATTCAGTTCTTTCAGAGTTTCAGCTATATGAGTTCCATCGACATTTGAGACAAAATGCGATTTGATGTGCGGGTTTCTGTAAGGCTTCAGAGTTTCCGTCACCATGACAGGACCAAGATCGGAGCCGCCTATTCCGATATTGACAATGTCAGTGATTCTTTGCCCGCTGTAGCCCCTCCAACTGCCGCTAATAACCTGTTCGCTGAATACCTTCATCTTTTCTAGAACTGCATTCACTTCAATCATTACATCAATTCCGTCAATTATTACGGGCGTATTACTTCTATTCCTCAGAGCAGTATGGAGAACAGCGCGATTTTCAGTTTCATTAATTTTCTTGCCTCTGAAAAAAGTTTTAATCGCTTCACTTAAATTACATTCTTCAGCCAGCTCACATAAAAGTTTCATCGTTTCAAATGTAATGAGATTTTTTGAATAATCCAAAAATATATCTTCGAATCGTATCGAGAAACGTTCAAATCGTTCAGGGTCCTTTTGGAAGAGCCCGCGCATGCTCGAAATATCGATTGATTTTTTATGAGCTTCCAATGCTGACCAACTCAATGTTTTTGTTGGATTGATTTTATCGAGCATAAAAATTCCTCCTCGAACTAAAATAGATAATACATCTCATGACCGGGAAAGTCGAGATACGTCTTCAAAGAGAGCATTCAGAGCTTTTCCGCGATGACTGCGAATTGACTTCTCTTCTTCGCTCAATTCCGCCGCAGTTTTTCCAAGCTCTTCATCAAAAAATATCGGATCGAATCCGAAACCATTTTTACCTTTCGGTTCAAAAATTATCCTTCCGCACCATTCACCGCTTGCGGTTATTACTTCTTCGTTCGGGAATGCAATAGCCGCCGAACACCAGTAACGAGCTTTTCTTTTTTGCGACTCTGTGATTTGACTCAGATCAGAAAGCAATCTACTGTTTCTTTCCGAATCAGTTGCTCCGTAACGTGCTGATAACGCGCCGGGAGCGCCTCCAAGAGCCTCTACCTCTATTCCAGAATCATCAGAGACAGCAGGCAAACCGCAAGCATTTGCCGCGACTTTTGCTTTGGTAATAGCATTCTCTTCGTAACTCAAACCTTCTTCAGGATAATTCACTTTGATTTTGATTTCAGACGGAGTCAATACTTCGATATTTGGAAAAAATCTTTTTGAAATTTTTCTAAGCTCTTCCGCTTTGGATTTATTTTCGGATGCGATTATAATCTTTGTTAAATTCATTTCTTTACGCTCTTCCATTTTTTATGAAGCCAGAAATATTGTTCCGGAAACTTCTTTACGATATTTTCAACCCTTCGATTGTATTCAGTCATGATTTCTTCTACTGAACCAATTTGAATCTCCTCTTCAAATATCGCGTTATAAACTCCGTCGATTACAGGAGTAAAAGCCGGTACGATAGGAGCACGTGTTCTAATAGCGAGTTCTGCAAGTCCTCTAAAAGTGGAAGCGGTTTTTGAAAAGAAAGGAATGAAAAGTCCGGATCCCCCCGCATCTTGATCCGCAAGAAATCCGACACACTCATTTTTTTTCAGAGCCTTCAGGATAAGTCTGATCTGTATTCCTCTTTTTGCAACTTGAGCTCCTTTCATGGTTCTAATTTTCATAATGTATTCGTCTACGTAAGGATTGTGAATCCTCTGATATATTGTGATATTTTTGTAGCCGTCGATACAAAGCCGGGGTGTTATTACATCGAAACAGCCGAAATGCGCTGTTGCGATTATTACACCCTTTCCACGTAACAAAGCCTTATCCAAATGCTCCAATCCTAAAAGTTTTACTCGATCTTTGAATTCAGCATCATTCCACTTCGTAACGTTAAAAGTATCTACGATGACTTTTCCAAAATGCGAATAACAATTTTTTGCAATCTTTATTCTCTCGGCATTATCGAGTTTTGGAAAAGCAATTTCGAGATTTTGAACTACAGTTTTCTTTCTGATTCCTAAAGCAAAAACAAATCTGCCTAATAAACTTCCCAACCGCATTCGATTTCTTTTATTTGGTAACGAACATAACCAAATAATATTTTTCATAAAAAGATATTCAAAAAGATATCGCAGTTTTTTCATAAAATTCTCGATATGCAAAAATCAATAAGTCCGGGGCAATCGATTCCGGTCTTCAATATTGCGGCAGGGAAGGGCAAAGCTCTTTTGTCGAAGCGCGCGGCATCTTTTTGAGTCATCACGACGATTGCGTCGTGACGCTCTGAAAGCACTTTTACGAGCTCAATCTCTTTTTCTGAAAATCTATGGTGATCCCGGCCTTCATATATTTCTACGATATTTGCTCCAGTCGCAGTTACCGCATTGTAAAATCGCTTCGGCTGAGCAATACCTGATAGAGCCACTACATCTCTTCCAAGCAGAGCTATCGGCTCGACTGTTCCGGGATAAGGTTCAATCCCTTCAATAATTCGGTTGCCGTAGAAAATTTGCGCATCCGTGTATTTTTTTAATTCGGTTCCAGGTTTATTCTCTTCCTCACCGATTTCTCGAACTCGGACAATTGCATGAGCTCGTTTCAAAGCTGAAAGAGGCTCTCTCAGCCTGCCCCACGGTAATAGTCTCTGCCGCTTCGGTTTCGCATTTGCGGGATAAACAACAATATTTATATCACGGTGAACTCTTCTGTGCTGAAATCCGTCATCGAGTATTATTACGTTCGAAATCTTTTCTGCCGCGCGGCATGCTGAAGCTCGATCCGCTCCGATTATTACGCTGACATCTTTTAGTTCGGAAAATATCTCGATCGGCTCGTCTCCGACTTCTTGAGATTTATGCGAAGAATTTAATTCGACTCCGGTCTTTGAAAGTGCCCCGCCGTAGCCTCTTGATACAACAGCAGGTTTCATTCCTCTTCGTTGCAGCGCTTTTGCAATTGCGATTACTATCGGAGTTTTTCCTGTGCCTCCGATATGAATATTTCCGACAGAGATCACAGGGCATTTTACTTTAAATATTCTTGGCGACGGTCTGAGTTTTATTCCAAGTCCGTATAGCAACGAAAGAGGAATCGCAATACCGGTCAAAATATTTGATTCGAAAAGTTTGTCTGAATTATATGTCATGATTTGAATTGAAGTTCGTGCAGATGAGAGTAGAGTCCGCCTGCAGAAATCAGTTCGTCATGAGAACCCTGCTCTACAATTTTTCCGTTTTCCAAAACTATAATTCTGTCGGCACGCTGGACGGTCGAAAGTCTGTGCGCAATAATTATCGTTGTTCGCCCTTGAATTAGCCGTTCAATTGCGTTCTGAACCCTTTGCTCAGATTCACTATCCAGTGAACTTGTAGCTTCGTCCAGAAGAAGTATTGGAGGATCGATAAGCAGAGCTCTTGCAATTGCGATTCGTTGTTTCTCTCCGCCCGAGAGCATTGCGCCTCGCTCGCCGACAATAGTATCGATACCTTGCGGAAGCTCTGCAACAAACTCTTTCAGGTATGAGGCTTCTATTGCTTTTTCGATCTCTTTCCGGGAGGCGCCGGGTTTTCCTAATGAAATATTTGCCGCGATTGTATCATTAAAAAGAAAGGTTTCCTGCAGGACGATTCCAATCTGCTTTCTGAGCGATGCCAGATCTAATTTGCGAATGTCAATATCATCTATGAGAATTCTGCCGAGAGTAGGATCGTAAAAGCGCGGAATCAAAGAAAGGAGTGTTGACTTTCCTGAGCCTGAAGGGCCGACGATTGCAACTGTTTGACCTTTTGGTATCAGAAGAGAAATGTTATTTAGAGCAGTCTTTCGCTCCTCTTTGGTGTCATAAGAAAACGAGACGTCTTCATATCTAAGTCCTTTAGTGAATTGGAATTTACGCGATCCGATATTTTTTACGGAAGGCTGTGTGTCTAAAATCTTATAGACTCTTTCGAGCGCCGCTCCAGCTCGGCTTCCTTCGGCGATAGCGTTTACCAAAGTTTTAACAGGTTGATAAGTTGCCATTAAAATCGCCATGAAAGTAAAGAAACTTCCGGTCGATGTCTTTCCCTCAATTACTGCCAGTCCGCCGTAAATGATTATTGCGGCAATTGATATGGCAGTGACAAATTCCGTTATTGGAGTTGCGGCAGCAGTTGCCAGATATGCATGCTTTGCGCTTTTTAGATAAACCGAAACTAGATTAGTGAAACGGTCTTGCATCGCTGTTTCCGCGGAAAAAGATTGAATTGTTTTTATTCCCGTCGCAGTCTCATTGAAACTTGATGCGGTGTTTCCCATATTTGCCTGCATGACTCCTGCGCGCCTGTGTATCGAAGTGCCAAGCTTATTTACAATAACGACTATAAACGGTGTGACTATCAAAGATAGAATTGCTAGTTTGACATCGAATGCGAAAAGTAGTCCTACAAGAAATATTACTTCAAACGGCCTCCTTAAAAAATCCGCCGTTAAAGTTGAAGCAAGATGTTGAACCAGCCCGAGATCATATGTCAAATTCGATATGAGTTCTCCAGTTCGGCTTTTTGAGTAGAACGAAGGCGAGAAACGGAGCAGTCGCTCATAGAGATCGATTCTCAGTTTATTCACCATGATTTCGCCGGCGAGCATCATAGAAAATCGATTGAGATAAAGCGCTATGCAGTAAAGAATTCTGGAAAAAATAAAAAAACCTACTAGCCACATTAGCATCGCAATTTTTGTATCTTGAAGCGAGATATTTATTATAGGAATTGTGAACGACACGTTTCCTGATTTTGTGACGAATATTTCGTCGATAATAGGTTTCAACGTGACGAGAGATACTCCATTAGTTACGACAACGACGATCATTGCCGCCATCGAAATGAGAATATGTTTGTAACCGGGCTTGAACCTTTTAATTGTCCGTATCAGCATGTTGATATTCCCAAAAGCCCCAGACAAAGCTCTGCGGTTCTTTTCGAGCTTCCAGCCGACCCTAGTATTTTTCGAAGACGAATAGACATTTCTTTCGCAGTATTTTCGCTCAGTTTGTCGAATTCCGCTAGTATTCTTTCGACATTAGCAGATGATTGGATAAGTTCAGGAACAATATCTTCGTTCAAGAGAATATTCGGCATAGAAAACCTTCGCGTTTGCACGAGCATTTTTCCAATGAAATATGAGAACCACGAGAGTTTATAAAACGAAACGAATGGAATTCCGAGAAGCGCTGTTTCCAGAGTTGACGTTCCTGATTTGACAATTGCGCGACGTGAAGAGACAAGAAGTTTTCTGGCGGAGCCAGTGTAAAGTTCTAGATTAGTATCTTTGAAGAGATCGATTAATTTCGAATCTGCAACGGATATTATCGGCCTCCATTTCTTTTTAGCGAGTGCAGTCCCTACTTTTTCCATCAACGGCAAATGCTTAATGATTTCATTTCTTCTCGAGCCTGGAAGTAATGCTACAACATTATCTTTTTTTAGTTCAGAGTCTGCTTCCGGAACTTCCAGTTCAATCAGCGGATGCCCTACGAATTCTGCGTTAGGGAAAATATTTTCTTCGAACGGAAATACGACGGCAATTTTGTCGATTATTTTAGAAAGTATTCCTATACGGCTTTTGTGCCACGCCCAGACCTGAGGAGCAATATAGTAAAGCAGTTTCGGACGGGGATTTAATTTATTAATCGATTTTGCAAGTTTAATATTGAATCCGGGATAATCGACGAGCACGACCAGATCGGCGCGCTTTGCGGCAGAAAGCGCAATAGAAAAATTTTTAACTATTCCGGGAATATGCTTCAATACTTCGCTGAATCCTGTGACCGATTCTTTTGAAAGATCGGAAAGAATATTTGCACCTGCTGTTTTTAGCGCGCTGCCGCCGAGCGCGGCAATTTGAGCGGCAGGACACATTTTTTTTATTGTGGCCGCTAAAACGGCCGCGTGGCAGTCTCCGGAACGATCTCCGGCAAC
>PEWQ01000059.1 GCA_002780065.1 Candidatus Hydrogenedentes bacterium CG07_land_8_20_14_0_80_42_17
TATGATAAAACGAACTCTTTCAAAAAAAATTCTGCACTATGCTCGGCAATATCCAGTTGTTACGCTGACAGGGCCTCGTCAATCCGGAAAAACAACCTTATGCAAAGCATTATTTCCAAAAAAAAGATACTTTTCTCTTGAAAATCTCGATACCCGCGATTATGCAAGAAATGATTCCAGATCTTTTTTAAACGAATGTCTTAAAGAAGGAGCTGTGATTGATGAAATACAACGCGTCCCGGAATTAGTATCCTATATTCAGGAAATAGTAGATACAAAAAATAAGCCCGGTTTATTTATATTAACCGGAAGTCAGAATTTTCATCTCATGGATACGATCAGTCAAAGCCTTGCCGGCAGGACCGCATTGGCCGTACTTTTGCCGTTTTCATATAATGAAGTTTATTCTGATAAGACAATTTCTATAAATAAACTCCTCTTTACTGGATTTTATCCAAGAATTCATGATAAGAGGCTTATCCCTACTGAAGCGTTATCTTTTTATGTCAGCACATATCTGGAACGTGATATCCGTGCTCTCATCAATGTTAAAGATCTTTCAAAATTTGAGAAGTTTCTTAAACTTTGTGCCGGCAGAGTGGCTCAGATAGTAAATTTGTCGAACTTAGCAAATGACTGCGGCATCAATCACAACACAGCGAAAAGCTGGCTAAGCGTACTTGAAGCAAGTTACGTTATATTTTTTGTGCGGCCGCATTATAATAATTTCGGCAAACGGCTTATCAAAGCACCCAAGCTATATTTTACCGATTGCGGCTTAGTTGCATATCTTTTAGATATACAAAATGAAATGCATATCGCTAATCATCCGCTAAAAGGCGCGCTTTTCGAAAATTTTGCTGTTGCTGAGCTTCTAAAGGCTCAAACAAACCAAGGGAAGAACAGCAATCTCTATTATTTTCGAGACCACATCGGAAATGAAGTTGATCTTCTTCTTGAAAAAGGAAAATATGTCAAACCGATTGAGATAAAACTAGGCAGCACCATAAACAATGATTATTTTAAAGGTTTGCTATATTATCAAAAAATCAATCAAAAAAACTCTCTAAAGTCGTCATTAATATTTGGTGGTAGTGAAGATCAAAATCGAAAAATGTGTAATATATTCAGTTATAAAAATATAGAAAAGATCAACCTTTAGTTTGCAAAAATAATTGTAATCAATTACTCCGTCACACATTGAATATACTTGTGGAGATTAGAAATGAATCTGCGGATTCCCTCGGCCTGTTGATAACTCAAAATGCTCACGCGCTTTTTGGGTTGACATAAATAGATTCTATGATACAAAGTAAATAACTTGGAATAAAAAAAGAGCCTAGCGTCTAAAAACCATGCAAAGGTTTAGGGTTAGACGCGGCAAAAATGGGAGGTAAGCAATTGCTTATCACAAAGAAAAGAAAGCTGATGGCTTTCGCCTTCTTCGCACCTATATTAATAGGTATCGTCTTGTCGGCTTTCAAAGCATCAGGCGACATTAAGAATGTAACGATAATTGCGAACGATCAGGCATATCATCTTACGACTAGAGCAAATTTTGTAAGCGAGGCGCTTAAAGAAGCAAACATTGAGTATGACAACGACGATATGATTCTTCCGCCTGCAATGGCGACATTGAGTTCAAATGAAGTCATAACGGTTAAAAGATGGAGCAAAGAAGTTGTCGAGCGCGAGGTAATTATCCCTTCAAATACGATAGTTTTAAAGAATTCCAGATTGCGTGTTGGAAGTGAAGTCGAACTGAAAGCCGGCGCGCCTGGAATAAAAAGAGAGACTATTGAAGTTGAAACTTTGGACGGAAAAGTTATCGAGGAAAATACAATTTTAAGTCAAATAGTGATTAAACCTGTGACTAGAAAATTGTATGTCGGAACCAAATCTGTAGGCAATACTTCTAGGGTTATAAACATGGTCGCGACCGCTTACACGGCAGGAGCCGAATCATGCTGGCCATACGTTGACGGCAAAACAGCGACAATGAAGAAAGCCGGTTACGGTGTTGCGGCAGTTGACCCCCGAGTAATAAGTTTAGGAACAAGAATGTATATCGAAGGTTACGGTTTTGCTATAGCTTCCGATGTAGGAGGCGCAATCAAAGGAAATAAAATTGACATATTCATGTCTGATGTAAATTCTGCGCGTTCGTTCGGACGCAGGCACATTAACGTATATCTCTTAGACTAAAAGGAAATAAGGAAAAAATGAAAAGATATCTACCTGTTTATATCATATCTATTGCAGTTGTTGCCGGGCTTTTGATCTGGATGCTGAACATTAAGCGTTCTGAAGAAACAATTAGAAAAGTTGAAGCAGGCTGGTATTCGACAATTAAAGAATGTCTCGCCGACTCCTCTAAATCTCCGCGGCTTATTGTAGTGACTCGTGCGGGCTGGAGCAGATATGAAAGAAACACGTATGACAATTCTGAAGTCAAAAAGCTGATAGCTCCGCTTCCAAGAGTAAAACTTGATTGGTCTGAAGACACTGCAAAAATGGATGCGTGGAAGATTACAGAAGCTCCCTCACTCATTTTGACTACATCTCAAGGCGAACTAATAACTAAATTGATGGGGCCTCGAGACATCTCGATAATAAGCAAGGCGATTTCTCGTTCAATTGAATTTCCTTTTTCCTACTCTGAACTTTCGCAGCGCACGGATACCGAATCGGTTCTCAGATGCATTGAAGTTGCAATAGAGCTCGGCGAGTTTGAAACTGCGGCCGTAAAGGCTGAGCGTTTTCTCGGCAACGATACTTCGAGCATCTCCGCAAAAGGTCAATATCTGCATGCTTACGCAATCGCCGAACTTGGTGAGATCGAAAAGTCTCAGAATGAAGCAAAAGTATATCTTAGCCGTTATCCAAAAGGTGAAGACAGAGCGGCTCTATTATGGATTCTATCAGTGCTTGATCTGCAAAATGGAAAAGATGCATCAGCGAAGAAGTATATACAAGATATGATAACCTCTGATTCAAGCTCGCCGTTTTCGCGGCAAGCTGTGCTCGCTTATTCGATCGAGTATCTGGCGCGAGGCAAAAAGAATTTAAGCGAAGCGGACAATTTTCTTACTTCTGCAATCGCCGAATCGAGTCCTTGGACTTATGATTTTCTTCTCGCTCGATCCTCACTAAGATTTGCTTCGCCTTCAACGATGGAGTTAGGGCTACAGGATCTTGCCGGTGTAGCCAAATCCAATAGCGATTTGGCGGAAGATGCTCAAGATCGACTGGTAATGCTCTCGATGCCGCCAAACGGAGATGCTCTGAGGCCGAATATCATTCTGATGTTTCAAGAGCTTGCGAGATCGTCAGGAAATCCTGATTGCGCAAGATTCAATCTTGCGAGACTTTATATCTTTGCGAATGATGAAAACCGAGCTCGTGAGGAAGCTCAAACTTTATCGGTAAAAGGCGGAGAATACTCCGACGATGCAATGCTATTATTAGGGACAATGAAACTCGAGTTCGGTAAAGAGCCGAAAGAAGCCGTAAAGATTTTCGAAGATTTGATTGCAAAATATCCTGAAAGAGAAACCTTCTGGGCAGGCAAATACGGGCTTGCAAGAGCTTTATTCTTCAGTGGAGATGTTGAGCGAGCTAAAAAAGAGATCTCAGAAGTGCTGGTTTATTTGGAGGGAAGACGTTATCTCGCGGATGCGTTTCTAACTATTCTTCCAAGACCGATGAGACCTATAGAACTGAAAGAGCAATTTCAAGATTTTGCCGCGAAGCTGGAATCTATTGAGAAAGAAGAGGGCGGAAAAGAAGTTTTCGGAAAACTTCTCGAAGGTGTTCTAGCATCTTCAAAAGGTGATACTGTGACGGCAGGATCAAAGTTCAATGAGATTATCGAAAAGAATCCTGCATCTTCTGTCGTGGACGACGCTTATTTCGAATTAGCAAAGATTTATGTTCGTGAGGGCAATCTTGATAAGACCAAAGAAATTTTAACCAAAATAATTACTGTGTACAAACATTCCGATCAGTATGAATCAGCAAAGAATTTGTTAGAAATGATAAATCAAAGTCAGGGAAATAGACGATAGTCAAAATGTAATAATATTGTTAGAATTAGTTTTTGTTACGGGCCGTAGCGCAGTTCGGTAGCGCACCTGCCTTGGGCGCAGGGGGTCTCCGGTTCAAATCCGGACGGCCCGAATGAAATGAGGGCCGAACATTAAACGCGATACAGATTGAAAATTTTATTTTTCCAATTTTCATTTTTCAATTATTTCACACGTTCTGGAAGATAGGCGGAGACAAGGAAAAAAAGATAAAATAAAAAATCTCAGTGTCTCTGTTTTTCCGTGGTTCAAAAATGCTACTTGCACGAGCTCGGTTCTTAACTTGCAAGTTCAAGTAATGCCTTGATTCCGCGTTCGAGCATTGAATCATCGGCGGCATAGCTCAATCTAAAATGCGTGTCGCGCTCTGAAAAAACATTTCCCGGAATCAATAACAATTTTTTTTCTGAGATAGCTCTCGTGCAGAATTCAGTGCCTGTCCCTTTAGGCGACTCGATGAATAGATAAAAAGCTCCGCCTGCTCCTTCAATTCGATATTTATTCGAAAGAGCATTAATTAATCTGTCTCGTTTTCTTCGATACAATTCCCGCTTTTCGTCCATCGGCAATTTGAGCGCTGTCAATCCTGCAGACTGAACCATTGACGGAGCGCAAACAAAAGAATATTGCTGAACCGTTATCATCGCTTTTACAATCTCTTCAGGTCCTACCGCATAGCCAAGTCTCCAGCCGGTCATTGCATGCGACTTGGAAAATCCACCCATTGTCAAAACGTTTTCATAAATCGAACCCGGCGAAAACGGTTGCAATCCATAAACAAAATTGTCGTAAATCTCATCCGATATGATTAAAAGATCGTGCTTCTGCGCAACCTCGACAACTTCTCTCCACTCTTTTTCGTCAAGCACAGCACCGGTCGGATTCGCAGGTGAAGCCGCAATGATTGCTTTTGTTCTGGGAGTTATCAGCCGCTCGATTTTCTCAGCGCTCAATTTAAATTCCGGATATGTATCTGCGTAAACCGGAGTCGCTCCGAACAATCTCAATAGATGTTTATACATCACAAAATACGGATCCGGAATTATCACCTCGTCGTCCGCTCCGAACATAGCAAGGAAAGCAAGAACAAGCCCGCCGGATACTCCAGACGTCACAATTATTTGATCGATTTTACATGAAACTTTTTTTTGAGTTTCAATGTATTCCATCAAAGCCTCACGCAATTCAGTCGTTCCTTGCGTCAAGGTATAACGGTTTTTGCCGTCTCTAATGGCGGTAATTGCCGATTCCTTTATTTCGTGCGGAACATCAAAATCCGGCTGACCGATGGAAAGATTTATCGGATCGGATATTTTCGCCGCGAGATCAAAAACTTTTCTGATTCCTGAAGAGTCAATTACTTTCATTCTTTCATTTAGCATAGTCAGAAGTATATTTTTATTATTACTTTCTTCAATTAAATTTTCAGCATACTTTTAATTGCATTTTTTTAAATAATCTATAAGGTATAAAAAATAAAAAGCAGATGCAGGAGGAATAAATGTATAAGATTGCTGTAATCCCCGGTGACGGCACAGGCACAGAAGTTATTCGAGAAGGATTGAAAGTGCTCAATGTTCTTTCAAACAGATTAAACTTTAAATATGAAACTATCACATACGATCTCGGCGGAGAGCGATACAAAAAAACCGGCGAGACTTTACCTGAAAGCGTTCTTGACGAGATACGAAAGACAGATGCGATATATCTTGGAGCAATCGGACATCCGGATGTAAAACCGGGAATACTTGAAAAAGGCATATTGCTTGGGCTCAGGTTCGGATTGGATCAGTACATAAATTTGAGACCGGTGAAGCTTTATCCCGGAGTAGAAACGCCGTTGAAAGGCAAAGGCCCAAACGAAATAGACTACGTTGTAGTCAGAGAAAATACAGGAGACAGCTACACGGGCACCGGTGGTTTTTCG
Organism: Candidatus Hydrogenedentes bacterium CG07_land_8_20_14_0_80_42_17; assembly: GCA_002780065.1. Taxonomy (GTDB): domain Bacteria; phylum UBA8481; class UBA8481; order UBA8481; family UBA8481; genus UBA8481. The sequence goes on from PEWQ01000059.1 coordinate 6,013, forward strand.
ATGAAAGGAACGCCTCATGAAGTTGCGACTCAGACGAGCGTTTACTCGAGATTTCAGGTTGACCGATGTCTCAAATGGGCATTTGAATACACGCGAAAGCATGGAAAAAAAGCTCAAGGTAAAGGTAAGACAAACACTCTTGCTCTCGTAGGAAAAACAAACGTTCTAACCTATGTCTATAACTTGTGGGAGCGGGCATTCCATGAAATGGGAGCAAAAGATTATCCTGATGTAGAACGAGGTTACTATCATGTCGATGCAACATGCATGTGGATGGTCAAGAATCCAGAATGGTTCGATGTTCTTGTGACAGGCAACATGTTCGGCGACATTATCACAGATCTAGCGGCAATAACTCAGGGCGGAATGGGAATTGCAGCCGGAGGAAATATTAATCCGGAAGGCGTTTCCATGTTCGAACCTATCGGAGGTTCAGCTCCGAAATACACAGGCAAGAACGTCATCAATCCGCTTGCGGCAATATGCGCGGCAGGAATGATGCTGGAGATACTCGGTGAAGCCAAAGCGGCTAAACTGCTAGATAAGGCAGTTTCCGAGGCGCTAGGCAATAAAGAGGTTAAATCTCTTCAAGCCGGAAAGATGGGCATGAGCACGAGCGAAGTTGGAGATTTAATTGCAAAGAAGTGCGTTGAATTAAAGATAGACTAATTTGTGATCTGTGAGTTGTGAAGAACAATTCTCCTGTTGCTATAATCGGTTGCGATGATTATTCAAAAGTTTATGACTCAATTAGTCGAGCTATTGAACTTCTCGGCGGAGCAGAAAAGTTTTTTAAAGAAAAACAAATTTTACTGAAACCGAATCTTTTAAAATCATCTGCTCCTGACTCGGCAATTGTCACGCATCCCAAAGTTATTTCAGCCGCAGTTAAAATTGCCGCTGATTATTCGTCATCAATCAAACTTGGAGATTCCCCCTCATGGGGCTCAGCTCGAGCAGTAGCGGAGAAAGCGGAATATTTTGATGAAGAGTCAATAAAAAAAATTTCGATTCTTGAATTTAAAAAAGGGAGATACGTTCATTGCAAATCAACGCAAGGACTCGATAAAATTTTTCTAGCCAAAGACGCTCTCGATTCTGAACTGATAGTAAATCTTCCAAAATTCAAAACTCATGTTCAGATGGTGATGAGCGGAGCAGTCAAGAATCTATTCGGCTGTGTTGTCGGAAAACGTAAGCCTCTTTACCATTGCCTAGTAAGAGATTCCAAACTCAAATTTGCGCACATGCTGATTGATATAATGGAGAGTCTGCCTCCGAACCTTGTCATAGTCGATGGCGTAATGGTGATGGAAGGCAACGGGCCAATAAATGGAAATCCAAGAAAACTTGGAGTAATAATCGCAGGCACAAATCCAATTTCAATAGATACAGTAATGGCGTTTCTTGCAGGTTATAGTTCGAATGAAATACCGGTTTTAGTTGCGGCAGAGGAACGAAAATACAAAACAAAAATTAAAGAGATTAATCTTATCGGAGACGATCTTAAGAAATTTAAAACAAATATTCGAAGAGCATCTTTCAAACCTATCACGTTCTCACCTCACAGAGTTTTATGGTCAACTATAAAAGGAATTTTTATTAAACTTGCAGAAAAAGTGTGAAGGCACAGGCGCTCCGCGTCAATGGGCGCCTCGCGTCAATGGGCGCCTCGCGTCAATGGGCGCCTCGCGTCAATGGGCGCTCCGCGTCAATGGGCGCCTCGCGTCAATGGGCGCCTCGCCTGTGCAAGCGACTCGGATGAGATATAATATTCCTCTCTCCCGTGGAACGTGTGAAATAATTGGAAAATGAAAATTGGAAAAATAAAATTTTCAATTTGCACTTT
>PEWQ01000033.1 GCA_002780065.1 Candidatus Hydrogenedentes bacterium CG07_land_8_20_14_0_80_42_17
AGGCGGTTCAAACGATCGATAATTATGCTCATGCTCTTTCAATCGGCTTTTAGCATTTTTTTCTTTAGAGTTCTCTGGTAAATTGAAGCGAAGAGATTGATGGATAAAAGTAACTTACAGATAGATTTTTTTGATGATGTTGCGACGGAATACGGCAGGCAATGGACAATCGAAGAGGAGGTTAGGATAACTGCCGGCACGGTTGCGAAAAAATACGAAGGAAGAATTCTGGAGATTGGATGTGGAAACGGGCGAACTCTTCAAAATCTTCCCGTTGACAGTTTCGGAATGGACTTTTCAAAAAATATGCTTATGTGCGCCAGAAAAAGAAATCCGCTTTCAAGATTGGTTCTTGCTGATGCTCAGAAAATTCCATTTAAAAAGCAAACTTTTAATACTGTAGTAATAGTGAACGTGATTCATCTTTTTGGATTCTATGACAAGGTGCTGGAAGAAGTTGCAACACTTGAGCCCAAATTTCTTATCGTGGATTTTCGCAACCTGATGAATCCTGTCGTATTTTTCAAGTCGTTACGTAGTAGATCGCAAGTGCCTTACAAAGCTATAATGCCATGGAAATGGTTGGGGATTTTAAAGAAAAACGGTTTTGGAAGATTTAGATTATTTAGAATAATTCGCCCCTTGTCCGATCCCAACGAAGGGTTTAAAGTCAGACATGCAATCGGCTATCTTATTTCTATGTTGTTTTGGCTTGCCCCGTCTTATGTAGTCGCGGCGGAATATATGGGAGGTACCGAAAAAAATGATTGAGTGCGTGACATGGGGAGAGTTTGACGAAAACACATACGTTGTTTCCGACCAAGGGGAATGCGCTGTAATCGATGCTGGCGCGCCTTATGAAGTATTGAAGCCGAAGATTGGCGATAACAAAGTTGTTGCGATTCTTTTAACTCATACACATCTTGATCATATTTTTGGAGCGGACGAATTGAGAGCAAACACCGGCGCACCGCTATTTGCTCCTAAAGGTGAGGAAGACGGATTGACGAATCCTGACATAAATCTTTCTTCACTTTTCAAAGAACCATTGCGGCGCAGCGCACCTGAAATGATCGCGGCAGACGGTAAAGATATAAAAGTTGGTAAAATAATACTTAAAGCAATTTCTATTCCAGGGCATTCAAAAGGGCATTTGGCGTGGCTCGGAGAGCAATACGTTTTTACAGGCGACGCGCTTTTTGCCGGAGCAATCGGCAGAACAGACCTCCCAGGCTCTTCGTTTGAGACTTTGTTGAGTTCGATTAAGAAGAGATTGATGACTCTTCCCGACTCAACTGTTGTTTACCCCGGTCACGGTCCTAAAACGACTATCGGAACGGAACGGAGATACAATCCTTTTGTCGCAGAAGAATAACATTACGAATATCGAATGGCAGAAGGAAGCCGATGCCTTCAGAGCGTATTTGCAGGTGGAAAGAAACCTTTCGCCTCATACGGTCGCATCGTATCTTCGAGATCTTAACAGATTTATCATCTTCGCTCTAGGCCGCTCGAAACGCTCATCCTCGGGAATAACTCGAAAAGACATAAATGATCACATTGCTGAATTGCATACTGACGGACTTTCACCGAGGTCTATTGCCCGCGCGCTTTCTGCGCTAAGGACTTTTTTTAAGTTCATTACTTCTGAGGAGGGACGAAAGGATGAACCGACTGAAGAGATAGAAGGGCCAAGAATCGGCAGACCGCTTCCGAAAAGTTTGAGACGCGATCAGATGGATAAAATTATGAATACCGTGGATATTTCAATTCCTGCCGGAATAAGAGATAGAGCAATACTCGAAACATTGTATAGCTCCGGTTTGAGAGTTTCAGAAGTGATTTCATTAAAATTGGAAAACGTTTCATTCGAGGAGGGACTGCTTCGCGTTCTTGGAAAGGGGAGAAAGGAACGGCTGGTTCCGCTTGGCAGGTTTGCAATCAATTGGATCGGCAGATATTTGAAAGAAGTGAGAACCGAGTTCATTAAAAAAAAATTAGATAAAGGATATTTATTTGTGAATCAACGCGGCGGAGCTTTGTCAAGGCAAGCTGTTTGGCTAATGGTAAAAGCTGTCGCGAAGAGATCGGGGTTGAGACTTTCTCCTCATACATTGCGTCATGCGTTTGCAACTCATCTTGTCGAGGCGGACGTGGATTTGAGAAGCGTTCAGGAGATGCTAGGTCATGCAAGCATTACGACGACTCAGATATACACATTTGTTTCAGGAGAGCGGCTCCGTCAAGTTCACAAAAAATATCATCCGCGCGGCTAAAAAAGGAAAAAGGTGTTATCGAACTCAGACCTTATTCTACCGTAAATTGCAGGGTCATTCAAAGGCTCCAAATCCATCTTCTGACTTCCGCTGAAAGAATATGCACGGGCAAGCTGAAAATTAACTTCGTATGACTCAGGATTTTTTCCGAGCACTTCTTCATAAATATTTTCTCCTTCTAAAATTTCTGAGTGAATTCGAGACTCAATAACGCATCGTCAGCATTATCCGTCGCTCCGAAGACAGCATTCCAATCGACTCTAAAACTGTCCGAAACGTTCCAGCTCAATCCGCCGCCGAATCTCAATACATCCTGATCCGAGCCTGCAATTTGAACTCCATTCAATCTGATATGACCTATTATGTTTCCTACAGTAAATAAATTTATTTTCACTCTTGGATTCAGCATTATGCTCGATCCGACTCTGAATCTTAAATCTCCGCCGGGCTGAATTTTTCCGTAATTTGTAAAATGTTCAGGGAAGGTCCACTGGCGTCCAAGATAAAGATACATGACTGCAGGGTCAACAACTTTCAAAAATGTAAATCCTGGCGCAACTGAATAGAATCCGCTTCCGAGACTTCTGGAATGAACGTAAGGATTTTTCCCGGTCGGGAATGAGGCGTCAGTATGAAATATAACCTTCCAATCCTGCCGCCCTGCGATATCAAAAGAAAATTGTGTGTAAATATCGCCCCAGCCTTCCTGGCTCTCGCTGTAGATGTAAGAAGGAAATTTTACACGTTCCTGTTCGATGTAAGAATACGGCGCTTCAACATAAAATTCGAATCGGTTTACAGGATTGACGCGCAATGAAAGTCCCAGCTGAGCCAGCCGATTGAATTCCAGCCCGTTTCTGTCGAAACTGAATGAAACTCTTGATCCGAACTCAGCGCTACCTTTCTTCAAAACATTAGTGGGTCTTGGAAGATACCATTGTTCGGCATTCACTGTAGTCGAAATTGCAAGAAGCAGATAGATGATTGAGGCGAGTTGTATTCTATTACGGCTAATCATTGAATCCTCTCAGTTGAAAATTATTGGTCAAACTTATTGTTCTCAAAGCAGTATTATAGAGCGAATACGGAGCAATTTCATTTTCTTTCGTAATAATTTCCTTTGAGTCTCTTTTGAAAAAAACCTGTCCCGAATCACTCTTCCACGCCTGAAACGGCATTTTACTGATTACGAGCATTACTCTGTCTCCCTCTTCCCAAACCTTTCCGAATTGGGAGACCGGCAGACGAATCCTACCGTAAGCAGGATCGGACATCAAAAGCCATCCGTCTTCAATACCTTCGATCACTACAAAATGAAGATACTCGTCAAATAATTTAATTCTGCATATTGCCGGAGACAATCTGTCAAGTGCAACGACAGCGAAAGTGTCTTCGTTAATTTTAAGAGTTATGGCTTTGAATCCTGCTTTGCGGGCAATCTTCTCCAGATTTGCGGCCGAGATTTCTACTTCTTCGGAATCACTTTTATCTTCGAGCCGAAGCGAAGGAGAATCTTCAAGAATTGGAGTTAATACTTCCAGTTCAGACGTTGGAGTTCCTAGTTCGGTCATTACGGTAGCCAGCGCCGCGGCGCCGCATGTGAATTCGTGAGTCTGCCTCACCATATTTTTATTTCTAACTTCGATAATGCTTTGAGGCTCCCGCAGTTCTTCTCGAATGCAGGCGGCGGAGAAAATTAAAGCAATGAATATTATCGCAAGTCGGACTCCTGCAAGCCGCATTTTTGAACCATTGAGGCACAGAGACACTGAGATTTTTTTATTAAAATTTATATTCATCTTTTTTTCCGCGCCTTCGTGGCTCCATAGTTTTATTCCATATTTTGATCGACTTGCATATAGCTGAATTCATTCTCTAACTTTGTATTTCGAAATAAGCCGCAGAAGGGAAGTCCTGCCTATTTTGAGCCGCCGCGCAGCGACAGAGACATTTCCGCCTGTTTCAGATAAAGCAGATTTTATGACCGAGCGCGTCCACTCTTCAATAGCTTTTGACTTTGCTTTTTGAAATGGAAGATTTTCATCATGACTCTGTTCCATAAAATCGAAATGTTTTGGTTCAAGTCTCAACATTGTCGAACTGGAATCTTCTGCCAGAGCTCGAACTATTCCCCGCTCAAGCGCGTTTGCTAATTCTCGAACGTTGCCGTTCCATTCTTTAAGCATCATTGCCGTCAAAACTGAAGGGACGATTTCGATAGGCTTCTCAATATTTTCTTTTGTTTTTTTTCTATCGAGAAGTGCTCTTACAATTACCGGAATATCTTCAGGCCTCTCTTTTAGACTAGGCATGTTAATTCTCAAAACATTCAATCTATAAAATAAATCCTTTCTGAATTTTTCCCGCGCTACAAGCTCTTCGAGCTTGACGTTAGAAGCGGCAATTATGCGCGCATCAACCTTTATTGGCTTTTCTGCGCCGAGCGGCCAGATCTCTGAATTTTCGATTGCGCGCAGGAGTTTCGGTTGAAGTTCAATCGGAAGCGAATCGATTTCATCTAGAAACAGAGTTCCTTCTTTAGACAGTTCGAATCTTCCTCGTTTCTTGGCGTGCGCGCCCGTGAATGCTCCGCGTTCATGACCAAACAGTTCGCTCTCGATTAATTCCTTCGGGAGCGCTCCGAGATTGACCGCTATAAGAGGGCCGCTGCGCCTCTGTGAAGACTTGTGAATTGCGATAGCCGTCTCTTCCTTGCCTGTGCCAGTAGCGCCTGTAATCATTATCGGAGAGTTGGAAGACGCGGCCGCGTCGATCTCTGAGTAGACTCTTTTCATCGCATCGCTGATTCCGACGAGCCCGTATCTGCCTGCGCGTTCTGCAGTCCGTTTGAGTTCGATTTTTTGTTCGATCTCTTTTATGTGTAGTATTAATTCCTCAGGATCGAATGGCTTTGTGAGATATGCTCGTGCTCCGCTCTTCATTGCAGTCACTGCTGAAGGTATAGAACCGAAAGCTGTCATTATAATGATCTCAAGTTCGAAATTATTTTTTTTGCATTCAGTGACAAATTCGACTCCGTCTCCATCAGGAAGCCTGAGGTCGCTGACAACAAGATTAACTGCAGAAACCTGCTTTCGCGCAGACTCTATAGACTCCGCTTCAAGAACCTCCCAGCCTTCAGCCTCGAGATTTGCGAGAAGCCCGGACCTCAGAGCATCATCATCTTCGACAAGTAGAATTTTCATTTCTTATCACTAACACTTAATTCTATTCTAAAACTCGCGCCGTGTCCGTCTTCAAATCTATTTTTCGCTGTAATTTTTCCGCCGGCTGATTCGCAGATCTTTCTCACGATCGTAAGTCCTAATCCTGTTCCATACGGCTTTGTCGTATAGAACGGTTCGAATATGCGTTCGGGCTTTTCACCGAGTCCTGGGCCGTCGTCCTCCATAGTAATTATTAATGACTTGCCGTTCGAAATAACTGAAATATTCAGCCGATTATTTTTAGAGAGCGCATCGCGCGCGTTCTCGAATAGATTTACCATCAGCTCTTGAAATTGATCCGGATTGGCAGTGATTGAAGGTAGATTGTTTGAAATATTCAATTCGATTTTTATACCCTTTTCTTTAAAACTCTGTTCGAATAAAGCGGCAACTGTGCGAATGATATCAGATAACTGAAATATTTCTTTCGGCATATTTCGCTGGCGTGAAAAATCCAGAAGCAGTCGGACAGTTCGAGCGATTCGGTCTATTTGATCGGAAAGTATTTTTAATTCCAAAACAGTTTCTTCATCTTCAGTATATTTTTTTGTGATCAGTTTCAAGTGAGCTTTCATTGCCGCAAGAGGATTGTTGATCTCATGAGCAACAGTGCCGGCGAGTCTGCCGATTATTGCCTGCCGCTCCGCAGATGCAAGTTTATCTTCGATCTCTTTGAATTCAGTGAGGTCTCGAAATCCGATTATCGCGCCTTTACGGTTGGAATCGAAGAGATGCGGAGAGACCGTTATTCCCCACAATCTTCCGCCTCTTCCGAAGACCTCGACTCTGTGCTGAGCTTTGCCGGTGTCGAGACATGCCTTTATGGGGTCGTTTCTTATAAAACCGAATAGCTCGAAATAGTGCCGCTCCGAAATGTCTTTTCCGAACGCTTCTACTGCAGGTAAATTCGATTCAATTATTCTGCCGGAAGGGTCGAGAACAATTAGAGGCGAAACTATTGAAGCGAGTAAACTTTTTGTATGAGCGCGTTCAGACTCGATCTCTTTGGATTGAGTGATGCGCCCCATTGCAACGCCTGCGGAGCGAGACAGAATTTCGATGACTCGGATCTTCCATTCGTTTAATGCCGCTCCGTCTTTTATCGAGAGTATTGCAAATCCTAAAAGCCGCCAGCTGAAGAAGAGAGGCACCGCAAGATATGCGCTGTTATCTTTAGAATTCTCTTCTGAGCTTGAAAGTTTGGGAATAATTATCGGTCTCAACTCTTGCTGAAAATATGAAAGCCATTCAGAAGTGATTTTATTTCCGATTGAGGTTTCCGATTCCTGAGTCATTCCGCGTGATGCTAGTATTATATTTTCCTGATTCAACCAGACTCCGGCAGATTCGTAATCGATGAAGTGCTTTGACAAATTCAGAAAGAGCTCGGCGACTTCTTTGCAGGTAAAGATATCGTCGAATGATTCAGTGAATCTGAACGCCTCGATGATTTTGAAGTATGCGGAGCTCTCTTTGGATTTTTTCATAATATCGAGAATTCGTCCTCCACTGCACGCCTGATTATTTCTCTGAGATCGTCATATTTGTCGGAAACGCCGGAGCAAGATTCAAAGGAGCAATTGACGTATCCGAAGCTCTTCGAAATAGTGTCAGCTTCGAAGATGATTTCCGAGAGTGAATTTGCTATTGGAGTGTGATGCTGTTCTATTGCGGTGACCAATTCAAGAGGCAAATTCCAGCGGAGAAGAATACTTGCTCCAACCATGTCGTGCGACTGCCCCATGCATGAACTTTCTGCTTTACGACATTCCACTCCGCTTGCAATCATATCGAGCGATGCTTTGTATCTGTCAGGCAGAGTTTTCGATAAAATGATTTTGCCTATATCGTGAAGGAGACCGGCAGTAAATGCCGTTTCGGTATCGTATATTCTTTTTTTTCTTGAAATAAACCGCGCCGCAACTCCGACCGCGATTGAGTGCCTCCGAAAAAGCTTTGGATCTATTGGACCCCAATTATGCCCGAGCGTGGAAAGAATCGGGATAGAGAGGCAGAGCGATCTGATTATTCGAAACCCGAGTATTGCGGCGGCCTGAGTTATTGAGGTGATATGCTGAGGTATCGCATACAACCCGGAATTCGCCGCTCGGAGAATTCGAGCAGAGAGTGCCGGATCAGACGCTACCACGGATTCGAGATCGCGCATAGAAGAGTCGGGATCCGAAGATATTTCGAGCACGCGTTCGACAACGTAAGGAAGTGTCGGCAGATCGCTCACCGCATTTTCTACTTTGGTTAATAATTTGTCTAATGTCTCTGACACTCTTTGAATACTACGGAATGAGAACCACTAATCAACAGTAATTTACGAACCA
>PEWQ01000140.1 GCA_002780065.1 Candidatus Hydrogenedentes bacterium CG07_land_8_20_14_0_80_42_17
CCGGGAAGATCCTTTGTTATACCCGAGCATCTGACGATTATACCGCCTAAACTTCCCGCACTTACTGAAACAATTACATTCGGATCCTCGAACCAAATCGCTCCGTAAGTATCTGCATAGAAGAAAGCAAAACTCTTCGAACCTGCTGAAGTATCAAAGCCAAGTTCTCGAAATAGCGCGGCAGTCTGCTTTGAAAGTCGATACTCGATGTTGTAAGCGAATGTATCTCCAATCCACGAAGTAGTCGCAGTATCTCCAATCATCTTTCCATCAGAGCCAAAAAACTCTGTCGAAATAATCGTTCTCGAAAATGCTTTAATTCCTGTTTCACTGTTAGAAATTCCTCTAGGCATAAATGGCGTATTCAAGTGCTGAGAGTCGGTTCTGACCGAGATCGAGACAGCGCCGGCCGGCTCTTTTGTCCAGATGTAAAATACCGCAGTATCGGTCGGTTCAAGAAGTCGGGTTGCGATAGAATAATTAGCTCCGGCTCCGGTTGTGTCCACGCTGGCGGGTGGAGAGTCAACAGTCCCTCCCTGATTGAGAAGAATTATTGTAAAGGATTCGGATGAAGACGGAGCGATAGAGATACTCGCAGCAGTGTCGGAAGGATCGAGAACGTTCGCATAATTCTGAGAAGCCGAAAGAATAAACGGAAACGGATAATAATAGAATGCGGAATCCGAGCCGGCTCGCGCAACCGCATAGAGGTACCACGTTGTATCGGAAAGGCCGGCTCCGAGTAGAAACGAACCGGATTCAGGAAGATTCTCTGCGAGCAGAGTCCCGTCAAATCCTGTCGCATTAGAATCCGCATAGATGTCGAGTTTACGTGTGCGAGTGTCGCTTGCGTAAGCTCGCGCCTTTACCACGAAAGGTTTTGCGAGATTAACTCCGCCGGGCGCAGAGAGCGGAGTATCGATGCGGATGTCGAGGCAGGACGGAAACTGGCTTGCAGAACGCGCAACGGAAGACAACCTGAACCTGTCGATTTTTCCTCTTGCAGAAAGTCCTTTCGTAATCGATAAGTCTCTGCTTCCAAGCTGAAACTCTTCAGCAAGAACATAAGTGTCGAAATCTGCAGTAGCCGCAAGCAACCCGTTTACATAAAGATTTATAATTCCTGCCGACCACGTAGCCGCAATATGATACCACTGCCCCGGATAAAGGAGCGGAGAATCAGTTTCGGTCGGGTAATCCGCTTCCGCATATTGGCCGGGCGATCTTGAAATAGCCCAATTCAGATTTCCATCTTCGAGAACTGAAAGAGAAGGATAGCCTCCTCCTGTTGCAGCATTAGGACGCTCATCCATAGTGAATAGCAATTCATAACTCTGATCTGAAGTGTAAACGAACGTGTCAGGTCTGTAATACATCTCAACAGTGCCTGCTGAGACCTGTTCGCCCGGATCAGTCCACCACGAATCCGAGTAAAGCGCGTAAGAGTTTGTATCCGAAAATAAAAGCGAACGTCCTGACAAATAGCCGGAATCATAAGAGACAGATGACGCTACAGAATCGGCCAAAGTTGTATCTTCAAAGTTATCGAAGAGTAGCGTAAACCCATCTGAAGAGTAATACGGATCTGGGCTTGAGCCTACACCTAAAACCGAAACAGGTTTTACAGAATAGCAGACGCTAATAGCAATAAAAAAAATGATAGCGGCAATTCCGAACTCTTTATGTTCCCCTAAATTACAATTCATTCTAATCGATATTATTTTTCTTTCGAACAGAGTCAAGAGGAAAGAAACTTTTGGAGTTTCCCGAAAAAATAAAGCTCTCTTTTCTTTCATGCTCTCACCCCTGCCTCTCTCAAAGAACGTGTAAAATAATTGAAAAATGAAAATTGGAAAAATAAAATTTTCAATTTGCACTTTCGAATTTGCAATTTCAAATATGGAATTAGGTGTTGTGTCCCTCTAATTCCTCTAATTAACATTGTAGTCACAAGCACGTGCGCTGCGCGTCAATGGACGTCCTCGCACGAATGCCCCATTATTTTCTTGATAATTTAAATATTGTGATTAAACTTTTTCCCACTTGCGCTCGTAGCTCAGCTGGATAGAGCAACAGCCTTCTAAGCTGTGGGCCCCAGGTTCGAGTCCTGGCGGGCGCAAATAATTTTTTTTGCTTCTTCGATATCTTTTTTGATGCGGGCTTTCAGATCATCTTGAGATTTAAAATGTTCGACACTTCTAATTCTATTTAAAAAATCGACCTCGATTTTTGTATCATAAGTCAAATTTATCTTTGCATCATTTTCACTAATAATATGCACTTCAAATCTTCTCTCCTGTTTATCGAGAGTAGGCCGAGCTCCAATATGCGCAACTCCGTCTCCAATTCCTGTCTTCACAACATATACTCCATCGGATAATGCAGAAGGCGTCGGAACTAAATTCAAAGTTGGAAATCCAAGCTTCGAGCCTATGCCGTCGCCGGCCGTAACACTGCCGATAAAAGAATAATTTCTTCCCAAAAGCTCAGTCACTTTTTCTAGCTCGCCCTCGATAAGCATCTTTCTGACAATTGTAGAGCTTGCAACTTTACCTTCCCACATAACTTGTGGAACAACCGTAAGCTTATCTCCAAACCAATTTTTCAGAAGCTGAGAATCTCCTCTCTTATCCTTACCGAATCTGAAATCAGAGCCAACCGCAATCGCCGAAGTTATGACCATCGAAAAAAATCTATCTAGAAAAACTTCCGCCGGCATTTCAAATAATTTTTTTCCAGCTTCGAGCTCAACAACAAAATCAATATTCAAATTCGAAAGAATTCTATCACGGATTTGAGGCTGCAGAATCTTTACAGGAGCTTTATCAGAAACAACACTTTCAGGTAAATCAGAGAAAGTTACCAGTGCGGTCTTCCCTTTCTTCGAAATTTCTTTTAACTTTTTTAAAAGCTCAAGGTGTCCGATATGGAGCGCATCAAAGACTCCAATCGTTAAAGCAGAGACTTCAAGAATCGGAGATAAGTCATTAGAAAAAAAGTAATCTTGATTGATACTAATTAATTTCATTTACCACCGCGCTTGTCACGCAGGAATAAGCCGGCGGCTACCATTCGAACGTCATTGCCATTACGTTTCGAACTCTACAACGGCTGAACAATCTTACGTTCGAGCATGGAGCCGCCGTGCCCAATTACTGCAACGGCAATTAAATTTCCTTCCTCATCAAGTACTCCGGTTCGCTCTCCAACCGGCTCCAGAGGGCGTACTATAAAGTCAATTGCTCTCAGAGGAATTCCTCTGCGAAGATTCATTGCTCCATTGAAATTAAGTTTAAAACATTTCTTTTCATCGAAAATTCTCGACGGCGATACCAAAAAATCTTTTATATTTTCTACAGTCAAGTCAGATACTTTTACACTTGGAGTAAATTCTCCGATTGCCAGTCTGCGCAAAGTCTTGACGTGAGCTCCACAACCGAGCCGTTTTCCGAGGTCATGAGCTAGAGTGCGAAGATACATTCCCTTGCCGCATTTGACGTAAAAAAGAGCTTCAGGAGAATCAAATTTTAAAAGCTTGAGTTCATAAATAACAGTTTCACGCTCGGGCAGCTCTTTCATTTCTCCGCGGCGCGCAAATTCATAAGAACGTTTGCCTTGAATCTTAATTGCTGAAAAAGCCGGCGGCACTTGCCTAACAGTTCCCCTGAATTCATCGAGTAAAGATTCCACTTTTTCGGATGATAAATCAGATGTATCCTTTTCTGAAAGTGTCTTGCCTGTTGCATCATATGTGTCCGTCTCAATTCCAAATCTGACTACAGCTTCATAAATCTTTGAAAGGCTCATTACAAAATCCGAAAGTTTTGTCGCCGGCCCCAAAAGTAAAACCAGAAGCCCGCTCGCATCAGGATCCAACGTGCCGGCATGTCCCACTCTAACTTTTTTTACAACAAGTCTAGAAACCTGTCGGACAATTTCTGCAGAAGAAGGTCCGCGTTCTTTATCGATTAATAATAGTCCGTTCAGATTCAATTTTTTTACCTCACTCACTTAGCCGCCGAAAACAAATGAACAACCTTTTTACGCACTTCATCCAGAGTGCCGTCGACTGTGCACCCAGCCGCGGCTCGATGCCCGCCGCCTCCGAAATGTCTCGCAACTTCAGCGACATTGGTGTCATCTTTCGACCTGAAATTAACCTTAATTTTATTTTGATCGAGTTCTCTAAAAAGAATTGCAACTCTGATTCCGCTTGCCGCTCTCAAAGAAGTAATAATGCCTTCAGTATCCTGTTCAGCAGCGCCCAGCTCGTCAAAATCAGATTTCAACAGATATGACCAGAGAATATTGCCTTCAATTTTTGAGCGCTCCATAGCGCGGCCCATCAGTCTAATTGCTGAAAGCGATTTCGATTCAAAAAAAGATGTCGCAACATCAAACGGTTTCGCTCCCGCATCGATAAGCCGAGCCGCACATCTCATTGCGCGGCTGTCCGTATTCGACTGCTGAAATGACCACGAATCAGTAAAGACTCCAACATAAAGCGGAAGCGCAATTGAAATATCCAACTCGATTTCCAGCTCATCCAAGAGCTCTAAAACAAGTACAGTCACAGACGCGGCTGAAGGGTCGTTCAGTCTGATGCCTTCAATATCACCTTCACCTTCATGATGATCGATTACAATTTTAGGAAGGGATTCAAACGTCTGCCTTGCCTTTCCAAGCCGGTCTTTGTAAGAGGTATCGAGCACAATCGCAAGATCGAATTCAATATTCGGAATTGGACGTCTCAAAAGAGAAATGTTAGGAATAAAATCATAAAGTGTAGGGAGTTCATCAGGCGCAAAATAATATATTTCTTTATTAATTTTTTTACCTGCTTCAATCAGCGCAATAGCGGCTCCAATCGAGTCGCCGTCTATCCGCTCATGAGAAGTCAATAAAATCGATTTTGCATTGCTAATAGCATTAACAACTTCAAAACATTTTCTCATCGGACTATTTTTTTTCATTCAGCAACTGGGTTATTCGAATAGCCGTCTCTGCGGTATGGTCAAGTTTGAAGATAAGTCTCGGAAGCAGACGAGTTTTAATCTTCGGAGCAATTTCATTTCGGATAAAGTTCGCGGCTCGATTCAGAGCATTCACAGATTCCTCCTGCTTCTCAGCCGAATCTAAAACGCTGATATGAATAACCGATTGCGAAAAATCGCTGGCAGTATCAACTGATACGACAGTTGTGAATCCAACGTGAGGGTCTTCAAGATCTTTCTGTATGACGTTTGCAACCTCTTCAAGAATCAACTGATTAACTCGTTCCATTCTTCGATTAGCCATTTAAATATCCTCAGTCGAAAATTATGAGTCTTGCAATTCAGCCGCAATTTCCGAACGGACAAAGGCTTCAATTACATCGCCTTTCTTAATGTCGTTGAAATTCTCGATACCGATTCCACATTCGAAATTAACTCCAACCTCTTTTACATCATCTTTAAATCTCTTCAAACTTGAAATCTTGCCGGTGTAGACAACTACGCCGTCGCGAAGAACACGAGCAAAAACATTTCTTTTAATATTGCCCTCTTTGACATAACAGCCGGCAATTGCGCCAACTTTGGTAATTTTGAATACTTCTCGCACTTCAACTCGGCCGATAAAATTTTCTTTTATCGTCGGAGACAGAAGCCCGGTCATCGCATTTCTAATGTCCTCTTCGAGTTTGTAAATAATTTCATAGAATCTGATCTCAACTCCAAGCTGCTTTGCAAGCGCTTCAGCCGACGAAGAGCATCTGACATTGAAGCAAACAATAAGCGCATTTGAAGCGTAAGCAAGATTGATATCATTGTCAGTAACAGTTCCAACAGCACCGTGTAGAACTTTCAACCGCACTCTCTCATCGGAAATTCTTTCGAGAATATCGCGAATTGCCTCGACAGAACCTCCAACATCGCCTTTAACAATTATCGAAAGCTCTTTAATCTTTGCAGAATCAATCTGCTGATTCAAATCTTCAAGACTTACCCGAACATCTTTTGCATTAGTTTCATTTTTTCTATCAGTTGCACGCTCATCCGCGATCATTCTTGCCTCGCGTTCATTCTCGGTCTCCTGCAGCAAATCGCCGACAGATGGAACTTCGTCAAAGCCTAGAACTAACGCTGGAGTAGAGGGACCGGCAAACTCAAGACGTGAACCGTCGTGAGCAAAAAGCGCTCGAACTTTTCCGCTGGATGTTCCGCAAACAAAAGTATCTCCAATATCCAAAGTTCCGCTCTTTATCAAAACTGTTGCGACCGGACCTTTATTCTTATCCAGCCTCGCCTCGATAACAACTCCTACAGCGCGCGCGTCAACCGGAGCTTTCAACTCCATTATCTCCGCTTGAAGCAAAATCATTTCAAGAAGTTTATCCAAATTTTGCCCTAGCTTTGCAGATACCGGCACGGTAATTGTTGTTCCGCCCCATTCCTCAGGCTGAAGCCCTCTATCAGCTAATTGCTGTTTCACTCGATCTTGATTCGCTCCAGGAAGATCCATCTTATTAATCGCAACAATGATCGGCACTCCGGCGGCTGTCGCATGATGTATCGCTTCAATCGTCTGAGGCATGATTCCGTCGTCCGCCGCAACAACCAAAACTACAATATCCGTCACGCTTGCGCCGCGCGCACGCATTGCTGTGAATGCTTCGTGGCCTGGTGTATCGATAAAAGTTATCTTGCCTGGTTTATCAATTGTATACGCGCCGATATGCTGAGTAATTCCGCCGGCTTCACCATCAACTACATTTGCTCTTCGAATCGCATCAAGCAATTTTGTCTTTCCATGGTCTACATGCCCCATGATGGTCACAATAGGAGGTCTGGTTAATTGCTCGGAAGTTATAGCCGATTGAGTTGCAGCTTCTACAAGCTCAGCCGACTTGAAAAGTTCTTCACGCTGAACTTTGTATCCTAACTCAGTCGCAATTAATTCAGCAACATCAAGCGAAATTCTCTGGTTGATACTTGCCATTACTCCAATCTTCATCAGAGAGGGAATTATTTTAGCTGAAGGCTGTTTTAATTTCTCTGATAATTCCTTCACAGTGATTCCTTCTCGAATCATGACGGCTTTTTCAACTTCTTTCGGTAAAGGCTCAGGTTGGCGCAGTTGCGGCTCCGGCTTCTTCTTTTCCGAAATTTTCTTTTTGCCTTTTTTAAACTTCGGTTTTCTGAATGTATGTTTAACTTTATTTGTTCCAAAAGATTTAGTCGAAGCGCCTATTTTTTTAGCTTCTTTTATTTCAGGTTTTGGAATCTCCACAGGCTTTGCCAGTTCTACTACCGGCTTTGCTAATTGAGTTGCAGGCGTCTGAGACGCTACAGGCGTCTGAGACGCTACAGGCGTCTGAGACGCTACAGGTGTCTGAGACACTCCAGGCGTCTGAGACTTCACAGGTGTCTGAGGCTTCACAGGCGTCTGAGGCTTCACAGGCAACGTTGTCGGAGCTTTCGCATTTGGAGCCAAAACAATTTTAGGAGCAGATATTATTTCAGGTTTTATTTTTTCTAAAATCGGTGCTTCTTCTTTGCGTTCAAATGTTTCCGGCTTAAAGAATTTGATTA
Organism: Candidatus Hydrogenedentes bacterium CG07_land_8_20_14_0_80_42_17; assembly: GCA_002780065.1. GTDB lineage: Bacteria > UBA8481 > UBA8481 > UBA8481 > UBA8481 > UBA8481. The sequence goes on from PEWQ01000140.1 coordinate 7,572, forward strand.
CTATCTTTACATCATCAGGTCCAATCGAAGATGCATGATTTTTCGCAACTATACCCAGCTCGGGTAAATGCTCAAGCAATTCTTTATTGGAAATCTTCAACTGTTTTGACAATTCATAAATTCTCATTAAGCTCAACTCCTCGTGCGGGCAGGTATATAACCTGCCCCTACAT
>PEWQ01000126.1 GCA_002780065.1 Candidatus Hydrogenedentes bacterium CG07_land_8_20_14_0_80_42_17
CAGGCGCCACGCGTCAATGGGCGCCACGCGTCAATGGACGCCCTCGCCTGTGCTTGCGAACCTTTTTTCTTAGCGAATATTTGAGATGTAAATCTGTCCGTCAGGACCTCTGAAATAAAATATCGGAGTATTTACTTTTGCAATAATAGGAACATCTGCGGCTGTTCTTGTTCTGCTTCGAGTTGAGCTATTTCTTCTTGAAGCGGTATTTGTTCCGGAATACGCGAGCTGAAGATTCAATTCGCCGCTTCCGCCGAATTCTCTGTAAAACCTAAGCACCCTTGGAACATAATTCAAAGTCTCTGAATAAGGTGGAATCCCGCCGTAACGCTCTACAGCCTGCGGTCCTGCATTGTAAGCGGCAATTGCAAGGTCAAGTCTTCCAAATCGATCGAGCATCATTCTGAGATATTTTGCTCCGCCTAAAATATTCTGTCTCGGTTCAAATACATCATTCACTCCTACTAATCTTGCCGTCGACGGAATTAATTGCATTAATCCTCTGGCGCCGGCTGAAGAAACAGCGTAAGGATTGAAATTGGATTCAGCTCTCATTAAGGCATATATGAGCGATTCCGACAGGCGATACGCCGCGGCGGCTTCCTTCACATACACTTTGAAGACTGACGGATCTCTTTTCAAAGCGGAAGAATAATTCGTTCGAACATTCGTATTGCTTGTTCGAGCCGACGCCGGCGACAGTCGCGGCAAAACGACGACTCTACTATTTTCCGAAGGCACATCGGTTATCCTTATTCTGCCTTGTGCGTCTGTATAAGCGTAAATGGTCGCAAAAGAAGGAACAGCAAAAGATAAAGAGAGCAGAGCAATTAAAGCAAGATGAAGGCAAGATTTATTGAAAAAAATTACCTTTATTTTTTCAGGAGACTCAAGATTAAATCTTTCCATCAACTCTGCGACCTTTCCTCTCGTTTCTATTATACTTTTTATTTAATGTTCTGGCACTATTGTTCTTTAAAATTTCCAGTCGAATCTTTTCTTTTATCTTTTCCATTTCACGCAAAGCTGAAACTCTTAATGCGGCAACCTGATGCACAGCAGAAGAAGCCTCATTAAATTCTTGCTCGGCGCCGACACTTATTACGGCATCATAAAGCTTAATATTTTTTTCTTCATTTTTTCTTATTTCAATTCGTTTTGCTTCCACTTCCTCTCCCAACATTTTTGCCTTATCAATAAATTCCGTCTCCAACTCAGATAAACTTGAAATCACCTTATCAATATCTTTTGCCGACTCAACTGAAGATATCCAGGAAACAAGCCTATCAGCATATAAATTATAACAAGCCGCAAGCCTAGATAGAGACTCTTTAAGCGAAGAACTCATGTCTTGATTGAAACTCCCGATTGAGTCTTTGGCGATTCCACATTCACTTCAACCTTTTTGAAAACCTCGTTCCAAGTAGTTCTGAATGCATCAAGGTCTTTTACAATTTCCTCCACCATTGCCACATCTTTTCTGATGTTCGCAGTAATCATTCTTACTCTGATCTCTTCATAAGCGCGTGCAATAATCCGAGAAATTTCTTCGCCTTTAGAATGATCCAAAGCAAGAATCAGCTCAGTCATAATTCGCTGAGCCTTCATAGAATTATTATGAGCTTCTTCAATCTTTCTCGCTTTTGTAGCTTCTGCAAACTGATTCATAAATTTTATAGCGCCTTCGAAGAGCATCACTACCAGTCTGCCCTGACTGGCAGTCTGAATAGATGTCGTTTTATAAGCTTGCTGAGCTTTGTAAGGGTTCATGGTCATACGTCACTCATTTCTATCGGCACCTTTGGACAACATCTCTAGAAGTTTGGAGATAGGAATATGTTCAATTCCTATCTTTGCTCCGTGCATACTGGTTTGAATGAATCTGACCTGAGGATTTTCCAAAGCGATCTTTTCAAAATGCAGTCGGTATGAATCTAAGACCGGAGTAGTCATAACCCAATTCCCGTCAACACTTTGAACCCGCCTCAAATTTCTTTGCCGCCATAAACTCATTATACAATTTTCTGCAGAACAAAACCTTGTCGAGCGTGAAACCTTTTCTTCTTCTTGAACATTCCCTCTCGAATACATTTTTTTTTCTGTTAGCGCCAAATCCTGCCCGACCAAAACGATGCATTTGGCTCCAAAACGCAGAGCAAGCACTGCCGCGGCGGTTGCGACACTCCCTCCAATATCACTCATGACGGAATCTTTTTTCACAAAAAACTTTTCTTCAAGCGGATGCCCCTGTCCGAATAGATATATTTTTTTAGCTTTTTTTAAAATTTCGTTTGGAGAAAGAACAGAAGCCAAAAGCGGAATATCTCCAATGCAATCTAAAGAAGAAGCTTTTATCTTTTGAGGATCAACCGAGCAAACATAATCCGGAATTACTCCTGCATGCAAAACACTCTTGAGCGCAGAATCAACAGCAATAACGACTGCATTTCTCTTTAAATTTGTCCTTTGAAAAGAATACCCAGCCAAAAATTCAAGGTCTTCATCCAGTGAAGGTCCTGCCGACAAAATAAAAATAGTTCGATTTCGAAACGCTCCATCCAATTCAGTTATCCATGAAACCGTTTTATTTTTCTCTGCGCTGCGAATGAACGATTCATTTTCAATTAAATTTTTTCGCCATACGGATTCAAAGGCATTGAAGGTAATTACATGAGTGGCGAGTTCATCTACAGCAGTCTCTGCCGCGTGCCTGAGGCTGGAATAATAATCATGATCTTCATCGAGATATGTTCCTGAAACGATTGATAGTTTTCCTTTTGTCAAATCTTCGATGGAAAAAATTATGTTTTGAATCGTCTCCGAGTCCGGAAAAATAATCATCTCTAAATCCGGACGAAGCTTTGCCAGTTCTTCATGCCGCTCGATCAAAAAAAGAAATTTAGTTTTATTTCTGATGATGTCCGCAGAATAACCCAATCCCGGAGAAAAGAGTATTACGGCATGAGATTCGGAAATTTCGGCGGCTGTGCGCTCGGCTTCTCGGACCGGATCATACTTGCTGTGAAAATAAATTCCATTTACAAGAAGAGTTCTTATGCCTGATTCTGCAAGAGGAGTTTCTATTCTAATCTGCTTCAACCAGTCTGAACCTTGCGAAGAATTTTAGGCGAAACTGAATCGATCGATTCAGTGCCGGTAAGAATCATTACTCGTTCGAGTTCATCCCTCAATTGGTTCCAATATAGCTCGACTCCTTCTCTGCCGCCGCCAACCGCGGCAATAGCAAGCGGCCGCCCGATCATGCAGAGGTCTGCTCCAAGCGCAAGAGCTTTCAAAACATCTTCACCGGAACGAATTCCACCGTCGAGAATTATCGGCACTGTTTTTTTAAGTTCAGAAACAATCTCAACCAGCGCATCAGCTCCGCCTGCCATAAAATCCATAACCCTGCCGCCATGATTCCCGACAATGACCGCTTTAGCTCCGGCAGAAACTGCTTTCTTTGCGTCTTCCACCGTCATTATTCCTTTTACGATGAAAGGGATACTGCATTCTGAAATTATCTTTTTGAGTTCACTCTCGCTTTTCGGAGCCACCGCCTGCCCCTTTGCTTTCATGGTCACAAAAGCCGATGCGTCTATATCTACTCCAACCGCCGGGCATCCTGTCGCTTCCGCAAAATGTATTCTGTTCATCACTTCTTCATACGAGCGCGGTTTGAATATTGGAATTGCCCGTCCTCTGACAAACGCTGCGGCAGAAAGTCCGATTCGAAACTTTTCCGGAGAAGCTCCATCGCCGACACATGCAATTGTTCCTGCAGAATTCGAACCGAAAACTATAGCCTCCGCAAATTCCTCCTCTGCTATAGCTCCACCCATATTTGTAACCGCACCGGTCATAGGAGCCGAAATAACAGGTAAAGACAATTCGATTCCAAGAAAAGAAGTTCTAAACTTTGGAGAATCAAAATCATGAATGAAAGAAGGAATAAGTTTATATCGAGCCAAGGAAGCTACATTTTCCATAAAACTTCTTCCTGTGCCGATACCTCCCATTCCAGGCATCATTCCCGCACAATATACTCCGTCGCAAATCCTGCAGACTCGGCAATACTTGCCGAAAAGATTTCGCGCTTTTGAATTAATGTCGGACATCGTCAAAACAGTTCGACTTTCTGTCTCGATTTTAATCTGCTCCAATGCTCTATTCACAATTGATTCGCAATCTTCACGGCTGTCACAAACAGCGATCACATGGCCTTGCTTGTCCATATTCGAGATTGGAATTCCGACTTCATCGCCGACATGCGCTTTGATAATTACTTCTTTTACTCCTTTTATTCTTCGAGCTTTATTTACTCCGTCAATTCGTATAATTCTGCCCGGAGATGCAATTATGGCGCGTTCCATAGAAACTCTATTCTGGTATTCAGGAATAACCGGTTTCTTTCCGATGGCAATTTCGATAGCGCCGCAAATCATCGAGTAGCCAGTTGAAAGCGGAAAGGTATGTGAGCTCATCCAGCCTCCGGAAAGCCGCGCCGCGCACTCGCCAATCATTGGACCGGACTCAGTCAGTTTCACATCACCCTTCGCGGCGCCAAAAGTTATTCCGAGCGCCTTTACCGCTCTACGCATAATCTCCTTAGCCGATTCAATCTTCTCTTCAGGCTGATTCGACGGAAGATTATGACCGAGTTCAATAAAATACGGAGGACGAGCTATAATTCTATCTGCAATGCCCCATGCAATAATCTCACTGTCCCAAACCAAAGCGTCAATTGAAAGTTCTGAGCCGTCCATAAATTTTTCTACAATGACTTCGCCGCTTGTCGAACAAGATTTCGCGTGACGAAATCCATTCTCAATTCCGCTCATGTCATCGACTCGAATCACTCCGCGTGCACCCATATTGTCGACAGGTTTTATCACCAAAGGAAATCCTAATTTCAATGCGGCATCGCGTGCCTCATCGATCGCCCATATTCCCTGAAAATCCGGGACCGGAACTCCAGCCTGCCGCAGTATGTTCCTCATCTTTAATTTGTGAGTTGCATTTTCCGCAGATTCGTAATGAATGCCAACTAGCCCTAATGCGCCTGCTACTGCCGCTACAGTGAGAGATGCATCTGTCCCGACTGTTATGACTCCGCGGAGCTGGCGCTGATATTGACGGGCAATCCGAACATTTCCTTCGATATCTTTTGTCGACATTATTACGGGAATATCAGCAGTAGCAAGCCCAGGCGCCTCAGGATTGTAATCGGTAACCATACAGCGAAGTCCCATCTCTTTTGCTATTCGAATTGCAGGCACCTGCATCAAACCTGCTCCGACTATCATCAGCATACTGCGTATCTCCTGAACCAATTGTATGAACGAAGTCTAATGGAAAATTAGAAAGTTTCAAATAAAAGAGTAGGGTCAGGAGATGAAAAAAAAGAGCTGTATTTTTCGAAAAACTTCAATATATTTATTCAAATAAATTTGAAGTTGGGGAGGAATAATGCGAAAAGTTGTATTAGTTATTCTGGCGGTAATGTCAGTTTCATTGCTTGGCTCATCAAATTCTGCTGTTGCAGACGATGAATCTCAATGGAGTATCTGGCGCGCGGCATGTCTTGAAGCAGGAAACGGTCCAATAAAACTTGCGGATGAACCTCTCACTATTAAGGTTTGGCAGAACCCGAACAATGATCAGTATAAAGAATGGGTTCCGGTAATAAACGGCCGCATAATAGGACATACTCGATCTGGTGATGCAATCAAAATTGTAATTTCTAAAGATGGAAAAGATTTGATTACTCTACGCAAAGGACTGAAAGGAAACAATCCTGAAGAGTTGGGGTATTGCGAGAATTTTACTTTCGATGTGAATGATGAAGGCACTGCCTTGTCAGCTACAGGCGAATTGACTCTGACATTCAAATACTATAACGATCAAGATGAAACCGAATCCGTGATTGGAATCAGGAAGATTAAGGTTGTAAAGCTGGCACAGCATATCGGATCTTTCAAGCATGTTTGGAAATATGGAATCTTGTCGGATGACCTTGCGGGAAGTTCTTACTTTTATCTTTCAGTGGAAGATGAATGGTCTATCCCGAGAGTTTGGTTCTACACATGGGGGAACAGAGAGAACGGCAATATTGAAGATGTCTCTTGCAAAATCGAAGTTGACGGAAAACGTATCGAATTGCCAAATAATTTTCTTTCAACTTATGGAGACATCAGCAGTTTGGAGCAAAGAGAAGAGTTGTATCTAAAAGACGTAGAAGGCAACGGAGTAATAAATGATTACAATTGGTATAAAATTCGCTGGTGCCCGAATCTTTACTGGGGAGAAAAACGCGATGATGTGGCAGAACATTTTATCGCAATGATAGATCATCCCGGCAACTGGGTTGTAAAAATACGTTCAAACGGAAAAATAATCCGTGAGCTTAGATTTACGGTGACGCCTGATGGTTTGATTGCGGCTCATCCCGAGCAAGATGCATCGAAACCCGGAGCAATCTGCTATGGTCCTGGTAGATACTTTGTAGAGACATATTTCGGAAACCCGAATGAGTTCGATGCAAGGTTTAATTCAACAGCTATTTCAGAGGGAATGATGTATGGAAGGCAATGGACCAGCGACGAGGTCAAGAACGGAATGATTAAGGCTCTTCCGCCTGCTATTCGCGGCAAAAGAGTCTTTCCAACAGCGGCACTGCCAAGATAATAAAAAGATGTTATGACTTATCAAAAAAAAATTTGCATAATATTTTTTTTTCGGCGATATTATCGATTTTTTTCTTTGATATTTCAGTTTGTGCCGAAGATTCTCAGCTTGGCAATTTTGAAGCTGGAGTATCGCGGCCGGGTTATTCTGGAGTCGCTAATTCAGATACATCTTCAGTTTCTTATGATACTGAGGCAACTGCTCTATATACTCAGCTCTTCATTTCAGCGCTCAAATTTGGATTGCTTCTGCCTCAAGCATTCGTAGAGTCAATGAAAACGGATGATATTTCTTCCGACCAGAAATTCGATTTAAGAATTCTCTACGGCAATGACAAGAGATCTCTTTCTCACATTGCCGGCGACGGACGACTTGCTATTGCACATGGTTTCGGACTTACTGCCGGCTATCTTGGATATCGTGAAAAAAACGCGGGCAGAACAGAGCATCTGGAATTTTATCGAAGCGACGTTCGGTATCAAATCGGTTCGCTTCGGAATTCCGCGGGTCTAGAGCTTGGAGGCCGTTGGATGACCGGCGGTATTGAAACTCGCTCAGGCCTTGACGGTGCCGTGACAGTAGATCTCTCGCCGCATCCGATTTTTCACTTTGACACATCCTACAGGATTTCACGTCTCTCTGCCTCGACAATCAGAGAGTCAGCTGTCGGCATCACTGCCTATTACAAAGGCATTGGAGCGCGAATAGGATATCGCAATCTTGACAGCGGAGTGAATCATCTTGAAGGGTTCGAGGCAGGACTTGGTTTAAGTTTTTAACCGGAGTCATGCAAGTCGATATGGAATACAACTACTGAGGCACAGAGACACAGAGAAAAAAATAGATAATATTAAAAAAATAAAAAACTTTGTTTCTGAAATGTTATTATATTTGAAACTGCA
>PEWQ01000010.1 GCA_002780065.1 Candidatus Hydrogenedentes bacterium CG07_land_8_20_14_0_80_42_17
ATTTGCACTTTCCAATTTACACTTTCCAATTTGCACTTTCCAATTTTCAATTTCAAATCATACCAGATACCAAGACACTGAGATTATTTATCCATTTTTTCCGTGTCTCAGTGCCTCAGTAGTTTTATTCCATATTGACTTGCATGACTCCGATTCTAATAACTCGTGATATCTTTTCAGCTATGCGGCGAAGCATATATGTCCTGATATATCGTCTCCGTCCCGTGCCATGCGAAGCAGTAAGCACTCCGAAAAATCTCTGTTTCAAGTTATTTCGAAGTTCAATATCTTCCCTCTCAGCTTCGAATGTAAGATCAAGATCTGTCTGAGACAAAAAAATGTGCGGTGCATTGTCTTCAAAAAGATAAGTTCCAACAATGAGAGCGCGGCCGTCAGGTTTGAGAAGTCGAGGAAGAGAATCCAGAATTCTAAATGTCTCTTCGTCTCCGTGAATTCCACCACTGTGAGACAATGCAAGAGGCCGAGTTGAGACAGACTCGGCACCATAGGGCGGATTGGCAAGAATAAGATCGAATCGGCTTCGAATCCCCTCAAAAGAATCTAATTCTATAATTTTTCCATTGGTAATCCCGGCAAGAAAAAGATTTATTCGGCACATGGCAATTGCTCTAGGATTCAACTCAGCAAAAATAACTCGTGCCCCGCGGCGATTAGCTAGAATGCCCTGAATACCCGTTCCAGCATACGCGTCAAGAACAGTTCCTCTACTGAATAAAATAGCTCGACGAGCCAGCCGAATCGAATCGCGGCCGATATAAACCGCATCCTCTGAAAGGTCACACGCCGGATCAGAAATGAACCACTCACCAAACAAACGTGTGAGACGAATCATAGGAATGTATTCTCCATTATCAGTTTTGCGAAAAATTGCCGCAGTCGTGAAATCAGAGAGTAAATCTTTATTAATACCGATCTCGCAAAAGTTTTCCTCAGTTAACTTTTCACCATCGATTAAGGCTCTCACTACTGCAGGGCGTTTCGCCGCCAAAAGAACGCGCGACCAAGTCGATGGAATTAATTGTCGGGACTCCCTCCATGTTTCAAGCGTATCAACCCACGCTATAGGATCGAGCCAATCGCGCAGGCCGCGCGGCAAAGAAAATTTTTCCCACACCGCTCCAAATTTGAGTTCAAGAATTTCTACTAAAGATAAATTAAATTTGGATTAACCGTATAAGGATTGAATCGTATATGAGATGAAATATTCGTAAGCTTTTTACACTGCTCTGAACGCAAGAACAGCGTTCTGACCGCCGAAGCCGAACGAATTAGATAAAGCAAACCGAACTTTCTTCTCGCGCGCAGTATTCGGAACGTAGTCCAAATCACATTGCGGATCAGGGTTATCGAGGTTTATAGTCGGATGTATCTTCCCTGTTGTAATGCTCAGAACAGTTGCCGTCGCTTCGATGCCGCCTGCCGCTCCGAATGTATGACCGGTCATGGATTTCAAAGATGAAATCATAACGCTGTGGGCATGTTCATTGAGTGCTCCTTTAATCGCCAGAGTTTCAGCCGCATCATTAGCAGGAGTTGAAGTGCCATGCGCATTGATGTAATCCACTTCGTTGATTTTCGCGCCTGAATCTCTTATTGCCGCAAGAATCGCATTCTTTGCTCCAGCCCCCTCAGGGTGCGGCGCAACAATGTGATACGCATCGCACGTGGCTCCGAATCCCGCAAACTCTGCGTAAATTCGCGCTCCTCTCTTTCGCGCAGATTCGAATTCCTCAAGCAAAAGTATTCCGGAGCCCTCTCCAATAACAAATCCATCTCTATCACGGTCGAACGGCCTCGATGCCTTAGTCGGTTCCGAATTTCTTCGTGATAACGCCTTCATAGCATCGTAGCCGTCCATTACTACAGGATTGATCGTCGCTTCCGCACCGCCGGAAAAAATCACGTCGGCGCGTCCGCTTCGAATTAAATCGAGAGCCAGACCAAGCGCATGCGAGCCTGACGCGCACGCAGTCGTGACGTCGATGTTTACTCCTGTTATTCCTAATTCCAATGCGACAGCGCTTGCCGCCATATTCACAATGGCTTTAGGAATTGCAAAAGGTCTTGAATGTCCCGGCCCTCTGTCTCTGTAATTCACCGCAGAAAATGTCGAGTCCTCATAGTCGCCTGCCGCAACTCCCAGAGATACTCCAACGCGAAAAGCATCAAGTTTTCCGAGTTCCAATCCTGAATCAGAAAGCGCCATCTTTGCAGCCGCAACTGCGAATTGGGAGAATCTAGCCATTCGCTTCTGAGCCTTTACCGAAATCCATTCGTTAGGATCGAAGTTCAAAACTTCTCCTGCAATTTGCGAAGCATGACCGTCAGGATTAAATGCATGAACTCTATCGATTCCGGATTTTCCGGCTAAAGCTGACTGCCAGAAATTTTCTTTCCCAATTCCAATCGGAGTCACAACTCCGATCCCGGTAACAACAACTCTTCTAGTCATCTTCCCCTCGCTGATTTAAAACTTATTCTATTCTAAAAAACTATGCTTCATCCAGCAATACTTCAAAAATATTTACTCATTACGCAGTTCGTAAAGTCCGACCCATTCCTCTCCACGCTCCTCTTTGAGCATTATGCAGTATGAATCGTTCGAAAGCATCTCTCTCACAATCTCTGTATCACGACTGCATAGAGGAGGTTCCCTCTCGCCAATCTTAATCGCAGAGTTGTAAGTCGGCTCGTTCAAAAGAATATGCGTTATTCCAGCGCGCTTAAGGTCTTTCCATAAAGTCTTCGCAGAATGGCTCGCATGAGCTCTATCGTAGACTCTGCCGCGTTCCCAATAACCGTCAAAAATTATTCGCCTCTGAGTATAAAAAGTCCGCGACTCGCCAATCGAATAAATAACGGCAGAAGATTTCGTTCTTTCATTGATAAGAAGTTGATATGGATATGTGTTGCATGTCAGCTCGATGTATCTATTCATATTAAAAAATCCTGAGTGAAGCATAAGACTAGGCATATACCTATCAGTGGCAATCACCGAGGCTCCGAACGAAATGAAACCGGCAAAAATCGAGATTGCAATAAGTTTTCTGCTTCGAGCCAAAATCAAAGAACCGCTTGCAGAAAGCAAAACAAAAGTCGGCAGTAGAAATCTGGATTGACCGTGCCCGCCGATAAACCACAAAACAATAGATGCCGCAGAGGAGAGCATTATTGCTCGGCGGCGCTTATTTTCGTCAGAAAAGAGCATTCCAGCAAAAACTGAAGTCATGATTAATACTCCGATTGGGCCGTCAATGTTCAGAGACTTTGCTTCAAAAAAACTTTCAGCAAGATGAACAGCTCTAGCTTGAACCGCAAATAAAATGCTGTTTGCAGATTCTAATATGCCGCTCGATTCTGCGCTCATTGTTGCAGCTATGTTAGGCGCAAGAATATGACCAACCATCAGATAGTTTCGCACTGCCCAGTATGAAGGAATAATTCCAACAGAAACTAAAATAAAGAATTTAGTTTTTAATGAGGAGTCTCTACTCAACATTCTCCACGCAATAAAAGGCAGAGCTATTAAAGATAGCGTAGGTTTAACACCTAATCCTGCGCCGATGAGTAATCCTCCCCAGTATTCGTATTTTTTTCGCAAAGAAAGGTCTCTTATGTCAGCTTTGAGCCATGAATTTATTCCCCACATAAGCGCAGCAATCGAAAGCAAATCGTCTTTGGTATGAAAAAGAATTATGCTGACTATTGGAGAAGTCGCTACAGCGGCAGAGGCGATTAGTCCGGACAGAATTAGAGTTTTTTTCGAATCAGTATCTGAAGCAAGATTCACTACGATGCAATAACATGCTGAGACAAGCGAAAGCAAAAAAATAAAACCTGTCATGTTTGCTGAAATACCTGTTGAATCGAGCGCAAGCAGCGGCATGATCGCCATTCCAAATTCCTGCCAATAAAAATAATATCCGATCTCATCCAGCGGTCTAAGACTATGAGAAAGCAAAAACTGTCGAGGAATATTAAGATGATACGTAGTCGCATCCATTCCTATCGGAGGACCAAGCACAGATTGAAATTTCCAAAGCAATGCGATGAAAATTAGAAATTGAAAAATTGTTTCACTTACAGTTAATAAATTTTCCGATCGTGATAAAGGTTTCTGAAAAGATGCCCGGCTAAATCTTCCAATAAGCAGAAGTGGAAAGATAAAGAGCGGCAACGCGGCAAGCGCAGGATAAAGAATTCCAAATGAGCCTATGACGATTACATAAATAGATAGAGCAAAATATCCGGTAAGTATTTCTTCAAACAAATAGGCGTCTTCTGCAAATATTTTCGCAACACGCCAGCCAATGCCCCACGCCGCCAATAATGAAAGTATTGTAAAAAGAAAAGGCATCAGCAATTCTTTTCCTTCAGCAGGCAGTCCAGCCAGAATAAGAGTCAGAATGGAACCAATTACAAGTATGATTCCGACAATCCAAACTAAATAATATTGGAGTTTGAATTCTCTCATTGCTCTCGCCTTTCAGTCAATTCATAAAGACCTAGCATATTTTCTTCTCGAATTATCGTTTTGCATTTTCCGATCATACTAAGAATTATCTTCTCGTCTTCGCCGCACTGAGCCTCAGCCGATTCTTTACCCAAAAGCTCTTTTCTCAAAGAAATCGGGAGATACAAAATATGAGTAAAGCCTTTCTCAATCAGTTCTTTTCTCAAAGAATCGGCGTCATGTGAACTATGAGCTAGTTTGAGCATCAGGTTTTTTTCTCCGAATCCATCGACAACAGCGTAACGGTGGAGATAAAACAATGATTTCTCGCCGAATGAAAGAACCTTCGCCGATTCCGGAATCATTTCATTCCCTGCTCTCTGCGGGACATAAGTCCGGTTCCATTTTGCGACAAAAAATACAGGATCAATCTTACTCGTAAGAATCTGAATAAAAGAATGCGTCTTCTCTGAAAATAAAACTCCTGATGAAAAATTTATTAACAATGCAATGGCAATGCAAATCTTCAAAAGTCTATTTCGGACAAAGCCTGTATCTATGGTCAAAACCGGCCATAAGACGAAGAGCGGCAATAATTCTATCGAATTGCCGCTTCCCAGAATAAGCCATGAAGCAATCGAGATAAAACCTGCAATGACGACTTTTCGCAGAATCGAATTATTTTTAATAGAAAATATTGAAATAAAAATCAATATTAGAAAAACGGCTCCCAAAGGATAACTCAATTCTTCAAAATTAAAAACTACAAAACCTTTCATAAGAGAATTTATGCGAGTTAAAATATTTCCGATCGAAAATTCTTCGCTAAATTTAAATGAATATGTTCCGGAAAAATAATTTATGAATATCCAAAAAAGCGGGAAGATACTTGAAACAATAATAATCTTAAAGATTGTAGAAAAAGAAAACCTGCGGAACGAAAAGACTAGAGCAACCGGCAGAAAAACAAAAAGTGATGACGGATTTATTGCAACAGCCGAAGAAACCAGCAGCCCGTGCCAAACGGAATATCTCCAGCCATTTCCGCTCTTTGAAAAAAAAAGTCCGTGAATCGCCGCAAGCGTATAAGCAGTAGATAGCAGATAGGAAGATGTTGTAAGCAATAGAAAAAGAATAATTGGAGAAGTAATTATTACGCCAAAAGAAATTAGTCGGTCTTCAATATCGCATCTTTCATTCAAAATCGAAGAAGCAATCCACGCGATAAGAAACGCGAAAAAAAATCCAAGTATGTTAACAGCAATGCCATTTCTATCGAGCGCAATAATCGGCAGAACAAGCATCTGGTATTGCCGAAAAACCGGCAATCCAACGGAATAATCAGTCAGAAAAATACTTTTTCGAACAATGGACTGATCTGCCGGGCCAAGATTGTTCGTCAATGCTTCCTTGCCTGTGATAGGAACAAAAGTTGAAAATAAAGTCCAAATCAAACTCAATAATATGATGAATAACATGAATTTTGTTAAATGAGTTTTAACTGTCATGAGATTTTTTATGTCTGAATTCAGCTTTTTCAAAGCACAAATTGTTTTCGTAGGAGACATCATCAGAGGTAAAATAAATAAAGGTAAAATTACAATCTGTATGTATAGAATGCCAAACATCCCTAAAAGCATAGGTATGATGGAGATGATTGCAAAGCCGACAAGATACTTCGACCATGGAAATACCGATATGGAAATTAACTTAGAGATAATATTTCCCACATTCCATGACGCAATAATAGTAAGCGAAACGGCAATTAAAGAAAAAAAATAGTCTAAGGAATTACCTGGAAATCCGGATTCAAACTGTAGAATACAGCCAGTTACAACTCCAAATACAACCAACAAAATAATTGTTATTTTTTCATTCACTATGCATAGATTTTATATTGAGTAGCAGCACGTTGCAACGTGCCTCTATAATTCGACCATAAAAAAAACCGCCTGTCAAAAGGCAGACGGTTTTTTCTAAATCAAACTTACGGGCAATCGCTAGAAAATGCCAACTTTCCCTGCGGACTGCTATAATATTGCCATCCTTCTGCAGTCGTGTTACAACCGTTAGCATTGGCAATCGACACACAAAGGGTATAGATATTACCATCTCCTTTGTAAAGAAAAGAGCCATTCCAAGGACTTGTCGGTGCTTGAGCCATGTAAGCTGACACGATGTATGTTGAAACATTGATTGACGCCGCAGTATTTGGATATTGATAGTTGGTTCCATAATACATTGCCAGAGAACCATTTAGTGAGCCTAATACTCCGGCTGTTTGACCGGCCTTTGACTGGCAGATAGCTGCAAATAGTTTCGGTAATGCAATAGCGGCAAGAATACCGATGATTGCTACTACTACGAGCAATTCAATAAGAGTAAAACCTTTTTTTCTCATTTTTATTTTCACCACCTTTATTTTTGTTATGCTACATAAAACCTAAAGCAACTTCAATGCCAAATTGATTTATCGACAGTTGAGTTGAATTGCTCAAACTAAACGACAAATTTTTGATACCAATTCGTCAAAATTACGACTTTTTAGCACCGCAGGCTAAAGCCTGCCGCTACCGTTCGAAAGAAATCGAATTTCTTCTTTCAAGCGGAACACATAGGTTCTAAGGGCGAACACATAGGTTCTAAGGGCGAACACATAGGTTCTAAGGGCGAACACATAGTTCTAAGGGCGAACACATAGTTCTAAGGGCGAACACATAGGTTCGCCCCTACTTTTCTTCTGCAACCGCCTGAGCCGCCGCTAGTCTTGCTATCGGAACTCGATATGGAGAACATGAAACATAATCCATTCCCACTTTATGACAGAACTTTACGCTCTTAGCCTCACCACCATGCTCACCGCAAATTCCAATCTTCAACTTCTTCTTCGTCTTTCTTCCAAGCTCGATACCCATCTTCACTAATTTTCCTACTCCACTCTGATCAAGCGACTGGAACGGATCGTCAGTAAAAATTCCAGTTTTCTTTTCGTCTACATAATCGGGCAGGAATTTGCCTGCGTCGTCTCGAGAGAGCGCCATTGTAAATTGAGTCAAATCGTTAGTGCCGAAAGAAAAGAACTCAGCAATCTCAGCAATTTCATCCGCCAGAAGCGCGGCTCTCGGAACTTCAATCATAGTTCCTACAAGATAATCCACTTTTTTCTTCTGCTCGGCAAAAACTTCTTCCGCAACCGCCCGCGTTCTCTCCACAAGAATAGAAAGTTCTTTCTTGTCTAAAACCAACGGGTGCATGATCTCCGGAAAAACCTTAATCTTTTTCTTCGCACAGATGCACGCGGCTTCGATAATCGCTCGAACCTGCATCTCGAGAATCTCCGGATACGTTATCGAAAGCCGACAGCCGCGGTGTCCGAGCATCGGATTCGCTTCCTTCAAACTCTCAACTCTATGAGCAACCTTTTCTACCGGCACTCCGCACTGGCGAGCCACAGCTTCTTGTCCTTCTCTATCGTGCGGAACAAACTCATGCAGCGGAGGATCGATCAGCCTGATAGTGACAGGAAGTCCGTTCATTGCCTCAAAGATGCCGGTGAAATCCTCTCTCTGAAACGGCAGTAACTTTGCAAGCGCCACTCTTCTCGATTCAATAGAATCTGCAACAATCATCTCCTGAATTGCGAGTCTCCTCGCCTCTGTGTCAAAGAACATGTGCTCGGTTCTGCAAAGCCCTATTCCTTCTGCTCCAAAATCTCGAGCTTTCTTTGCATCGTAAGGAGTATCTGCATTTGTTCTAACCTTGAGTCTTCTCATTTCATCAGACCACTTCATTATCGAGTAAAACTCTTTTGGAGGTTCAGGCCTATCGAGCGGGAGTTCACCCTCGTACACATTTCCCGTATTTCCGTCGAGAGTAAAGAACGCGCCTTCACCGAACTCTCTGCCGTTTACAATCAGCTTCTTCTCATGCTCATCAATTGAAAGCGCTTCGCATCCGACGATACAACACTTTCCCCATCCTCGAGCAACCACTGCCGCATGAGAGGTCTTTCCGCCGGTTGCGGTAAGGATTCCTGCAGAAGCATGCATTCCGCCCACATCCTCGGGGCTCGTTTCACGCCGCAGTAAAATAACTTTTTTCCCTTGTTGATGCCATTCTTCAGCAGTCTCCGCTGTGAACACAATTTGTCCTGCCGCAGCGCCTGGAACGGCATTGATGCCTGTAGCAAGCCTCTTCGTTTCTAATTCAGATTTCGAAATTTTATCGGAAATAACCGGATAGAAGAGCCGCTCTATATCTTCAGGAGTTATTCTTAAAATTGCTTCTTCCTTTGTAATCAGCTTTTCTTTTGCCATATCTGCCGCCATCCTGAATATTGCACGCGGTGAACGCTTGCCCGTGCGGCACTGAAGCATGTACAACTTCTCATCCTCAATCGTGAACTCGAGGTCCTGCATATCCCTATAATGCTTTTCAAGGGTCTTTCTCACTTCACAAAGCTGTTTGTAAGCCTTTGGCATAATTCTCTTGAGTTCGATTAATTTTATCGGAGTTCGAATTCCTGCGACAACATCTTCGCCTTGCGCATTGATGAGTATGTCTCCATAAAATTCATTTTCTCCTGAATTGGGATCTCGTGTAAAACATACTCCAGTGCCCGACCTGTCGCCTTTATTGCCAAATACCATCTGCACTACGCTTACCGCAGTTCCTTTCAACCCTGTAATCTTCTCGACTCTTCTGTATGTGACTGCCTTGTCTGCCATCCATGAGCCAAATACTGCCGCAATAGCGCCTTCAAGCTGTTTCCGAGCATCTTGAGGAAATTCCTCGCCGGTCTTTTCCTTGAAGAATTCCTTGAATCTTCCGCAAAGCGTCTTCCAGCCTTCGGCATTAATTTCAGTATCGAGCTTGACTCCAAGTTCTTCCTTCAACTCATGGAGCTTTCCTTCGAGCCCTTCTTTCGAAAGTCCGATAACAACTGTCGAATACATCTGAATGAATCTGCGGTATGAATCGTAAGCAAATCTCGCGTTATTAGTCTGCGCTGCAAGTCCTTCAACTGCCACGTCGTTTAACCCGAGATTCAAAATTGTCTCCATCATTCCCGGCATTGAGCGCGCTGCGCCGGACCGCACTGAAACTAGCAGTGGATCTTTATCATCTCCAAAACGCTTCTTTGTCACCTTCTCGAGTATTTTTATGTTCTTATCAACTTTTTTCATCATGTTCGGCGGAAATTTCCTGCCGTTCTTGTAAAATAAATCGCACGCTTCTGTTGTGATAGTAAAGCCGGCCGGAACCGGAAGCCCGATTCTCGTCATCTCGGCAAGACCTGCTCCTTTTCCGCCTAGCAACTCACGCTGATATCCGCGCCCTTCTGATTTCCCAGCTCCGAAAAAATAAACAAACTTTGTTTTTGACATTAAATCTAAATCCTCCTTAGCTAATATTGATGTCTATTTAGCAATACAGAATAAGCAGAGATTGAATCAAGTCAATAGATGTAATTTTTTAACAAATCCAATTGTGGAAAACATTTTTTTACTCAATAGTAAAATCACAAATATTTTTAGCTCTCACTGATTGCTTCCTTTAATGAAAACTTTTCCTCATACAACGCTTTGCCAACAATGGCTCCTTCAACGCCTTTTATTGCTTTCAGCCGTCTCAAATCATCAAGATTACTTATTCCACCAGACGCAATAATCGACAATGAAGTTTTAGATGCTAGAGCCTCGATCTCTTCAAAATCAGGTCCAACTAATTCGCCGTCCCGCTCAATAGCTGTAAAAATTATTCCTCTTGCTCTCCACTCCTCAGAGCGCTCAACTATCTCCTGTATTGAACGCGAGGAAGTTCTTGTCCAGCCATGAGTTGCCGCCATGCCTGCCCGAGCATCAACTCCTACATAAATTTTTTGAGGAAACATTTCAATTAATTCAGCGGCAAGCTGAGATTTTTCTATCGCAAGAGTTCCAATAACAACAAATGATGCTCCTGCCTCAAATAAGCCGGCGACGCTCTGAGCATCCCGCAACCCGCCTCCAACTTCAATCGGGACTTTCACACTCTCGGCAATCTTTTTTATTACCGCAATATTCGCGCAAGCACCCTCAAATGCCCCGTCTAGGTCAACAACGTGTATTCGCTCCGCACCTTGCGCTTCCCATCTCTTTGCGCGTTCGATCGGGTCAGCATCATAAACTTTTACTCTTCCACGTTCGCCTTGAGTAAGCCGAACACATTTCCCTTCCATTATGTCTATCGCAGGTATAACTATCATCGAATTATTTTCCTATCCTTTTGATAAATATTTTTAATAAATTAATTCCATCTCGCCCTGACTTTTCCGGATGAAACTGCAGAGCAAGAATTGAATCGTCTTCCAGAGCAGAGCAATACTCTATTCCGTAATTTGACGTTGCCGCAATTACTTCCTGATTATGCGGCTCGGCATAATAAGAATGAACAAAATAAAATCTCTTTTCATCTAAATCAGAAAGTATTCCGTTCTTCTTGGCTGAAATGCTGTTCCAGCCCATAGCAGGAACTATCATTTTTTTTCCGTTTGCCTCCGCAGGAAACCGCTTCACTGAGCCCTGATAAATACCCATTCCTTTTGTCTCCATGGACTCTTCGCTGAATTCGAAGAGCACTTGAAGCCCAAGACAAATCCCCAAAAAAGGTTTCTTCGATAGAATCCAACTTCGAATTTTCTCTTCAAAATTCTTTTCGCGCAGACGTTGCATCGCGTCGCCGAAATTACCAACTCCCGGCAATACAACACAGTCAACTCTTTCGAGTTCGAAAGGTTCAGTCAATATCTTCACGTCAGCACCGGCATTTAAGAGCGCCTTAGATACAGAATGGAGATTTCCCATTTCGTAATCTATGACTCCTATTTTTGGAATATGCATAAAGCCTCGCTTATGTGTTTAACTTTGCGCAATGATATTTCTGAAACCGAATCTATTTTTTGTTCAGGAATAAACGCTGATTTAAATCCCAACTTTGCGGCTTCTTTCAGTCTGCTCTCAATCTTTCCGACCGGTCTGATTTCTCCGCCTAAACCAACCTCACCGATAAAAATTGCGTGTTCCGGTACAGGTAAATCAAGAACTGCCGACGCAACAGCCATCTCAACGCCGAGATCGACGGCAGGTTCTTTCAACCTGAATCCTCCTGCCGAATTTAAATACACATCGGAATTGCCGACCTGAATTCCGCCTCTGCGTTCCAATACTGCCAACAGCATCGAAAGTCTATTTTGCTCGATGCCGGTCGAGAGTCTGCGCGGAGTTCCAAACGCAGTCGGAACAGTCAAAGCCTGAAGCTCGATCAGGAGCGGGCGCCGTCCTTCAAGTGATGCGACCACGGCTGATCCAGGAACTAAATCAGTTCTTGTCGGCAATAAAAGCTCCGACGGATTTGTGATTTCACGCATTCCGTCTTCGCCCATTGCAAAAAGTCCAACCTCATCGACAGAGCCAAAACGATTCTTCAATCCGCGCAATAGTCGATATGCTCCTGATGTATCGCTCTCCAAAAGGAGAACTACATCGACAAGATGTTCGAGGAGCATCGGGCCGGCAATGTCTCCGGACTTCGTCACGTGGCCGACCAAAATCGCGGGTATTCGCGGTTCTTTCAAAGAATGGAGCAGATACGCGGCGGCCTCACGAATTTGGTTCACGGCTCCGACTGAGTTTGAGGTTTCAACCCGCGCCGTCTGAATGGAATCGATAACTAAAAGACTCGGCATCAGTTCTTTCGCTTCAGCAACAATCTTTTCGACCAATGTTTCGGTCGTAACTTTAATTCGTTTCGAGTCGATTCCCAACCGATCTGCGCGCAGGCGAATTTGAGACGGAGATTCTTCTCCAGCCGCGTAAAGAACCGAGTCGAACGCTGACGACATCTGCAGAGCGAGCGTGGATTTGCCAATGCCGGGATCTCCGGCCAGAAGGTTAATGGAGCCTTTCACCAATCCGCCGCCGAAAACACGATCGAGCTCGCTTATTCCGGTCCGAATTCTTCCAGCCTCTTCAGGTTCTACTTGATCGAGCCTAACCGGCCTTTTCCCGCGGCCTGATGTTTCTTCTTTCGCAATGCTTCCCCACGCTCCGCAAGAGGGGCAGCGGCCAAGCCACTGCGGCTGACTTGCACCGCATTCAGAGCAGGCATACGATTTACTTTTATTCATGCATAGAGTTTATTCGAGAACCAAAAAAAATCCATCAGCAATATTTGCGCAGCACTCATCACAATCTAAAACACATCCGCTCCGCGCTTTTCCCAGCCTTCAATTACCCGCCGCAAAAAATTATGATTCATCAATTCAAAATCTTCTTCGATTAATTTCTTTGCTAACCGCTGAGCATTAGGAATAAGTTCGAAATCAACTGATAAATTTGCCACCTTCAATTCCGTTCCGCCGTGTTGATGCTCCCCAAGTATTTCTCCCGGGCCTCTTAGTCTCAAATCCTCTTCTGCAATCTTAAATCCGTCCTGACATTCCAAAAGAACTTTCATCCGCTCTTCAGCATATTCACCGAGTATATCCGCAGTCGTGAGAATACAGGTTCCCGGTCTTCCGCCTCTACCAACTCTGCCGCGAAGCTGATGCAATTGCGCAAGCCCGAAATACTCGGCGTGTTCAACAATCATCAGCGTCGCCGTCGGAACGTCAATGCCTACCTCGACAACAGAAGTAGCAACTAATATAGATATTTTTCCGTCTCGAAATTTCTTCATTGTAATTTCTTTCTCTTCGGATTTGGATCTTCCGGTAAGCAAAGCAGTCTTACAATTTTTGAATGCGGCAGAAATTTTCCTGTATTGACCTTCTGCATCTCTTAAATTCAGTTCCTCGTCTTCC
>PEWQ01000073.1 GCA_002780065.1 Candidatus Hydrogenedentes bacterium CG07_land_8_20_14_0_80_42_17
TGCAAATTGAAAATTTTATTTTTCCAATTTGCATTTTGCAATTATTTCACACGTTCTTTGGAAGATAGACTGGAGACGAGGAAAAAAAGATAAAATAAAAAATTATTTAAAAAATCTCCGTGTTTCTGTTTCTTCATGGTTCAAAAATGCGACTTGCACGAGCCCGGTTTATAGCTCCAAGTCGGAAATCTTTTTCTTCAGAATTTCACTGTGTTCGGTTTTATCTAATTCGAGCGCTTTATTGTAATAAATAACAGCGTCATCTCTTCTGCCGAGCTTTGCATAAACGTCGCCAAGGTGTTCCATGATCTCAGGTTCTTCCGGCATAAGATGATACGCTTTTTCAAGATGAAGGCGCGCAATGTCGTATAAACCTTTCTGATAAAATACCCAACCAAGCGAATCGATGTATTGCGGATTCTGAGGTTCAACTGCTAATGCTCTTCGGATAAATTCTTCGGCTCGATCCAACTTTTCTCCGCGTTCAGCCCATGTATAACCTACAAAATTTAAAGCTGAAGCGTTATACGGATCATGCTCAATCAAAGCAAGAAATAATTCTATAGACCGATTTGTATCGCCTAATTTGAACCAGAGTAAACCTAAATTGAAAATTGCAGTTGAGTCGGAAATCGAATCATACTGCAAAGTATCTAACAATTTTATCGCAGACGAATCGCGGCCAGCCGCTACATAAGCTTGAGCTAAAGTTATCGCGGCAGTTAATCTCCTCCCTGACTTCCAAGCTCCCCTAAGAGAAGAAAGCAGTGTCTCCGTCTCAGTCTTAGCCGCGGCAGAAACCAGAGCCGCTTCAATATAACTCGTCTCTGTCCCGGACAATTCTGCAAGCTCATACATCGTCTTCGCGGCTCGAGATAAATCACCCTCTTGAAGCGCAAGCTGAGCCATCAATTTACGAAGTGTGCCTTTTTTATCCGGCACGCGTTGAAGTAAAATCTCAAGCTCGTTAAGCGCATCATTGTAGCGCTCTTTCGAGGCATAAAACGTAATTAATCGCTTATACGCTTCTGTGCGATCAGGATCGATCTTCAGGACTTTCTGCCATCCCTCAATCGTCTCAGAATCATTATTAAGTTCTTCAGATAAAATCGCTATGTTTTCAGCGGCTTCAATATAATCAGGATTTTCTCGTAAAGAAGTTTTAAAAGCATCTATCGCTTCCTCATATCTTTTCAATCTTGTCAATGCGATTCCAAGATGAAAGTTTGCAATCGCAACACCCGGTTTCAAAGCAGGATAATCCTTGAACGCAGATACCACACCTTCAAGGTCATTCCTATTTTCGCGCAATAATCCCAAACGCATTCTCGATTCAATATCGTCTTTCTTCAGTTCAAGTCGCCGAGAAAGATAACGATCCGCTTTATCTAAGTCCCCCGAGTTCATTGCCAATTCAGCCAGAATAAGATATGCATCTGAAACAGTGCTGTCTTCATCAAGAGCTCTGGAAGCAAACTTCTCAGCCTCTTTGAACCGACCGGTTTTTAGAAGAGCTTCAGCATATCGATATAGCAATTCCGAAGATGTCTGCCGCAATTTATATGCGCGCTCAAAATCTAAAAGTGCGCCGTTCCAATCACCAATTCGAGACTTATACGCCCCTGACGAGTATAACGAATAAATAGCACTTTCAATTCTGGGATCCAATTCTTCCGCAGTAGCTTTAATTGAAAAAATAGCTGAAGCAAAAAATATAATAAAAAGAGGTAGAACAAATTTAAATAAGTTCTTTTCTCTCATCTCCTTATATCCTTTTCCCAAGAGTCCGGGAGTTTATCTTTAGCAGTATAAAAGTTTATGTCACTCATCAATAGAAACACCTGCAGTCTTCAATCTTGCTACTGCTCGCTCTTTGGAACGTCTGGCTCGAGTTCTCTCTTCCGGCTTCATAACAGATTCAGGCGATGCAATATCCAATCTTGCCAGAGCGCGCTTATATGCAGACCTAGCCCGATCAGTATCGATCTCTTCCGCTTTCTCGGCAATTTCGGCAAGTATTATTACGTTGTTGTCTTTGACCTCGAGAAAACCTTTTGATATAAAAAAACGTTTCTCTTCTGCATTAGTTTTGAATCTCATTACTCCGTTTCCAAGCGCCGCAATCAGAGGAATATGGCTTTTCAATATTCCAATCTCACCCTGAGGTTCAGGAAGGATCACCGATAAACATTCTCCTCCTGCTATTTTTCCTCTCGGAGTCACTATCTCATATTTAATTGTCGCTGTTTCACTCATATTGATTCCAACTATTTGTTCTCTGCAAGAATACTCGCCGATTTCTCCAATACCTCATCGATGCTTCCTACCATGTAAAATGCCTGTTCAGGTAGATTGTCATACTTACCTTCTACAATCTCTTCGAATCCTTTAATCGTATCTGCAAGCTTCACATAACGGCCCGGCGTGCCCGTGAACTGCTCTGCGACATGAAACGGCTGAGACAGAAATCTTTGAATGCGCCGCGCCCGCGCGACAACAAGTTTGTCGTCGTCGGAAAGTTCGTCCATACCGAGAATCGCGATTATATCCTGCAAATCTTTATACCTCTGTAATATCGATTGCACCTTTCGTGCCACTTCGTAATGCTTCTCTCCAACAACTAGAGGATCAAGAATTCTTGAAGTCGAATCGAGCGGATCCACTGCCGGGTAAATTCCCAGCTCTGCAATCTGCCTAGAAAGAACCGTTGTAGCGTCAAGATGTGAAAAGGTCGTCGCAGGCGCAGGATCGGTCAAATCGTCGGCCGGAACGTAAATCGCCTGCACCGAAGTGATTGAACCCTTCGATGTAGAAGTAATGCGCTCCTGCAATTCACCTACGTCAGTGCCCAATGTAGGCTGGTATCCGACTGCAGAAGGCATTCTGCCAAGAAGCGCAGAAACTTCAGAACCCGCCTGAACAAATCTAAAAATGTTGTCAATGAAGAGCAGAACATCCTGGCCTTGCGCGTCACGAAATTCTTCCGCCATAGTCAGACCTGTAAGAGCGACTCTGAATCGCGCGCCCGGCGGTTCATTCATCTGGCCGAAAACTAAACATGTCTTGTCCAATACTCCCGATTCCACCATCTCGAGATAAAGATCATTTCCTTCGCGCGTTCGCTCGCCGACACCGGAAAATACTGAAACTCCTCCGTGCTCCTTCGCAATATTGTTAATGAGTTCCATAATGAGAACTGTCTTTCCGACTCCCGCGCCGCCGAACAAACCGGTCTTGCCTCCTTTCATGTACGGAGCGAGAAGATCAATGACCTTCAAACCTGTCTCGAACATTTCAGGAGTAGTTTCCAATTCATCAAACTTAGGCGGCTCACGATGAATTGGACGTTTTACTTCAGAATTGACAGGTCCCTTGCCATCGATCGGTTCGCCTAAAAGATTCAGAAGTCTTCCTCGAACTGCATCGCCTACAGGCACCAGTATCGGAGCTCCTGTATCGATCACTTCCATTCCTCGTTTCAAACCATCTGTAGAATCCAACGCCACACATCTCACGCGATTATCGCCAAGATGCTGTTGAACTTCCATCACAAGCCGACGGTCACCCGTTTTTAATTCAACTGCATTATAAATTTTCGGCAAATTTTCAGGGAACTCCACATCGAGCACCGCTCCGATGATCTGAACTATTCTACCTTTGTTCTCATTACTCATGATCTCTTTTCTACTCCTCTCTTTTTATCGTTCATTTCAAAGCTTCAGCTCCGCCGACGATCTCAGCAATCTCTCTGGTAATTCCAGCCTGTCTGATGCGGTTGGATACCAGAGTCAAACGCGAAATCATTTCGGAAGCGTTCTTTGTCGCCGACTCCATCGACGTCATCCTTGCACCCATCTCCGCCGCATAAGATTCGAGCAAAGCATTCCAAATTTCTATCGCAAAATACTGCGGCAAAAGTTCGGAGAATACTGCTTCCGGAAAAGGTTCATAAATAAAATCCGTCTTCGAGTGATTCTCTTCAGTTGTCGGCTTCTCGAAAGAAACAGGCAAGAACTGCTTGCAAATCACTCGTTGAGCCATTGCAGATTTAAACTCATTGTAAATTAAATGAACTTCTCCAACTTCATTATTAAGATAAGGATCCACCATCCCGTCGCGAAGCGCGGCGGCCAATTCAAATCGAAGTTCACGGAAAGCATCTACCTCCGAATGTCTGACAATAAGTTCACGTCTTTTGAAAAAATCTCTTCCTTTTCTTCCCACTGCAATTAATTCGATATTTTTATTATGATGTTCAGTCATGAATTTCATTGCTCTGCGAAGAATATTCGAATTGAACGAGCCGCAAAGCCCCTTGTCCGCAGTTATTACAAACAATAAAACTTTTTTTCCTTTTGAAGGCTGAAGTATCTTGATACGCGAAATATCTGTCCGAATAGAAATATCAGAAAGAACTTCTTCTATCTTTCGAGCATAAGGTCGCGCAGAAATAATCATGTCCTGAGCTTTTCGAAGCCTAGCGGCCGCAACCATTTTCATAGCCTTGGTAATCTGCCGTATGGAGCGGACCGAAGAGATCCGTTTGCGCATCTGTCTCGATGAAGCCATTTATTGCACCTTCACATATTTTCCTGCTCTACTGCTTATTCCATGAGCTTTTGAAAGAATCAAGAGCCGACTTCAGTTTGCTCGAAATTTCTTCGTCCAATTTTTTTTGTTCCCGAATTTTTTGCAATATTTCAGGCTGGCGGTCCTCAATGTATTTCAAAAATCCATACTCGAATGCGGCGCATTTCGGAAGAGGAATATCATCGAGATACCCATTCGTTCCGGCATAAATCATAACAACCTGATTCTCAACAGGCATCGGTTTAAATTGAGACTGCTTCAATATCTCTACAAGATGAGCGCCGCGGTTCAACTGCTGTTGCGTGACCTTATCGAGGTCTCCTGCGAATTGAGCAAACGCGGCAAGCTCACGATATTGAGCGAGGTCGAGCCGTAATTTTCCTGCGACCTTTTTCATTGCGGCATTCTGAGCAGAACCTCCGACACGCGAAACTGAAATTCCTACGTTCAGAGCCGGACGTACGCCTGAGTAAAACAAACCTGACTCGAGATAAATCTGGCCGTCGGTAATCGAGATGACATTTGTAGGAATATAAGCCGAGACATCTCCGGCTTGAGTTTCAATCACCGGCAAAGCAGTCAAAGAGCCGCCGGTTCCTGGAATTAATTTCCATTCATACTTTTCTTTGTCGGGCAAATTCTTCAACTCTTCTTGACCATGATGATGCTCGATTGGATTAGTATAAACTTTTCCGTTTAAAGCATTTTCGCGAGTCGCAGATTTTCCTTTCGGAATAATAACATAATGCTCCGCATTTTTTGCCGCGCGTTCCAGAAGTCTCGAATGAAGATAGAAGACATCGCCCGGAAATGCCTCGCGGCCAGGCGGGCGGCGAAGTAGAAGCGAGAGTTGGCGATAAGCCTGAGCATGTTTCGAAAGGTCATCGTAAGCGCACAGAGCATGAGCTCCTTTTGCGAAAAAATACTCACCCATAGCAACACCGGCATAAGGTGCGATGAACTGCAAAGGCGCAGGATCTGACGCAGAAGCAGAGACAACTATCGAATACTTCATTGCTCCGTGATCTTCAAGTATTTTTACTACCTGAGCGACTGTTGATTTTTTCTGTCCGATTGCAACGTAAATGCAGACTACATCCTCACTCTTCTGGTTGATAAATGTATCGATAATCAAAGCTGTCTTGCCGGTCTGACGGTCTCCGATTATAAGTTCTCTCTGACCGCGGCCGATTGGAATCATCGAGTCAATAGCTTTGATTCCTGTTTGAAGAGGCTGTTTTACAGGCTGGCGCTGAATAACACCCGGAGCTTTAATTTCGATCGGTCTGCGTTCTGTTGTTTTTATCGGGCATTTGCCGTCGAGCGGTTCTCCGAGCGGATTCACTACGCGCCCTAGAAGCCCTTCACCAACCGGCACATCAATCACGCGTCCGCTGCAGCGCACAGTGTCGCCTTCCGAAAGCATTTTATAGTCGCCGAGCACAACTGCTCCGACCGACTCCTCTTCGAGGTTCATAACCATTCCCTGAATCCCATGCGGAAATTCCAAAAGCTCCATCGAAAGCGCCTCGGATAATCCCCAGATGCGGGCTATTCCGTCTCCAACTTGAATAATTGTGCCGACATTAGAAACTGATGCATCAGTATCTAGTCCCGCAATTTCATCTCTTATGGTTCGTGATATCTCTTCAGGCCTGATCAGCATTATAAAATAACCTCTCTAAATTTTTTGCGCTTGCAACACGATCAAAAACGAATCGCGTCAATAGACGCTTCACATAATGTAAAGAATAATAATTGACTCTTGATATTGGTGCAAGCTCTTTACATTCAGCTTCGTTATTTCTAAACTGTTAAAAACTAAATTAAAGGAGCCGATGCATGAGCATCAAAATCGGGCTTATAGGGTGCGGAAGAATTTCTGAACGGCACCTGGAAGTAATAAAAGAATTAGATGATGTAACAGTCGTCGGCGTCACAGATATTATTCATGAAAAAGCAGAAGCAAAATCAAAAAAGTTCGGCGTTCCTTTTTTCGAAAACATGGAAAGCCTGATAAAAAACGGAAAGCCGGATATTGTAACTATCATGACGCCGTCGGGTTATCACGCTGATAATGTCATCGAAGCCTCGAAATATGGAGTTCACATAATCGTTGAAAAACCAATGTCTTTAAAACTCGATGACGCCGATCGAATGATCTCTGCATGCGACCATGCGGGAGTTAAATTATTTGTAGTCAAGCAGAACCGCTACAACCTTCCTATTCAGCGGTTGAAACGTGCTCTGGATGAAAACAGGTTCGGCAAACTTGTTATGGGAACGGTCAGAGTTCGATGGTGCAGAGAGCAAAAATATTACGATCAGGATTCATGGCGCGGCAAGTGGGCAATGGACGGCGGAGTGCTTGCCAATCAAGCAAGTCATCATATCGATCTCTTGCTATGGATGATGGGTGAAGTGGAAACTGTAATGGCAATGTCGGCAACTCAGCTAGCTAAGATTGAGGTAGATGATACTGCAGTAGCTATCGTCAAATTCACAAGCGGCGCGCTCGGAGTTATCGAGGCGACAACTGCAACGCGTCCGAAAGACCTTGAGGGTTCTATATCTATTCTTGGAGAAAATGGAAGCGTCGAAATTGCGGGCTTTGCAGTGAACGAAATTCGACACTGGAATTTTTCTGAATCTCGAGAAGAAGATGTAGAGATACTTGAGAAATGCCGAACCAATCCTCCTAATGTTTACGGATTCGGGCACCGCGAATTTTACAAAGCTGTCATCAACGACTTGAAGACTGGCCACCGCGAAAAATCTCTTGTCGATGGATTGGAAGGAAAAAAATCTCTCGAACTTATTAATGCAATTTATGAATCGGTAGAGAGAGGCAAAGCTGTAAATCTCCGTTTCAAGCCGCACTGGTGCAAATTAGGTAAATAGCCTTGAAAGCCGAATAATGGGGCATAACTCTGGAGCCGAAAAGAGAAGGCACGAACGTGTAATCGTGCAGTTTCCGATGTTCGTTAAAGACGGAGATCGAGGAGTCGGAACGATTGAAGATATTTCCAAAGGCGGAATGAGAGTTAAACTCTCGCCGGATTCTGAGCTCGGCGAAGACACTGAAGTTCGAGATTGGACAGGAAAGAGCGGAACTGAAAATCGAGAATATATTTTGAATCAGCTTATCGGAGAGGTCTTCAATCTCTCCATTATCTATATGTCGGTGACTATCGGACATATTAACACTAAGCTAGTTCGAGTAATCAGAAACTTGAATCAAATTTATTTTGCCATGGAGTTTCAAGATCCCAATCCAAAAGAGATCGATAGAATAATCGAGATTGTAAAGAAGCGAAAAAAATAACTGATAACCACAGATCACATTGATTTCTGGAGTTTCCTGAAAAAATAAAAATTGGAGCAGAAACTTTTTCCCACTCTAATATGAGAACGAGCTCCCGCCGATGAATTCCCTCAAAATAGAAGTTGGCGGAACAGCTCTGGAATCGCCTTCAATAAAAAGGTGTAGAAAATCCAGCATACGCTGTGCCTCCGAAAATTGAAACTGATCCGGCGGCACCTCCTCAAGAGCTCTTCTCGCGCAGGGTTTAAGAACCGCTAATTCATATAACAAAGCAGTATTAAAGATGACATCAGCTTCTTCCTGATACGGAAAAATATTTCTCTTTTCTCCACGAATAACCAACGGCCATCGCTTAAGTGTCTCGCATGCGCTGTATCCTCTGAATTGATGATCTCTCACTATACGCCTGATAAGCCTTGTATCCGTCGTAGGTATTCGATTGCAATCATCTATTGTGAGCTGAGTCAAAGCAGAGATATAAATTCTAAATTTATTTTTCAAAGGAATTCTTGGTGTCAAAGACGGATTCAAACCGTGAATGCCCTCGACAATAAGTACCTGATTCTTTTCTAATTTTATTTTTGCGCCGTCAAGAAAACCTATTCCTAATTTGAAATCAAATCTAGGTATTGTCACCTCTTCTCCAGCGAGCAGGCGTAAAAGATGTTCATTGAAAAGCTCAACTTTCAAAGCTTTGAGCGACTCAAAATCAAATTCTCCCTTATCGTCTTTTGGTGTTTCATCGCGATTAACAAAATAATCGTCCATCCCTATTGAAATAGGTCTTATTCCGTTCACTCGAAGATGTACTCCAAGCCTCTTCGCAAATGTCGTCTTTCCGCTCGAAGATGGTCCGGCAATAAAAATCAATCTCGACTTGTCAATTCGTTCCGTAATCATGTCAGCAATCGACGCCAATTTCTTTTCATGAAGAGCTTCGGCTACTTGAACACATTCACGAAATTGTTTCTTTGCAATAACTTCATTTAAATCTCCGACATTTTGAATTCCTAAAATCTGAGACCATTTTTTCGACTCATGATAAACAGCAAAAAGTCTGGTCTGGTCTGACGCAATCGGCATTCTGGTTATGTCACGTTTGTCAGGAAATCTTAAGACAAAACCCGGCTGATATGTTACCAGTTCAAACTTTCCAACTCTGCTTGTAGAAGGTGCTAAAGGTCCGAAAGGAATATCAATAAAACCGTCAATCTCATAAAAAGAAATATCATGTTCATAATTTCTTTTTAAAAGATTTACTTTTTCTTTGCGACCTAAATCCGAAAATCTTTTAATCGCATCTTCAACTGAAACAAAATATTTATTCAATTTAATATCGGCATTTATCAATTCGCGCATTCGCAACTCGAGCCTATTTAAATCTACATCACTGATAGTATAACGGTCATCTACCTCATAATAATATCCATTCGCCAGCGAATGCCCGATCACGACACGTTCACCCGGAAAAACTTTCATTGCGGCCGCCGCCAGAATAAAAGAAAGAGTTCGGCGGTATATTTCATTGCCTTCCTTGTCCGCATACCTCAATGGAATTACATTTGCGCTTCTTACAAGGCGATAGTCTAATCCGACAACAAGATGATCCACCATTGCTCCTAAAACCTCAGGGTCGCTCGATAACAGGTCGCCCAAAGGAGAACCGCTCAAAGCAGTTTTTTCGCTTCCATCCGGCAGTTTGACTTTAATCATCTTCTCCTCCTATATTTTCGCCTGTAGTCGCGCCTCTTAAGCCATTCAGTCGCATAAAAATAAAACACTGCCCCGCCTGCTCCGACTCCAATCAAAATGAATACGAAAGGCGACCTCCACAAAAAATCCTCATAGTCCAAACTCAAATTTTCGTTCGGGCGAGGTCCATTTCCCTCCCATATTTTTCCTGAAGCATCTACATACCTAAACTGATATGAGGGACCTGCATGCAGATGATATTGACCTGTCATGGGATCAATATGACCGCCGTTCTGATCCAGTGGTCCCGGAGTCATAAGACTGAATATCAAAAACATTACAGAGAACATTATATTTTCGCACACGATGGGCACATATCAGCTAATAGGCAGATATTACACTTCGGCTTGCGGGCCTTGCAAATATTTCTTCCATGAGCAATAAACAGATGAGTAATCTTTCCCCATTTATTTTTCGACGCCAGTGAAGTTAAATCTCGTTCAATCTCGATAGGGTTTTCCGAAAAAGTTAATCCAAGTCTTTTTGAAATTCTTGCGCAATGCGTATCTACAGCAATTCCTTCGCTAATGCCGAACATTTCCGAAAGAACTACGTTTGCAGTCTTCCTTCCAACTCCAGGAAGTCTCTGCAGTCCCTGCATCGTCCATTCAATTCCCTTCTCACTTTCAATTACAGCAACTGTGCGAACATATTCTGATTTTGCATTAGCCAGTCCTAAAGGCTTCAATATCGACTTTAGCCGCAATATAGGAGCATGAGACAATGCTCGATCCGACGGGTATTCTTTGAATAACTGCTTTGCACAAGAATTAACCTTTGCGTCGGTGCACTGGGCAGAAAGTATTACGCATATCAAAAAGCGGAATGGATCTTTATTTTCAAAAAGAGTTGTTCCTGCAGATGGATATTTTTTTTCGAGAAGTCTGATTATTTTTTTGAAACGAATTTTTTCATTCATTGCTTTCATCACATTTATTGCCTCGTTCATATTCTCGTTCACTTTAACTCTTACTCACTCTATCATATCTTTATTGTCATTATGAAGGCTTACGCAAAAATAAATCTCCTACTCGAAGTTATCGGCAAAAGAGAAAATAACTATCATGATCTTTGCATGATAAATTGTTCGATCGATTTGTTTGATGAAATTTTTATCGAGTCAGATTCCTTTTTTTCATTTCAAATTATTTCCGAGTTAGCTCATGAAACTGAAAATTTACCTGTCGATGAAAAAAATCTTGCTGTCAAGGCATTGAATAAGTTCTGCTCTCTTGAAGGAAAAGAGCCAAACTATAAAGTTATCCTTCATAAACGAATACCTATCGGAGCAGGTCTGGCTGGCGGTTCAACAGATGCCGCGGCAGTATTGAATCTTCTCGGCAAGAATCAGAAAAGCCTATCTGAAATCGCTTTGTCGCTTGGAGCAGACATTCCCTTCTGTTTAAACGGCAAGCCTGCTGTTGTGCGCGGTATCGGAGAAATTCTAGAGCCTTTCAAAATTAAATCTCAATTGAACTTTTTAATCGTGAATCCAGGTTTCTCTGTCTCCACAAAGAAAATTTTTGAGGCATTTAATTTACAGCATAAAAATAAAAAAAGTCGCTCTGAAGATTTAAAGCGTTCGCTCGAAACCGGAGATATTGCCGCCGTCGGAAAATTATTGCATAACGACCTCGAACCGATTACATCAAAACTTTATCCTGAAGTTATTAGAGCGCTGGATGCAATTAGAAGCACTAATCCGCTCGGAGCCATAATGAGCGGGTCAGGACCTACAGTTTTCGGACTTTATGAAAGTAAAGGCGCGGCTGAATCAGCCTGTAAAAAATTGAATGGTAATTTTCCAATAGTCATGGTTGCGGCAAGCGTTATTCCGCAAGAGGAATTATAGATGCTTACTAAATCCGATTTCGAGCATATACGCGATTATTACCTCGAGCCGAAGAACGAATGGGGAAGTTCAAGAATCTCCCGCGTTTTGAATGAAGCTGAACCAAAGTCAAACGAGACAATGCTTGATATTGGCTGTGGACTAGGAACTTTTTCTTTCCATGCGTCAAAGCTCGGAGTCAAGGCAGTAGGGCTGGATAGAGACTATTCCGCTTTGACTCGCGGAATTGAAGCCGTAAAAAAAATCGGAGCTGAACCGGCTCTGCGAATTAAAGGCGACGCGCTGAATCTGCCTTTTTGCAATGAATCATTTAATTTGATTATTAACGCAGATTTTATTGAACATTTAAACGATGCAGACAAGAGCAATGTTTTTCGTGAGATGCTGCGTGTTATGAAAAAAGATGGGCGAGCGGTTATTTATTCTCCAAATGTTGAGAGAATTATATGGGAACTTCGAGGTGAGAAAATCAAAAAAGTTTTCGGAATCAGAAAAGCAAAAATTCCTTTATGGCAGGAATATGTCGATAAGGATCATTTTGGAATGAGTTCTTCCTCAAAGATAATTCAAATGCTAAAGAGCGTCGGATTCAAAATAGTTCACGTAAAGTATTACGAATTTAATGTTCCGATATTTTCGAAAATTCCTGGATTCAATTTTCTGTTCCAGTTTCTTCTCAATCCGATTTTTGCTAATCGATTTTTGATAAAAGTGACACGATGAAAAAAATACTTCTGTTGACTCTCTTTATTCTTTTCGCATTTCTTGCGGGAAAATTTTATTACATTTCAGGAGACGACGGAACCTACATCGCTATTGCAAGGTCAATGCATCTTGGAGAATATGCGGCAATAAACATTCCTGAAGAGCTTCCTCAAATTCAGTATCCTCCGCTCTATCCTCTGCTCATCTATCCTTTCGCTGAGCTTATTCCCTCAAACCTCGGAGTAATCCGTCTATGGAATGCAATTCTATCATTGCTTGCTGTTGTTGCAATTACTGCCATCGCAATCCGCCGCGACCCTGCGCTCGGAGCCGTTGCCGCACTGCCGTTCATTCTCAATCCGCTCTTCGGCGAATATGCGACGTCGATAATGCCCGAACCTTTATTCGTTGCGCTGTGCTACGCAGTTGTGCTTCGAATTGCAATTGCCGATGAAAATGCAAATAGCAGAATCGATCTTTTCATTCCAGCCGGAATTCTTGCGGCTATTCTTTTGAAGCCGGCCGCTCTTCCACTTTTTCTGACAGCAATCTTTTGGTTCGCAATAAAAAAAAGATGGCGTCAGTTTGCCTATACTTCATTGATTGTAATTCTCGGAACGCTTCCGTGGCTCCTTTGGCAGTCTTCTCACGGGAGCGATTACATTCGCTCTCATATCTTTCAGCGCGATATCTACGACCCTTCAAAGGGTTCGATCAGCTTTTTCGAAATTATCTACACTCGCATTCCATATAATGCTCTTCGTTATATCGGAAGAATTTTCGCAGACGTTATGCTTCCTCCATTTTTCAGAAGCATTCTGCCCAGATCATCCTTATTTATTTTTAAGATTGCCGGAAGCGTTGGATTATTTTTGTTATTCATATTCGGCTTTTATAAAAAAGTCAGAAAGAAAAGCATTGAAGTAGAAGATATCTTTCTTTTCTTCATGGGACTGCAATATCTTATTCATCCTGTTTTTGCGGATAGATATCTCTTTACGCTCCTGCCCACTTTGACAGGCTATACGCTTCTGGCAATAAGCAACTCAAAACATCGAGCGGCCGCGGCAATTATCTGGAGTGCAATTCTTCTTCTCGGGAGCATCATGTCAATCGAAACTGCAATACCGAAAGAAGAAGCCGCTTACATTGAGACGATCGAGTGGCTGAAAGAAAATTCTAAAGAAGGAGATTTAGTCATTGCGCGAAAGCCGACGGCAGTTTGGTTCTACACAAACAGAAAAGCAAAAGGCTATCCGGCAAGCTCGAATTGGCTTGATTGGGATACAAGAGCTCGATTCATAATTCGCGACGCATTCGTCATCGGAGTCCCCGCTTCGCGATTATACGTTGACCCAGTGGTAAATGACACCTCGCTATTCTCACCTGTCTTTGTATCTGGTATCCTGCATGAGGTGAAGGTATATGAAAAAAGATATTGATAATAGACCGAGGTCGGATTGTTTTCATTTTCGCGGTGAAGTTCCATGTATTAAAAAAAAGGTCTGCTGGGAATGCAACGAGTTCGAAGAAATTCCAAAGCGCGCGCTTGTAATAAAATTCGGCGCCGCCGGCGATGCTTTGAGAACTACTCCAATCCTTTCAAGATTGAGACGCGACGGCTTCAAAGATATTACATGGATATGTGACGAGGCATCTCGCGAAGTTTTATCATTCGCAAAAAATATTGACAAGCTGGTGGTATTCGGCACAGACGCTCTGCTAAAGGTCGCAGTTGAAAAATATGATGCTGTATTTTCCTTCGACAAAAATCTTTCTGCGGCGGCTCTCGCAGTAGTGGCTAAATCAGAAGACAAACGGGGATTCGGAGCAACTGAATCAGGAAAACTTTTTGAATTCAATGAAGAGTCTCTCTATGCTCTAAAATTGG
The DNA here is from genome assembly GCA_002780065.1 of Candidatus Hydrogenedentes bacterium CG07_land_8_20_14_0_80_42_17. Taxonomy (GTDB): domain Bacteria; phylum UBA8481; class UBA8481; order UBA8481; family UBA8481; genus UBA8481. The sequence goes on from PEWQ01000073.1 coordinate 14,116, forward strand.
GAATAGACAACAATCTAAAATTTAAGCAAAACATTAAGTCTGTTCCTGAACTCATCTTCGAAATGGCCGGTTACAAATATAACGGCGAAGAATACGAATTTGAATTGAAATCGAAAATCCGTAGAAAGAAAAATGTAGTTGCATTGAATATTGGAGTCGGAAAGCGTTGGCCGACAAAATCATGGCCGGATGACTGCTGGGTGAAGCTGGCGGTTCTTCTTAAAAAAAGCGGATTCAAACCCGTATTCGTTGGAGGCGAAGCTGAAAGAAGTCTTCTCTCAAATTATTCTGCTCGAGCAGAAGTGGAATTTCTTCCTCCGTCTGAACTTCATATTTTTGCCGAAGCGCTCGCCGCCGCTGGAACTGTCGTCACTTGCGACTCTCTCGCCCTTCACATAGCTCTGGCGGTCAAAACCCGAGTCATCGGACTTTTCTGTTCAACATGCTCAAATGAAATCGAATGGTTCAACCGAGGTGAAGCTCTTATCTCCAAAAAAGGGCCGTGCTATGATTCTCACTGCTGTAATTGGCCAGACTGCATGCGATCGATTTCGCCTGAATCGGTACTGAAAAAAATAATGAAAAGTTAAAGGTAAAAAAATGATAGTAGTGATGATTCCGACTTACAACGAATCACAAAATATTCCGCTGCTGATAGAAGAACTTCTTGGCTTGAAATTGGAACTGCACATTCTAGTTGTCGATGATTGTTCTCCTGACGGGACTTATAAAATTGTCGAAGAATATTCTAAGCGGAATAACTTTGTCCATCTTTTATTGAGAAAAAATAAAAGGGGAAGAGGCTCGGCAGGCGTTGACGGATTTAAAAAGGCGCTCGAAATGGGAGCAGAGATAATAATCGAAATGGATGCCGACTTTTCGCATCCAACCCGTTACATTCCAATTTTGATTGAGGCTCTAAAGGATGTCGATGTAGTATTCGCATCCAGGCTTGTAAAAGGCGGTGGCGAGGTAAATAGAAGCTTTGGAAGAGTTGCTGTCACAAAAGGCGCCAATCTACTTACAAGAACAATCATGCGCTATCCAATTCATGACTGCACTGCAGGTTATAGATTATTTAGAAAAAAAGTTCTTGAAAAAATTGAACTCGATTCGTTGAGCGCAGAAGGTCCGGCAATAGTCGGAGAGGTTCTTTACAGAATTATTCGAGAAGGATTTAAAGTGCGTGAAGTCCCGTATATCTATGAAGACAGGCGATTCGGTCAATCCTCTCTAAGAGCATCTATTCTCTTCGATTGTCTAAAATGGCTGATTAAATTAAAATTCAGGCAGTTATTCATAGATAGAGAAAAATTTCAGAAGGCGCAAAAGTTTTATTCAGAGAATCCCCCTGAATCGGCAGAAAATCCATGGTCACCCCGCTCCTAGTCGCGAATTTTTCTGAGCAGATTGGCGGCGGTGAAATTAGTTTAATTGAACTCTCCGAAGAATTAATCAATCGAGGTCATACGCCGATCATAGCAATTCCTGGCGAAGGAAATTTAGGAAAAAAGTTCGAACCAAAAATTCTTCCGAAAAATATTTCGTCAGCCTCGCTCGCGTTACGCGAAATTGCCAAAGAGTGCGATCTCATTCACACAACCGGAGCGCGGGGACTTGTTGCGGCATGGCTCGCACGAACCGGTAAGCCGCTCGTATGGCATGTCAGAGTCGGAGCGCGGGACAAACTCGACCCAATTCTTAAAATGATGCCTGATCTAATAATTGCAAATTCCCGCTGTACGGCAGATCGCTTCAGCAAAAAAGAAAATGTGATAGTAATACCCAATGGAATTAAAATTCCATCTAAGCCGGCTCAAACTCTAAATCTCAACGCAAATTTTAAATACATCGGAGTAATTGCAAGAATGACCCCTGAAAAAGGACATCTCGATTTACTTCCGGCTATAAAAAAATTGTTGAGCGAAAGAAACGATATCGCATTCTTTCTCGCTGGAAACAATCAAGGCTCTATTGGCGATGAATTCCGCAGATTGCAGAAAGAGTTCGATGAAAATCGAATCTTGATGCCTGGGTTCATATCAAATATTGCGGAGCATCTCAATGAAATCGATCTTATCGTGATTCCGTCAAGAATCGAGGGATTCGGAAGAGTAGCTGTCGAGGCTATGCTATGCGGAACACCGCTGCTTACAAGAAAAGTCGGCGGGCTTATCGAGGTAATGGAAGGACTCGAAGATTTATTTTTACCGGAAGAGAAAGAAGAATGGTCAGAAAGAATTTCCAAAGAACTTGATTCACCTTCCAAAAGCAAAGAAGAGCTCTTCACTGCCGGTACGCGGTTCAGCATAGAAAAACACACTGATTCAATTCTTTCTGCTTGGAGTTCTCTGATAAAATAGTTTTTATTTTTTTACAGCCATAATAAAAACATTTGCAAAATCACTTTCGGATTTTTTTTCTTCATCACTTGATAATAATCTCTCTATAAAACCTGCCAGCCATAATCGCTTTAAAAAAATCTCTCTTCCGAATAAATTTCTCATTACTCTTCCTAGACCGACAAATGGAAGCATTATGTCCATCAATGCCTGCCTTCTAGGTCCTACATACGAAACTGTTTTTACTACCTGAAATCCTGAATCCTCAAAAAATTTCTTCCATTCAGATGTCTTCGGATACCGTCGATGAACAAATGCCTCATCAATAAATGCAATGTATTTTTTAGCAAAAAACTTCAACCCGAACTTTGAAAAAAATCTTGGCCAGAAAAGCAATTCCGGATATCTGTCGGTCACAACAGTTGCCAGCACTTTTCCGTTTTTTTTCAATATGCGGTGCATCTCTGAAATAGAACTCGGCAAGTTATCTATATGTTCAAGAACGCAATTCGAGATAATACCGTCACAAGTTTCATTTCTAATTGGAAGTTTTTCCATATCGCCTGCCGAAAGTTTTGAAGAAGCAGCAGAAGCCGCAAGTTTTAAAACGCTGAATGAATGATCTATCCCGAATTGAATCAACAAGTCATGTCTGGCAAGAATAGACTCGAAAATACCGTCACCGAGGCCGAGATCGATTATCCTTCCTGAAAAATCTTTTTCAGAAAGAATAAGCTCAATCTCTCTGGAACGTATTATCGCCCTGGCAATAGGCGCAACAGAGAGGTAATCCCTCAAAGCAGAAAATGAATTGTTATGGCTCATACCTCAAAAGAGTATCCAATCATTCCTCAAGAAAAAAGAAGAAACGAAAATTGTTTCGATAACTTGTATAAAGACGTGGAATAATTAAGTCTTAGAAAGATAAAATGAAAAAAATTCCCATCAGTTCAGTAAAAGAGAACTAATCTATTACTGTAACTTGCTGATATAAATAGGGAAGTTTATCCTGTCTTAATCTAAATTTTGTTCCATGATTATGGCCAGTTCTTGCATCAAAATCAATGAGGATATATGCTTTTTCTATAGCTTTAAGGAATTTGTCAATACTTAGTTTTTGAAGCATTGTTATTTTCTGATATGATAAATATTCAATGCCGGTTTCTTTTTTTACTTCTGCCTGAACGTAAAAGCAATTCAACAATTTTGTCCCTGCTTTATGAAACAAATCATCAAAGCCCCAATAAGGTTGCGGATTAAGTTCATGCAATCCTATATTTTTTTTTACAGTTTTCAGCCAGTCATTATGTTTTGAAGATACACTTGAAAACTCAAATGAAATCATGACTTTCCTTTCTTTTCTATCTATAATTACCATAAATCCACGGTCGCTTCTTTTCATGCCATGAATTGTTTGTCTAAAACTCATTTCTGTTTTTGGATACTTTTTCCCTGCTTCCTGATGTCTCCAGCCATATTTTGGTAGGAGAATTTGAGGAACAATTTTTAAAGCTCTAGGAGAAGGCTCAATATGAAATAAAGTTGTTAATGATGATGTGTTTATTCTTTGACATTTTAATTCCCATTCAGAGGCATTAGGAATTGGTAAATTGTTTTCTTTAATGCCTAATAAATCCTCTAATGTGTTGCCAACACCTCCGGCATTACCAGGCCTGGCATTTTTAACCCAGCCAAGACTTTTGATTTTCAGCAACTCATTTATTAATTGGTCTTTAGTATATATTTTCATACATTTGGTGGTTTCCAAAAATCAAGCAAATATTCAAATGTAACCCCCATTGTAATATAATTGCTTGGATATCCGAAAATTCCTATTCCATTGACAATATTGGTTCTGTCCCAAATTATTATATTTCTTAATTCATAACCTCTTTTTCTAAGTTCTTCTACTAATGAAATATGAATTGTTATTCTTTTGTTTTCCCACCACATATCAGGGACATTTATTACACAATGTCCTTTTGTTTTTAATAACGGCAATAAATTTTCATAAATATCCCCCATAACTTTTGTGTATTCATCAATGGACATTGTGCCTAAGTCTCTTTCGTCCTGAGAATACTGTTCAACTTTATATAATTGCTCATTGTTTCTAATCCTGCGAGACTTGTTTGTCCTTTTTCTATTTAGTAAATTAGCATATGGAGGAGATGTCCAAATTAAACTTATCGTTTCAGGTTTTAAATAATTAGGAATATTGATAGCATCTTCTTGAATAGCAATTTGTTTTGTTTTGTTAAACATATTAATGGAACAAATTCTGGACATAGACAATTCAATATATTTTTGTTGCAAATCAAAACCTACTGCATTTCGATTTAAATCCTGAGCTGCCAGAAGTGTGGTTCCACTTCCAACAAATGGATCAAGAACTAATTCACCTTCATGAGTAAAAAGTCCTATAACTTTTCTAGCTAATGATAATGGAAATGTCGCAGGATGTAGAGTCTTATCTCTTATATCTCTTTTTTCATAGAGAAATTGCCATACACCAATTTGATGTTTTAGCCATTCTTTACCTGATAGGCAATTAATATGAGTAGGCGCACAGCTACAAATCCGTTGACTTCCTATATCAAGTATGCAATTTTTTTTTTGTATTTTAGCTTCTGCTTTCATATTTTTGTTTGTTTGGATTCTAATAATTTTTTTCGTAATAACAAGGTGTATTTAAAGCGTATATTTATTATAAGTTAAAAAAACTTACCTTATTTATCTACGATTAAACCTGATTTTCTGATATACAGTTTATATGAAGATTTTAGTTGCGACATCGGATTATCCTCCGGCACTCGGAGGTATGGCAGTTTATTCAGATGCGTGGTGCCGTGAACTTGCAGGACTCGGAGCAAAGATTCGAGTCGTTGCAAGAGATATTGGACATCGGCCTGAAGGAAAGAGTCCTATCATTGCCGCAAAATATTTCGAATGGAAAGCCGGCCTTCTAAACGACCCAATAAACGCATACAAAATATTGCGCGCTGAAATAAAAGATTTCAAACCAGATATAGTAATGGCTCACACTTGGATTGGCTGGGGACCTGCTCTTGCAATCCTAAAATCTAGATGCGGTGTTAGATATGTCCTTTCAGCTCACGGAGCAGAAATTATCGGGCCAAAAAATTCACCTTGGTATCGGTTTCTGATGAAGCAAAGTTTCAAAGCCGCTGACAAAATTTTCCCAGTAAGTAATTTTACTGCTCAGCATATCAAAGAGCTTGGCATTTCAAGCGAGCGTATCGAAGTAATAACTAATGGAGTTGATCTCAATCGTTATTATTCCTCAAAAAAAAATCAGACTCTGATAGAACGTTTTGGTCTGAGCAACTGTAAGGTTCTTGTGACAGTAGGAGGTCTGGTTGATAGAAAGGGACACGATGTCGTAATTTCAGCGCTCGCCATTTTGAAGAAACAATACCCTGATCTCAAATATCTCATTGCCGGAGGTTGGGCTTTAAATTCATCGCGCGAAAATTATCTCAGAGAGCTTGTAGCTAAAAAAAATCTATCAGATCAAGTCATCTTCTCAGGGTTCATCTCAGATGAATTACTGCCCGATATTTACAGACTGGGCGATGTTTTTATTATGACCGGAAGAGAGATGCCGGATAAAGGCTGGGTTGAAGGATTCGGAATTTCATATCTCGAAGCCGCAGCATGCGGCATTCCGATAATCGCAACATTAAGCGGAGGAACCAACGAAGCAGTGACAAATCAAAATGCGCTAATTGTCCCTCCAGACGATCCTGTTGCCACAGCAGATGCGATCTCTATTCTATTGAGCGACGAAAAGAAGATGAAAAAGATGTCGGAATCGGGCATAGAATGGGCTAGACAAAATTCATGGTCATCAAAAATTAAGATGAGTTATGAAATTTTAAAAGAAATTTAAATTAGCCGCATACCGCCGATAGCTTTTGATAGGGGCTGTCCAACAATATTTTACGTCACCAGAGTCGCCAGCTTTGCTAAAATCTCAGACATTGATTCTCTAGTCATCTTCTTTATGAATTTTACATGTCGAACGCGCCAATCCAGGCTCTTCAATTGATCAGTCAAAACCGCGCCATGAACATCTTCATAGTCTGGCAAAACGACTTCGAAAGGATATCCCTTGATATGGCTCGTCACAGGGCAGAAAAGACCAAGCCCGACCTTGCCGTTATATGTAGCCGGTGAGATTACAACAGCCGGCCGCCGTCCTGACTCTTCTCGACCCGCCTGCGGATTCATATCGAGCCAGACGATATCACCTCGCTCTGGAACATATCCACGTGACACGCTACCATGCCTCCTTACCACGAGGATATCCTGTCTCAATTTCCAGATGCACTTTTCCCCGTTTGATGCCAGACAGCAGTTCAGAAAGGGAATATTTTCTTCTTTTGGGTGAAATCAAAACCAGCTTGCCGTCACGGGTAACCGACATATCCACGACCGCCCCCGCTGTGACATTCGTTTCCAATGCAAATGTCCGTGGAATCCGAACAGCTAGACTGTTACCCCATTTCTGTATCTTGACATTCATATTACTCCTCCTGATTTAGTATCTACATTGAGTATACATAAATCATTCGTGTTTTGTCAAGGAACCATAAAAATCGATCTGCTCGAGAATTATCATTCATTACTTAAATTTCTATGCGCTTTTTTCGCTACGTGATAATATATGAGGTATGAGTTCATCAGTATTACATAACAAGTTCGCGCGGCTCGGTGCAGAGAATTATTACAGCGAAACTGCCTGTAAAGCTTTCGAAGAAGATATTGAAAATATCAATGCTCTCAAAAAAGAGAAAAATGCAATCATACTTGCTCACAATTATCAAAGACCTGAAATATTCGAAGTTGCGGATTTCATAGGAGATTCATTGGAGCTTGCTCGTAAAGCGGAGCAGGTAAAAGATGTATCGGCAATAATTTTTTGCGGCGTTCATTTTATGGCGGAGACTGCAAAGATATTGAATCCGAAAAGAAAAGTAATTCTTCCTAATCTCGAAGCCGGATGTTCTCTCGCTGAAGCGGCAGATGCTGTAGATGTGATGAAAAAAGCAGAAGAACTTCGTAAAATCTATCCGAATCTGGCAGTAGTTTCGTATGTGAATACAACCGCTGAAGTTAAAGCAGTCTCAGATGTCTGTGTCACATCCGGCAACGCGGTAAAAATTGTCAACTCGATACCGTATGATGTAATTCTCTTTCTTCCGGATCGAAACCTTGCGGCTTATGTCTCTCAAAATACTTCAAAAAAAATTATTCCATGGGAAGGTGAATGTTATGTTCACGAAGAGATACAGCCTGATGAAATTCGTAAACTTAAAGAAAAATGCCCCAATGCTGAAGTACTCGTACATCCTGAATGCAGAACCGATGTTCTCTCTCTAGCCGATCATATTCTTTCAACAGCTGGAATGATAAAGCGAGCAAAAGAATCTCCTTCAAAAGAATTCATCATTGTGACCGAATGCGGACTTTCAGACCGACTGCTTCTCGAAATCCCGGAAAAGCAGTTTTATAAATCATGTCAGCTCTGTAAATATATGAAGATGATAACCTTGGAAGACACTAGAAAAAGTCTCGAACAAATGGCGCCTGAAATAATTCTGCCTGATAGCATAATCAGAAAAGCCGAAGTCGCAATCAAGCGAATGCTTGAATATTCCTGAGACAAAACTTGAATTTTCTGACAAGTATTTTAGTCGGTGCAGGATTATCAATGGATGTATTTGCAGTCTCCGTTGCTGCAGGGATTGCAGCGCAAAAAATAAATATCAAAGATGCCGGCAAAGTTGCATCTGTCTTCGGAAGTTTTCAAGCTCTTATGTTTTTTTTTGGATTCGTTTTCGGAATGAATTTCAAAAAATATATTGAATCGTTCGACCACTGGATTGCGTTCACAATTCTCTGCGCTATCGGAGTAAGAATGATAATTGAAGGAGCTCGCCGTTTAGAAAGTTGCTGTAAAAAAATTGATTATTTCAATCCGGCAACACTCTTATTTCTTGGAATAGGCACAAGTATCGACGCTCTAGCAGTAGGATTGAGTTTTTCATTTATATCAGCTAACAGCTATATGCCGTCTATAACAATAGGTGTCGTGACTTTCATCATATCAATTGTTGGAATGTTTTTAGGCGACAAATTAAGTTGCCGTTTTAGACAAAAATCTGAAATACTCGG
>PEWQ01000191.1 GCA_002780065.1 Candidatus Hydrogenedentes bacterium CG07_land_8_20_14_0_80_42_17
AAGACCAAGTATTCCACGAGCCCATAAGATCGACCGAGCGCGCATTCGGAGCGTCAACTATGAAGAGAGTTCCATTTGGCTTAGCGGCTTCTGCTGCGGCAGATGTAGCTGTCAAATTCGTTGTCGAGACGGAAGAAGAAACTGAACCTCCAATTACGATTTCAGAATTTTCTCCGCCAAGCCCGTCTGGTACGCGCTTAGTGTTTGCTGGATCTATGACCCAGTCGCTTCCATTGACAACAAATTTGTATTGGTAAGTTCCGGGTGCAAGCCGAATTTCAGCGCTCCATACGCCGTCGCCGTCAGGATCGGAGAGAGGATTGGCAGAGCTACTCCAATTATTAAAACTTCCGGCGATTGTGACACTGCGGGCGCCTGCAGACGGTCGAAAATTAAAAGTAGCCGCAGACAGAGAGGAGACTGCCGTAGATTGATTTTGCTGTGACGTATTGTTATTAGAATTGTTTTGCGAAGTTGCCTCTGCAGAGGTAATTTCTATAACTGAGTTTTCACCGCCCATGCCGTCGCTTGTGTGAATTGAATTGCTTGGATCAGGAATCCAGTCAATTCCATTTACAACAAATTTGTATTCGTATTTTCCGGCTTGAATAGGAATGTCGATTGTCCAGAGTCCGTCACCGTCGGAATCCGACATTTTATTTTCAGTGACGCTCCATTTATTGAAAGTTCCTGCTACAGCAACCGACCGAGTTCCTTCTTTTGCTCGATATGAAAATGTTTTTCCATGAGCTGGAATACCGGAACTCTCTGCAATTAACGCAAAAACCGCAATTAATATCCAAGTGAATTTTTTAATATTTTTCATACCATTTCTCCTTTTGCTATTTAAATTATCAACCCAAAATTATATCAAAAGCAAGTAAAAACGTTTCAGAAGCCTTAAAAATCAAAAATTATTTCTTGACTTCATTCTCTTTGAGGTTTATTTTGCGCTCATGGCTGATATCGAAATGACAAGCGTTCGGAAAGTTTATCCGAACGGTTATGTTGGGTGTGACGGAGCAACATTCAGGATCGAGGACGGAGAATTTTGCGTTCTTGTTGGACCTAGCGGAAGCGGCAAGACTACGCTTTTGAGAATGATTGCAGGGCTCGAAGAGATAACCGGCGGCGAATTGAAGATTGCCGGTACAAGGATGAATGAAATTTCTCCGAAGGATCGGGACATTGCAATGGTTTTTCAAAACTATGCTCTGTATCCTCACATGACAATTTACGAGAACATGGCTTTTGGACTGAGACTTCGCGGAATTCCGGACTCTGAGATTGACAGTCGTGTCAGGGAAGCCGCGCAACTGCTTCAGCTAGGCGACAGACTCGAGAATAAACCTAAAGAGTTATCTGGCGGTCAGAGACAGCGTGTTGCAGTTGGAAGATCAATTGTGCGGAAGCCGAAGGTTTTTCTTTTCGATGAACCTCTTTCGAATCTTGATGCTAAATTGCGAGTAGAGATGAGATTGGAACTTGCGAGACTGCACAGAAAACTCAATGCAACGATAGTTTACGTCACTCACGATCAAGTTGAGGCTATGACGCTTGCGAGCAGAATTATTGTGATGAAAGACGGCGAGGTTCAGCAGATTGGAACTCCGCTTGATTTGTATACAAAGCCCAACAATAAATTTGTTGGAGGATTTATCGGCTCGCCTGCGATGAATTTCTTTCCTGCTGAATTATCGGCTCAAGGCGATTCAGTTATGATTAAAAGTAATGGGTTTACTCTTAGAGCAACTCAGGATCAGGCTGAAGCAATGAGGAAGAAGAATTTTATTGGGAAGAAAGTTATTTTTGGAATCAGGCCGGAACATATTCATGACAAACTTTTTCTTCCGGATGCACCTCTCGACCATGCATTTAATGCAATTGTAGATGTTGTCGAACCGATGGGCTCGGAGACGCTCGCATATTTGCGCGTCAAAGAGAATGTTGCTGTAGTTCGGCTTAGAGGCGATGCAGTTCCGACGGTTGGAACTCAGATTGACCTCGTTTGCGACATGAGCCAGTCGCATATATTTGACGCTGAAAATGAAGAGAGCATTTTTTAACCAAAGTCGTGCAAGTCACATTTTAGAATCACGGAGACACAGAGACACGGAGATTTTTTAAATAATTTTTTATTTTATCTTTTTTTTCCTTTAATTGAATTGATTGAATTACTCTAAAATTTTACGATAATATAACCGTATGAAATTTAGGGTGGAACTAAAAAAGAACTCAGTTGCCTCAAGGTCGAAAAATAGATGAAGTTCGTTGATAGAATTTTTCGAATAGACGAAGGTAAACTGGTTATCCAGAATAAAATTTCTTTATATGCGGGATTCATTGCCGTTTTGCTTCCTGTTCTTTTTGTAATACTAAATAATTTTTTTGGAGCCTCTACTCATCCTCACAATCAGCCGACAGCTATTGCAAATTTTGAAGTCAATTCAAGGGTTTATTGGATTTATTTTATTTCTCTTTCTTTATCAGTTCCTATTCTTTCATTTTTATGGGGTGGCCATATAGGAGCGGGAGTAAGCGTCGGGCTCTCGATACCATTTATTATACTTCTGCTTTTTAATATCACTTCAATGTCGCATAGTTATGGAGTAAGAAGCGACGATATATTGAGTTCAATAGTTGGATTGATTGCGGCGATTATTACTTGTATTGGAATTACTCGGCTCGGCGAAAAAATCGGCGAAGCGAGGCTGAATCTGCGCGGGAAAATAGCTTCATCGTGGGATCATTATCAAGATATGTCTGCTAAAAAAAATCTTCTTCACTTGCAGATAGAAGAAACGAAAAAAAAATCGAGTGCTATGAATTTGCTGATACAAAAAATAAAAAGCCTGATCGATTCCAGTTCCGATTTAGCAAAAGAGTTGGATTTATCAAAGACAGCTAAATATGTAGCTCATAACGCAAGGGAGATACTTGGCAGAGGTCGAGTGCTGGTTTACAGATACAATCAGACTGGAAGTTCGCTTCTTTATGCGGAACCGCCGCTTCAATCGAATGAATCGGCAAACGGAGAAGATTTCAATTCGATAGTAAAGCGCCGCAGAAAAAATTTATTGTTGTCGGATATTTCACAGAATTATCAGATTGCTCCAAGCAGTCCGATGGAGCGAAAATTTAATTCTCTGATTCTTGTTCCGCTTATGACAGGTTATGATGTTTGGGGAGTGATTCGGGTCGAGTCTCTGCAAAAATCCGATTTTACACGCGACGACCTTTCTGCTATCGACATGCTTTCTGTTCCGGCAACGCTTGCATTGCACAATGCAGATCTTTACTCTCTTTTGGCTCAGAAAGCTGTGACAGACGGTTTGACCGGTTTATATCGTAGGCATTTATTTGAGAAGAGAATAGAGATTGAGATATCGAGAGCAAGAAGAGGAGGTAAAAATCTTTCTCTTATATTTTTGGATATCGATTATTTCAAATCGGTGAACGATAATTTTGGGCATAGAGTCGGAGATTTAGTTTTGAAAGAGATATCCGCTGTTTTGATAGAGGAGACGGTTGCGCCGGGAATTGCTGCGAGATACGGCGGAGAAGAATTTGTTTTGCTTATGCCTGAAACAAACAAAAAAGACGCTCTGGAAAAAGCTGAAGCTATCAGGCAAAGAGTGGAACAGAAGAAATTTGAAGAATTGAATCGAACAATGACTATTTCAGCAGGCGTTGCATCATATCCTGATGATGCAACATCTTCGAAAAACTTAATTGAGCAGGCAGATAACGCGGTTTATATGTCTAAGAGGAATGGCCGCAATAGAGTGACGCCGGCATGAACTCTTCAGGAACAATTGGATATTCAATGCTGATGATCGACGCTATTGCAGGCTTATCGGTTTATTTTGCGGCATTGATTTTTCCGATGTGTTTAGCAAAGCGCCGAAAGTTTTTTCTCTATTCTATAGCTTTGCTATCCGCTCTTCTTCTATTGACTTTACGGATAATTCTGCCTGCAATGAATTCGGCTCAATATCTTTTGCTATCTCTGCCAGTGCTCTTTATTATTGCCGGCATAGCGGCAAAACTGCAGAGTGATTTTTCTGCTACCATTTCCGAATATGAAGAGAAGAGAAGATTGCCGCTGGAGGCTGAGATTGCTAGAATGGAGTCTGAAAACGAAGAAAATGCTGATCACTTTATAAAATTGCAAAATACATTTAATTCAATAAATAGAAAATTCAATTTTGTTAAGTCTTTTGGCTCATCGCTTCGATTTGAAACTGCATGGTTAGATATAGAGAATGGGACAAGAGCTCTTTTGAATACTACTCCGATTTTACATCTTCCGAGACTGCCCGGTTCAATACCGTCCGGATTTTTTCCGTTTGTAGAAAACGGCAACGAATTATTTTCTCGAAGAGAATGGGTGGAAGCAATAGGAGGGGAGAGAAAAGAGTCAAGGGAACTGGAGAACAATCGCTTAATTTGGATTCCGCTCTTTTTTGGTGATGGGCAGAAAGCGGTTCTACATCTCAAAACTGATCAAAATATTGATGACGATGCTGTTGAGATATTTGCAACTCAATTGAACCTTCTTTTGGAAAAGATGCGGCTTTACAATGAAGTCGAATTGCAGTCAAGAACGGATTTGATGACCGGTCTGTCGCATCATGCGGCTTTCAAGGAAATTTTTGAAGAAGAAGTTGACCGAGCGCGAAGAATGGAACGCTCGGTCTCGCTTCTTATGATAGATGTGGACTTTTTTAAACAAGTAAATGATACTCACGGGCATTTAGTTGGAGATCAGGTTTTAATTCATGTTGCGAAAAATATCAGAGATATGGTTCGCATTTCGGACAGTGTTGCGCGTTATGGCGGAGAAGAATTTGCTGTAATACTTCCTGAAACTGGGATTGACGGAGCAAAAGAGATTGCTGAACGGATAAGAGCAAGAATTGAGGACTCACCGATAACAGTGAAGACAGAGACAGAAGAGAAGACAATTCGAAAAACCATTTCTGTCGGAATAGCATCGTCACCTCCTATTTCTAAAAACTCAGTTGAACTAATATCTGCGGCTGATGCGGCGTTATATTGCGCAAAACGTAGCGGAAGAAATCGCGTTGAAGCTTCCGAGAACACAAAATAAATATTTTGAGTTTTTCCAATTTTCATTTTTCAATTATTTCACACGCTCTTTGCGAAAGGAAAATTGCATCTCATCTGGAGGCACGCACGCTACGCATCAATGCCTTCAAGACGAGTTATAATATTTGAAATTGCAAATTGGAAAGTGCAAATTGAAAATTTTATTTTTCCAATTTTCATTTTTCAATTATTTCACACGCTCGACGGGAGAGGACAGGGGAGAAGACAGTGGTGAGGACATGAAAGAATGAACCTTGATGACATAATGGTGTCGATTTTTTTCGAGATGCTTTAAAAAAATGTTGACAATTCGTTATATGACGAAATAACGTAATGAAAAATAATTGGGAGAATATGCATGAACAACAATGACAAGATTTTTTTGAAGAACTTTATACGCATCACAAAGGTACTGGCTGATGAGAGCCGAGTTCGCATCTTGCGGCTCGTTATGGAAAAGGAACTCTGCGTCTGCCAAATCATCGAGACAATTCAGTTGGCACCATCGACGGTTTCAAAGCACCTTTTGCTTCTCAAACAAGCTGGGCTTGTCGATTCACTTAAACGCGGTCGGTGGATGCACTATAGGGTTGCTTCTGCCGAAAGAAGGTCGGCGGCGGCGGACATACTTACACTTGTAAGAAAGGCTCTCAGCCATGACATTCAGATTGAGAGTGACTTAAAGCGGCTGAAAATTATTCTCAAAATGAATCGCGAAGATCTTTGCCGAAGGCAGATAGGGCGAAAAAAATGAAAAGATATTTTTAATGAAGGAGGATATTTCTATGAAATCGGATAATAAGGAAGATAAAGATCAGAGTGAAGCGAAATCTAAGTCTAAAGGGCTACTCTCGCGGTTTATCGATAAGATCGACAAGTCGCTTGAAGAGAAGGCAAAGAAAACAAAGTCTCCGTGCTGTTCAGGTTCCAATTCAAGGGGTGGTAAGGGCTCTTCGTGTTGCTGAAATTTGTCGATGGACTTGTTTACGACATTCTCAAATTGCCGCAGGGAGGTCGACTCGGCGCATCTGTAAGCTTTTTTGTTTACGACTCGATCAAGATTCTTCTACTGCTGTATGGAATGATATTCGTCATTGGAGTTCTGCGAACGTTTCTTCCACAGGAAAAAGTCAAGGGGTGGATGACTGGCACTGGAATTTTCGGCAACTTTGGTGCCGCATTATTCGGATCGGTCACACCGTTCTGCTCTTGCTCCTCGGTTCCGATCTTCATCGGATTCATGGAGGCGGGAGTGCCTTTGGGAGTAGCGTTTTCATTCCTGATCACATCTCCTTTGGTCAATGAATATCTTGTGGTTTTGATGCTGGGATTTTTTGGATGGCGTATCATGGCACTCTATGTGGGGAGCGGCATCTTAATCGGCGCCGTTGCAGGGGCAGTGCTGGGACGAATGCAGTTGGAAAAATATCTTGTAAGAGATCTCGTTGTGGAAAACGGAGCTATCACGGAGTCCCAGTCATTTTCGGATTTTGGGGCACGTATGAAATTCGGTTTCGACGAAGCCTCGTCCATAACGAAGAAAATATGGCTCTGGGTGCTTATCGGAGTCGGAATCGGTGCGGGAATACATAACTTCGTGCCGCAGGAAACACTGCAAAGGATTGCGGGTTCCGCCGGTATTTTTTCCGTCCCGATAGCTGTTCTTGTGGGCGTGCCGATGTATGGCAGTTGCGCCGCTATAGTCCCGATAGCGATCGTTCTGTTTCAGAAAGGAGTTCCGCTCGGAACCGCTCTCGCATTCATGATGGCTACAGCGGCATTGAGTCTTCCGGAAGCCATCATGCTGAGGCGGGCGATGAAGCTGGAGCTCATCCTTGTGTTTTTCGGAGTGACGACGATTGCTATCATCATAATAGGATACCTCTTCAATGTCTTGTGAACTAGACTTCAAACGTTTGAAAATACTCTTTCTCTGTACTGGCAACTCCTGCCGTTCGCAGATGGCCGAGGGCTGGGCGCACGCGTTGAAGAACGACGTGATAGAGGCATACTCAGCCGGAATCGAGATGCACGGCCTGAACCCTCGCGCGGTTGAGGTGATGAAGGAGGCCGGGGTCGATATTTCAGGTCACAGATCTAAACTCGTCGATGAATTTCGTGACGAGAATTTCGACGCGGTCGTGACTGTCTGCGGCCATGCCAACGAGACCTGCCCCATGTGGCTCGGAGCCAAGACGCGCATTATTCACGTCGGTTTCGACGACCCGCCAAAGCTGGCGAAGGACGCCAAATCGGAAGAAGAAGCGCTGGCGCACTACCGTCGCGTCCGCGATGAGATCAAATTGTTTATCCAATCGTTACCTGAGGCATTAAGCGCCCCGGAAGGAGTTCACCATGAGTGAAACATCAAAACGGCTTTCGTTTCTCGATCGGTATTTGACAGTTTGGATATTCCTGGCCATGGCGCTTGGTGTGGGCGGAGGTTACATCTTTTCCGGCATCAATGCGTTTCTGGAACGGTTCTCTGTCGGCACGACCTCCATCCCCA
>PEWQ01000081.1 GCA_002780065.1 Candidatus Hydrogenedentes bacterium CG07_land_8_20_14_0_80_42_17
CATTTCATTTTGCTTTTATCTCGCTTTATGAGAATCGGAGGATTAATCTTTATATCTATTTTCTTTGCCCTGAGAATTGTCTGAAATATTTCTACTGCAATATGAGCAGGAAAAGTTGCATCGATTCGTAGTAAATACATTAAGAACAGATGGACCAGTATTGTGATAAAAAAGCTGAATCATTCTTTTTGTAAAATTATTTTTTAGATTCTTCCAATTCATCTTTCGTTTACTCATCTATTTGGCGGTTCGACGCTTCTTTCAGCCGCTCAACAAGTT
Organism: Candidatus Hydrogenedentes bacterium CG07_land_8_20_14_0_80_42_17; assembly: GCA_002780065.1. Taxonomy (GTDB): domain Bacteria; phylum UBA8481; class UBA8481; order UBA8481; family UBA8481; genus UBA8481. The sequence continues at coordinate 280 of PEWQ01000081.1, forward strand.
TATCTCTGCAACGTTTACACAGAACGGCTGAAAAAGAAATATGAATATCATCCTCAAGTTCTTTTGGATCGCATGCGTTTAATTCTTCGATTGTCTTTTCAATTTCTTCTATGAGATCTTTTTTTAAATCTGATTGATTGACTTCAAGAACACCGGCTGTTTGCTGAAGAGTTATTATCAACCGATAAGTATTTTTGGAGCTCAATAAAGAGCTGCAACGATCGCATAAAATTATTTCACTCATGTAGACTCACATCTCTATTTCACAGCTTTTCGCTTCGGAGAGGGAGGGATGTGCGTTTGACTTCCTGTCAAGCCGCGAATCCCATAGGTTGCAATGCATCCTGCATTGCGACTTTTATTTTCTCCTCGCTTCGCTTCGGAGAGGGAGGGATTCGAACCCTCGATACCCTTGCGGGCATACCGGTTTTCGAGACCGGCCGATTCAACCACTCTCGCACCTCTCCAATTATTATAATGCCAAAATAAGTTTACATCATTTCTAAAAAAAAGATATTATGATTCAACTTATGAAAAAGGCGGAGAAATGTCTATGCGAAAATTATTAATCTTTTTTGCTCTGCTTTTATTAATTTCAGCTTGCCTTCAGCCTCAAATTTCCGAGCGTGAACTTCATCGTCAGCTTGCTCTTGCTAGAGCGGAATCTGACAGCAAAATTGCTTCTTTGAAGAGCGAAGTTGAGAGGCTTCGAAAAATAGAATCGGAGAATAAACTCAATCAGGATGAATCGACGCGTCTGCAGAACGAAATCGAGCGGCTAAAAAATGCTTATACCTCTATTGAACAGGAAAAGATTCAATTGTCGGAAAGCGTATCGAAACTTCAGTCATTAGCAGAAGATGCAAAACGGCTGGAAACGGAGGCGCGCGAAGCAAGGGAACGCGCTGAGGCTATTGAACGCGAGAGAGACCAGATGAAAAATGAATTGAAGAAATTTATCGATATTGGAGACATCGGCGTGGATATAACTCCAGACGGAATTAGGATAACGATGCGCGAAACCATCCTCTTCGATTCAGGAAAATCGGATTTGAAACAGACTTCATTTGAAATGCTCCAAAAACTTTCTGAACTTTTAATTAAGACTAATGCTAAGGAAATTCGAATAGCAGGTCATACTGACAATGTGCCGATCAATTCTCCTCAATTCCCTTCTAACTGGGAACTTTCAACTGCCCGCGCGCTTTCTGTTTTGCATCAACTCTCGGAAAAATTTGGCGTTCCTTCATCAAAACTCGTTGCAATAGGTTTTGGCGAGCACAAACCGATTGCCGGCAATTCAACTGCCGAAGGACGGTCCAAAAACAGAAGAGTCGAAATTTATCTCGTGCCGGCAAAGTAAAAAATTATACTTAGATACGGCTCGACGCTTTCATATTTCTCTGGTAATTTTATTAATAAGAATCGAAAACTGATTCAAAAAAAGGAGGTTCTTTTATGAAGAGAACTTTTATGTTTCAAGCATTGTTATTGTCGATAATTTTGTCCATTATTCCCGCGCATGCGGATAACGCAAAATATAATGCAAAACTGCTCGCGGCCGAATCAGTATTATCTGATGCGTTGGCAAAAAGTGGAGATGCAATTCCAGCGCGTTTCATTAAGGAATGCAAAGCAATTGCTATCTTCCCCGGTGTAGTCCGAGGCGGATTTCTTTACGGAGCGCGTTACGGCGAAGGAGTTGTATTCGGCAAGACAGAAGACGGCAAGTGGACAGCTCCGGCGTTCTTCACAGTGACAGGCGGAAGTTTTGGATTGCAGGCAGGACTCGAGTCCATGGATGTAATACTTCTCATCATGAATCAGCGCGGATTGCAATCGCTTTTGAAACAGAGATTTACGCTCGGGGGCGACATTGCGATTACTGCAGGTCCCAACAGTGCGGCTGCGGCAGGCGACATCGATGTAGCTTTGAAAGCTGAGATTCTTTCTTATGTCAAATCGCGCGGAGTCTTTGCCGGTATCTCTGTAAACGGCGCTCGGCTTGCATACAGCCCCAAGATAAACAGGCAGTTTTATACCAGAGCGTATTCGGTTGATGACATAATTATCCGCAACCAAGCTCCAATGCCGGAAGCGGCCAAGGGCATAGTTGCAAAACTGAAAGCTCAATAACAATCGTTAGGCGTGGTGCATGAAGAATACAACAGACTTACCAAAACTTCATGCAGAATAATTTTCTTATTGAAAGGGTGCATGGCGAATTATTGGCAATTACCTTCAGACTTCCAGAGAACAGGTAGCGCCTGTCAAGTTGTAACTTTCTTGCCGTCCTGCCATAGTTTTTGGCATTGGGGCTAAGGTTAAATTCCAGCAGCAATTTCTGCAATCTTACCGATAGCCTGCCACATGATTCCAAGTATCAAAAGCATTGCGGTTATTCCTGCAATGACTGTCTGTGAAATTGGCGAGATATCTATTTTTTCTCCTTCGCCTTTTTCAAAATACATAGCCTTTAAAATTCGCGCATAGTAGTAAAGAGATATTACCGAATTAATGATAAGCACTCCGACAAGAAGATGCTGTTCCTTCATAAGCGCGGCGGAAATTATGAATAACTTTCCGGTCAATCCTCCGAATGGAGGAAGCCCTGTAAGAGAAAAGAGTATGACTGCCATACAGAATGACAGAAATGGAGTTCTGGCGGATAATCCTTTTAACTCATCGATGCGCGAATGTTCTGAGCTCAAACCGATAATATAAAACGCGCCGAGATTCATGAAAGTATAAACAGTGAGATAGTAGAGAATTGCAAACGATCCGTATTGAGTTCCTAGCGATGCGGCGGCGAGCATATATCCTGCGTGAGCGATTGTCGAATAAGCCATGAGGCGTTGAAGATTATTCTGATGGATTGCCGCAAGATTTCCAAAAGTCATAGACAGAATCGAGACAGCGTAGATTAAAGATAACCAGACTGCTGAACCGTAGAAGATGGAGTTGAGAATGATCAATAAACCGAATCCCGCTATTTTAGGCACAACAGAGATAAAACCTGCTATTGACGGCGAAGCCGCCTCTAAGGCATCAGGAACCCAGTAATGGAATGGCGCGGCTGAAAGTTTAAACATAATTCCTACAATTATCATTACGAGAGAGATAATGATAAGAGGCGACGAGAGGGAAACTATTTCGGAGTTAGAAAATGCGAATTGAATGTTCGAATAGCTGAGACTTCCAACTGCTCCGTAAAGCAGAGAAAAACCGTAAAGCATTGTCGCGGATGCAGTGCCTCCAAATACGGCATACTTCAATCCTCCTTCCGTTCCTTTTGACGATGACGGAATTGATCCTACAAGCGCATAAGCCGGAACAGATAAGAGTTCGAATGCCAGCCATGTAAGTATCAGATGCCTTGCAGAGACAATAATCATTGCGCCACAAAGCATGAAGATAAGGAGAGATACAATCTCCGAAAAGTGTAGTTTAATTTTTTTGTCGTCTTTCAGCAGAAAGAGTGAAATAGCTCCGGCAATCAGCGCAATATCTTTAAGATATGCTTCTAATTTTCCTGAATGATATGTGCCTGAAAAAACATCGAGAGTATTCTTCCATGGAGCGAGAGTTAATAAGAGCGCTGCGCAGATTCCAAGAAGTGTCAGAAGAACTGCAACAGGTTTCTTCGGCCGAAATAAGAGAAGCAATGCCGCAACGGCGAGAAGTGAAATTTCACCTCCAACCGCTGATATTTCGCTGAACGCAATACTGTACATTCTTTCTACAAACCTGCCTGAAGAATATTGTCGACTATGCTTTGCATTGTGGCGCTGATGTATCTCAATGCAGGCGCGGGATAGACTCCGATCCAGATGACGATAAGACCTAGAGGAACCAGTGTTATGATTTCACGAAGATTGATGTCAGGCAGTTTGGCGCATTCAGGATTCTCCTTGCCGAGAAATGCTCTGTGAATAAGCCACAGATGATATCCGGCTGTGATGACAATACCCACTGCCGCGATGCCGACGAATATTCGGTATATTCCTGCGGCCTTCCACGTTCCTAATAAAACCAGCGCCTCACCGATAAAACCGGAAAGTCCCGGAAGCCCGAGAGAAGCGAAGAACGCAAGACCCACAAATCCCGTGTATATCGGCATTGTTATAGCGAGGCCGCCGAGCCGTGTAATGTCGCGGTGATGAGCGCGGTCGTAAATGACTCCGACAAGTAGAAACATCATTGCCGTTATTGTGCCGTGATTCCACATCTGAAGGGTACCGCCGAGCAATCCTTCGTATACTGCGCTTCCGCGTCCAACTGACATGAATGCGCTCATTCCGAGCATGACATATCCCATGTGGCTAATCGAGGAATATGCGACAAGGCGCTTCATGTCGGTTTGCGCCATAGCGCAAAGCGTTCCGTAAATAATGTTTATGACTCCGAAGACTCCTACGGTTATTGCCATCATAACGGTCGCATCGGGAAACAGAAAATAGTTAAACCGAATGATTCCGTAAGTTCCCATTTTAAGTAATACGCCTGCAAGCACTACAGAAACGGCAGTAGGAGCTTCTACGTGAGCGTCGGGAAGCCATGTGTGAAAAGGAAACATTGGAATTTTAATTGCAAATGCAATGAAGAAAAGTGTCCAAAGTATGACTTGAAACTGAATATTTCTGTCAGGATCAGTCCATTGCCTGAAGTCGAAGGTTCCGTTTTGGTTCCAGAGCCAGAGTATTGCGACGAGCATCAAGAGAGAGCCTATGAGAGTGTAGATGAAAAACTTAATTGCGGCGTAGGGACCGCCTCTAGTCCTTCCATCGGCGTCAACGCGCGGAGGCGCACCCCAAATTCCGATTAGGAAATACATCGGGAGCAGCATCAGTTCCCAGAAGACATAGAAGAGAAACATGTCGAGCGCGATAAAGACTCCGGTCATTGCCGATTGAAGTAACAGAAAGAGAGAAAAATAACCTCTCACGTGCTTCTCGATATTCCACGACGCGATTATGCAGATCAGCGAAAGCAGAACAGTGAGAATTACCAGCGGTAAGGATAAGCCGTCAACTGCAACAATGTAATTAATTCCAAATGTAGGAATCCAGTACCTTTCTTCAAGAAATTGAAATCCGCTGATAGATGTATCGAAATAAATTAAAAGTGGAATTGCGGCTATTAGAGTCACTATTGTAATCACCAGAGCCAGCGGCTTTACTGCTTTTTCCGGAACAAATAGCGCGATTACGCTTCCCAAAAGCGGAATCAAAAGAAGAAGTGAGAGTGTCATTTAAAGTTCACCACCTTATTAAATTTGAAATTGCAAACCGAAAATTTTATCATTCCAATTTTCATTTTTAAATTATTTCACACCTTTCCAACGGCAGAATGGTGGATATCGAATAAATCTGTATTTTTATCCACGCGCCACGCATCACAATTTTTCATATTGCCACCCATACCACTAGAATAATGAATGCGACCATTAGACCCAGTATGTAGTCTCCAAGCCTGCCAGTCTGAATCATTCGAATTTTGTCGCCGGCATCTCGTATTAAATCCGCAGTACCGTTTGCAACATAATCGATGCCTCTGAAGTCGGCAATTCCTGCTCCTTTAGAAACAATGACCGATGCAGTTCCAAAAGAATCTACAATTCGGTCGATTACTCTTCTATCGAAGATTCCGAGAGCTTTTGAAATTTCGATAACTTTTTTAATAAGCCAGAGATAAAAGTCGTCAACCCACCAGAGATTTACAAGAGCTTTATGAATTGATCGCCCGATAATTCCGCGCGTAAATATTTCGGCAGATATTTTTTCAAAGTGATAGACAATGAATGCGAGACCGATTCCGCTCAAACTTACAATTATAGACAGCACCATTGCTACAGTGTGCGCGCTATGCGGAATTTCTTCTTCCCCCCCGCCGAGCGCCCCACTGCCGAGCGCCCCACCGCCGAGCGCCCCACCGCCGAGCGATACAATAGATTCAAACGGCGTTCTCAACCACGACCAGCCCGACGCTATTGCAAATAGAGAAAGAATAATTAGAGGAACAGTCATTGATGCTGAACTTTCATGAGCATGTTCGAAGCGATGATGATCCTTTGGTTTTCCGTGAAAGACAAGGATCATCATTCTGAATGTGTAAAACGCAGTGAACGCAGTAGCGGAAATAAGCAGAAGAAAAGGAATGTAGCCTGCCGCACCGCGCTTCATGCCCCAGCCCAACGATACAGCGAGAATTTCATCTTTGGAGAAAAAACCTGAAAATCCAGGAAACCCTGTCAGTGCCAGTGCGCCGATCAGCATTGTAAAATAAGTGATCGGCATTTTTTGCTTAAGCCCACCCATCTCTCTCATGTCGCGTGTGTGCACTGCGTGGAGTACTGACCCTGAACCGAGAAAGAGTAGTGCCTTGAAGAACGCGTGCGTTACAAGATGAAATAAACCCGGCGTCCATCCTCCGACACCGAGCGACGCAAGCATGAACCCGAGCTGAGAAATAGTCGAGTATGCGAGTACTTTTTTGAAGTCCATTGCAGCGAGTGCCATTGAAGCCGCAAAGAGCGCAGTGAAACTTCCAACACCTGCTGTGACGATAAGCGCGGACTCAGGAAAGAACCCGAACGATATCGATCTGCCAACAAGATAAATTCCTGCGGCGACCATTGTTGCGGCGTGAATTAAAGCTGAGACCGGAGAAGGACCTTCCATTGCATCAGGCAGCCATACGTGAAGAGGAAACTGCGCCGACTTTCCAATTGCTCCAAGAAGTATGAGAAGTGATGCGGCTAACAATGCGGATTGCGATACTGCTCCGTTCGCAATTGCAGAATGAATTCCTCTAAAGGTAAATGAACCTGTTGCTGAATAAAGAATAGCTATTGCAACGAAGAGCGCGGCGTCTCCGACTCGAGTTGTAAGAAACGCTTTCATTCCGGCTTTTCGCGGGGCGTCTCGGTCGTAGCCGACATCGGGGCACCACGAATAAAATCCGATTAGAAGATATGAACAGAGCCCCATGAGTTCCCAGAAAATAAAGAGGAAGAGGAGATTGTCGGAGATGACCAATCCCAGCATTGCGAATGTGAAGAAAGATGTCTGTGCGAAGAAGCGCGAGTAGAGTGGATTTCCGTGCATGTAGCCGGAAGAGAAGATATGTATCAGAAGCGATACTGTAGTGACCATGAAGAGTGTTGCAATAGAAAGACCGTCAGTAAAAAAACCTAATTTGAACGCCTCGCCGAGCGCCCCCCCGCCGAGCGCCCCACCGCCGAGCGCCCCACCGCCGAGCGCCCCCCCGCCGAACGCCCAATCGACGGAGAGCGAAATATGAGGAACAGTCTGTTTTAGAAAAAAAGTAGGAATGAATAACGATAAAGCAGTTATCCAAGAAATTGTAATGCCAAGAATCGGGAGCCAGTCGCCTTTGCGGGGAAGTTTTCTTCCGATTAGAAGCTGAATCACGCTTGCGAAGAGTGGAGGAAAAAGAATCAGCAATATTTTCATCTCGCTAATTCCTTTCTGGACTCTATGTCGGAACTTCTCATTATTGCGAAGAATGCAAATACGAGAGCAAGGCTCACAGCCGCCTCTGCCGCGGCTCCTGCCATAATCATTATCGCGAATACTGCTCCGTTTGCATCGCCGTATCCCGCTCCAAACGCAACAAAATTCAGAATGGCCGCATTCAGCATGAGCTCAATTCCGAAGAGCATTCTGATTATAGACCTATGCAGAGTAATAGCTGCCAACCCGAGTGCGAAGAGAATGGAACCGACAACTAGAGCAAAGAACGGAGGCAAAGCGTTCATGACTTGAGTTCCTTTCGAATGAGGATTATTGAAGCAATTAGAGCCGCAAGAAGTAGAATAGATATAACCTCGAATGCGAGCAGATTAGTTGTCAGCAATGAAAATCCGATCTCTTTCGCTGAAATATTTGTCATGCTGTAACTCCAGATGGGATCGAGAAAGAAAGGTGTTGCAGATGCAATAAGAAGAATGCCTGCTACTGCTATTGATAAAACTCCTGACATAATCAAAGAACTTTTATTTCTCCTGAAAAATGCTTGTTCGATATTCTCGGTCACAAGTATCGAGAAGAGAAACAGAACAAAAACTCCTCCAACGTAAATCAATACTTGAAGTGCGGCTACGGTTGTATTTCCGTAAAGAACCATGAGCCCTGCGATTCCGCATAGAGTGCCCATAAGCCCGAATGCGGCTCGAAAGACGCGTTTTGCTAGAACGACAACCAGCGCGAATCCAAGCGCCATTGCGGCAAAGAATGCGAATAAAGAGAGTTTGAGCATTATTTCGACTCCTCGGCGATATTTATTTTTGTTGAGGCTATTGCCGCCGCCGCCGACTTTGCTTCTTCAGATTTCTTTTTTGCCTCTGCCGCTTTTTTTACACGTTCTTCAGCATCTTTTCTTTTTCTTGCAAGGCCATCTTCAGTTTGTTTGAAATAATATTTTATCTGCTCTTTTGAATCCGACGAGTATTCATAATCGCTGACGAAGATAAGGCATTTTTTGCCTTTGGCATTTTTGGTTGTTTCCGGGCACGCTTCAGTGCATAGCCCGCAAAATAGGCATGCTGTCATGTCGAGCGAATATTCAGTGAGAATTCGTTTTTTATCCGCACCCATTTCGTGTTTTACTGTTATGCATTTAGTAGGGCATGCTCTAGCGCAAAGTTCGCAGGAAATGCATCGTTCAGGATCGTTTAAAAGCCTTCCGCGGAAATTTTCGGGAACGTTCAATTTTTCGCGCGGATAGCGAACCGTGACTATTTCGTTTGGTCTAACAAAATACTTTCCGGTGATAAGCATTCCTTGAACCGATGTGACAAGAATATTAACGAGCCATCCGACGGATTCAAACATCTCTTTGACGATAGGCCTTGCCTGCATATTCATTCAGTGGCCTTTCTCGAAATGCTTTTTGTTCTGATTCCTTTAGCTACTTCGAACGCAAAGAGTGCGAGAAGAATAAGGATACAGAAGCGCCAGAAGATTGCGAAAACAAGAGAGGTTTGAAATAATGCGGCGGCGGCTCCGACAAAAGCGATTATTGAAAGAGGGAGCATAGCTTTCCAGCAGAGCGTCATCAGTTGATCGACTCTGAATCTCGGAAGAGTCCATCTCAGCCAGATCATTATTATGACAAGCAGAAGAGCTTTTGCTCCAAGAACAAACGGACCAAGAAAATAATATCTGTCGAGCCATTGAATGCCGGAATAATAACCGCCAAAGAAAAATACAGAGGCGATCAAAGAGACGAGAAGCATGTTGATGTATTCGGCGAACATGAAGAGCGCAAACCGCATTCCCGAATATTCCGTGTGATATCCGGCAACAAGTTCGGCTTCCGCTTCAGGAATGTCGAACGGAGTTCGATTAGTTTCCGCGAGTGAAGATATGATGTAGATGATTGCAGCGATGAAGAGCCAGACATTCGAGAAAGCGTGCCAGTTCCATGCCCAACCGCTTTGATTGTCTGCGATGTCCGCCAGCGCGAGGCTTCCTGTTGTCATTACTACGGAGAGCAATGCAAGTCCCATTGGTACTTCGTAGCTGACTACTTGCGCAACCGATCGTATGGCTCCGTAGAGCGACCACTTGTTGTTGGAAGCGTAACCTCCCATAACGATTCCGACGGCAACAATAGAAGATGCTGCGAGGATAACGAGAATTCCGGCATCGATATCCGCAGGCGTAAAGAACGGAGCGAACGGGATGACGACAAAAGACGTAATCGTCGCCGCAAAAACGATTGCCGGCGCAAGTTTAAAGATAAGCGAATCTGCTTTCGCAGGCACTGTGTCTTCTTTGCCGAGCAGTTTTATTCCATCAGCAATCAACACTCCAAGTCCGTACCAGCCTTTGGGAAGAATTTTCATTCCGGCAATTCTCAGTTCTATTTCAGGCCCAACTTCCATGGGCCCTAGTCTGCATTGCATGAATGCCATGATTTTTCGTTCAGCGTAAACTGCTAGAGCTCCATAAGCAGAGAGCACTCCAAGAATTACAGCTCCTGAAATTATTCCGTAGAGAATCCACGCAAGAGGCTGATGATTTAATAAACCGGCAATAAAAGAGACAAAATAATTTTGCAAGAAGGAACTCATCTATCAACCTCGCCCAATACAATATCTATTGAGCCGAGAAGCGCGACCAGGTCCGCAATCATCAAATTGCGGCTGTACTCATGGAAACCGGAAAGTGCGCAGAACGAAGGAGATTTTGCTTTTACTCGAAACGGCTTCAAGTCTCCATCGGAAATTACATAAAAACCTATTTCGCCTCGAGCGCCTTCAGTACGCGCGTATATCTCTCCAGGTGCAGGTTTAAAGACTTTAATCGCGGCGGATATCGGACCGGCTGGAATCTGCTCGACAGCCTGCTCTAGTATCTTAAGCGATTCTTCAATCTCGATTAGTCTGACCATATAACGATTCCACGAATCGCCGCTAACTCCGTGTTCGCACGTGCCTACGGCGATTTTAAATTCAAATCTGTCGTATATGCTGTAAGGATCGCATTTGCGCAGATCCCATTCCATTCCTGTGGCTCTTAGATTCGGACCTGTAATGTTGTAATTGATTGCCTGCTCTCTGGTGATTATGCCGACATTAGCCGTGCGCTCGATGAAGATTCTATTGTATGACAAAAGCTGATGATATTCGGGAAGCCGGGTTCTCATATCTTTGATAAAGAGCTTAATCATTTCGCATATTTTAGAGTCGCAATCGGACATGACTCCGCCTATTCTTATGTAGTGATACAACAACCGAGCTCCGGACATCATTTCGAGAATATCCAAAATTTTTTCGCGGTCGCGGAACGCATGAAGAAACGGAGTGAACGCGCCCATATCAATTCCAAATGTTCCGAACGCAACGAGATGCGAAGCAATACGCTGAAGCTCTGCAGAAATGACTCTGCAATATTCGCCGCGCTCGGGTACGGTCGCATTTCCGAGTTTTTCCGCCGCAAGCACAAACGACCATTCGTTCGATATTGCCGCAACATAATCCATTCTGTCAGTGTAAGGAACAACTCCGTTCCATGAAACACGTTCTGCGCTCTTCTCGAAACAGCGGTGCAGGTATCCGATCTGAGGCAATGCCTCGCCTACAACCTCGCCGTCAGTCTTCAGAAGCAGTCGAAGCACTCCGTGAGTTGACGGGTGCTGAGGTCCCATGTTGATTACGAGTTCTTCGCCGTGCACTGTCATTGTTTTTTTTCTCCATCGAGGAACTCTGCGCCTGAAGGTTTGCGTTTGTGCTCAACGTCATGATATCGCTCAGGAAAAACATAATCTTTTCTCAGCGGCCATCCTTCCCAATCTTCGGGACAGAGTATTCTTGAGAGCGCAGGATGCCCGTCAAAGATTACTCCGAACATGTCGTAAGCTTCGCGCTCATGCCAGTTTGCAACTCCCCAGATACTGCTTACTGAGGGAAGACGCGGAGATGTGCGGTCGAGGCAGACCTTCAAAGCGATTTTATCGCGCGTAAAAGTGGAATTGAGGTGATACACAACTTGAATCTCTTCTTTCGGCGGCGCAGGTTTTTGAGTTTTATTTTCTTGAGGCGACGAGGAAATTTTCATTCCTTTAGTATCCACTGCTGAGAGACACATTAGAGAATCGAAACCGAGTTCTTTGCAGAATCTTGCTACTTCGCGTATAGATTCGGATTTAACTTCTATGAATGGAGAAGCAGTTTCAATATATTCTCCAATTGCATCTCCGAACTGAGTCTTCAATTGGTTGTAAACAGTTTTACTCACAGTGATACCCATTGATGCGGAGCTTATGTGCCTTCATGATGTCTCTCATGACTGTTATTGTATTTGATATTGCAAAGTGTAAAGTGCAAATTAAAGATTTTAATTTTTCTATTTTCATTTTCAATTATTTTGAACGTCCTTTGTGAGAGGGGCAGTGGTGAGGGTATTATTCGACCACCTCGATCTTTCCCATGCGGCTCGAATTTGCCGATCGCGTCCTGTTCGAATATTGTCCTGAAGTTTAATCAAAGCATTCAGCAATGATTCGGGTCTTGGCGGGCATCCCGGCGCGTATACGTCTACAGGTACAACGAGATCGACTCCTTTCATTACGTGATATCCATTAAGATCGTATGGACCTCCGTTTGTAGCGCATGCGCCCATTGCAATGACCCATTTCGGCTCAGGCATTTGATGCCATAATCTTCTGACGCGTTCTCCCATTTTGTAGGTGACGGTTCCTGCGACAATCATTAGATCAGCTTGTCTGGGCGAAGCTCGAAAAACTCCTGCGCCAAAACGATCCATGTCAAAACGCGATGCCGCAGTGGCCATCATCTCGATTGCGCAACACGCAAGTCCAAAAGAAAACGGCCAAAGAGAATTCAGTCGTGAAGTCGATATGCACCAATCCGCCCATTTCAGCATTAGGTCAAGTCGCATGGCGACAGCAGATTCTCCTAGACGTGTAGATGTCGAGCGAATCGAATGCAGAAGATCTTCGAACTCTTCTATTCTGCCTTCATTCATTTCGCTCTCGCTTATTTGACGGAAGAATCCATCGAAGCTCGCCGATCTTCCAGAACCAAATGTATCCTAGGAGAAGTATAGCCAGAAAAACAATCATGTCCCAAAAAGCAACTATTCCGAATTCTTTGGCAGTCACACCCCAGGGAAATAGGAACGCAGTTTCAATATCAAAAATAATAAAGACGATAGCCAAAAGAAAGAATCGCGGATTGTATCTGATCCACGCCTCGCCTATGGGAAGTTCTCCGCATTCGTAAGTAGCCTTCTTTTCAGGCGTAGCTACTTCTTTGCCGCGCAATATTCGACCGGCAAAATCCATCGCCAAAAGTACGAAGATGAATCCGCAGGCGGTAAAGATGAAGAGAGTTATTACATTAGCATTTAACAAATATCTACTCCTAATAAATATCTACGCTGAAGATAAGTTTAGAAAGAAATTATATAGAATTCATTTTTTTCGTCAATCAAATCATAATTAAATAGG
>PEWQ01000045.1 GCA_002780065.1 Candidatus Hydrogenedentes bacterium CG07_land_8_20_14_0_80_42_17
TCCGCCTATCTTTGTGGAAACAGTTCCGTCTCGATTGGCTCCAATTGTGATTACACTCGAGTCAGGATGAAATTCGCGCGACACTCTCTTGTAAGGTTTTGTGACCTGCATAACCTTTTCAACGCCTGAGAATATTTCTAACGGCAAGTTTTCAATTTTGCTTTCGTCGCCGATTACGCCTATGATGGTTCGTTCTTTTCCTATGGAGATATGAACGTCGAGACCGTGAGTCTTTATTACATCTACAATATGCTGGCGGTCTTCAGCAGTGCTTTCCTGTGCTAATACAATAATCATGTTTGTCCCTCAATTTTTTTGTATCATAATTTAATATTTATCTATTGTCGAATTCAAAAGAATCAGTCATTCTAAACTTATGTGTTCAGGAAAAATATTTTTTGGAGATAATTCTATTGTTCTCGATAAAATTCCCGGTGAATCAATAGATTTGATTTATATCGACCCTCCGTTTAATACAGGTAAGACTCAGAGCCGAACCAGAATAAAAACTCTGCGTGACGATGAGAACGGAGACAGAACCGGCTATGCGAGTCAACGATATAAAACTGTCAAAGTCAGCACTACAAAATACAAAGACAATTTCGATGATTACATGGAATTTCTTGAGCCAAGACTGCAGAATGCTTATCGAATTTTAAAGCCAAGCGGTTCTTTTTTCTTTCATATCGATTATAGAGAGGTCCATTACTGCAAAGTTCTACTCGACAAGATTTTTGGACGAGCGTCATTCAAAAACGAAATTATCTGGTCATACGATTATGGAGCGCGTTCGATAAAAAAGTGGTCGGCAAAGCATGACAATATATTGTGGTATGCAAAAGATTCCGAAAAATACACATTCAATTACGATGCGATAGATAGAATCCCGTACATGGCGCCGGGACTTGTCGGCAAAGAAAAAGCCGCGCGCGGAAAAACTCCGACCGATGTCTGGTGGCACACGATCGTACCGACAAACGGAAAAGAAAAGACCGGCTATGCCACCCAAAAGCCTTTGGGAATCATTCGAAGGATAATAGCAGTGCACTCTAATCCTGGCGATACAGTTCTCGACTTCTTCGCCGGAAGCGGAACTCTGGGGCTGGCGGCGGCCGAGGCGAAACGCAATTTTATTCTCGTTGACAATAATCCACAAGCCATAGAGATCATGAAAAAGCGGCTGAATAAATTTAATCCTGAAGTAATCGAACTAAAAAAAGTTTAACGTCCGGCAATTACTTTATTACCAAGATATGTTAACCATTGTCTAAATTTTTTTGTTTCTGATAAATATTTTTCTCTTCCTAATATTCTTTTAACTTCGCTGACAAAATTAAATAATTTTAATCGAACCAACCATTTAATTATCGATAATCGTAAATAATTTCTATTCTCCAAAGAAAATTTCAAACTTATTTCCTGAAATTTAGTTGTTTCGCCAGCCAATAGATATGCCAAAGCAATTGAATAATAATGAAAAGATAAAATAACTTCTTCATATTTTTTATAGAGTTCAGGGAAAAGTTTCTCTTTTAATTTCAATATTCTCTCCATTCCGTCAACTTTCAATTGAGGAGTCAGAGATATTTTTTTCAGAGTATTGTAGCGGTAATACAACAGCGGTTCATTCAGAAAGCCGATTTTAATCGAGTCATCCGCTATTATCCTTAGAGAAAATTCATAATCCTGCGCGCTCAACATAGTTTCATCAAAACCGTCAAGCTCATCAAATATACTTTTTCTTATTACATACGTTGAAGTGGAGCCTGTTGCTGTAAATTTCATCATATTGAGTTTTAATTGACTGCGATCTTTTGAATAAAATTGTTCGAAATTCTTGTAGTCAAAAATTCGATATGCATTATCGAATAAATTTGTGTTCGAATAAATAAAGTCGAAATCTTGTAAAGTTATCGCCTCAGCATATTTTTCGAGCTTCTGTTCTGCCCATAAATCGTCATCATCGAGAAAAGCAAGATACTCGTATTTTGCCTGCCGAGCTCCTAAATTTCTGCAAATCGAACCTATACCGGTTTTCTTGCCTTGCTCCAATATTTTTATCGGAACGTTGTTAATTGAAGTCGGAATATCTTTCAAAAATGTTGAATATGCGGATTCACCGTCATACGCAATAATTATTTCGCTCGGGGCATAGCTCTGATATGCGGCAGAGTCGACAGCTTCATTCAAAGTTTCTCTTCCGCAAGTGGAAATAACGACACTGAACTCAATTTTGCGCATTTATCTCTTCTTCAAATATGCTCTACAAATTGTCCGCAATAAATCGAGCGGCAATTTTTGCTCCATCAGGTTTAAGATGCCCGTCAAAAATATAGAAATGTTCTTTCCTAATCATTGAAGAAGGATCTATCACTCGAATGTTCTCTTTTTCAGCAATTTCTTTAACGCGATTCAATACATAAGTTCTATCGTATTTTCCCTCAGGCCATTGCGCAGTGAGTTTTGAAAAAAGATTATCATCAATCATCCAAGCCGATGAAAATGGGACAAGAATTAATTCTCGTTTTTCTAATTCAGTTTCCTGCTTCCAGATTTTTAAAACATCTTGAAGTTTCTCCCAACTCTTTTCAGTTTCAGAGTCTTGAGAAGTTCTAAAAAATTTCGAAACATTGTTCTGCTGTTCTTTAAACGTGTTGTTTACAGCACCGCTTTTTTCGATCTTACTTCTTAGCATCGGAGCAAAACGTCGAAGATAACTTGCAAAGACAACATAAAGTCTGCTCGAACGTAACAGTTTCTTTACAATGGAAATATCCTCGGCATTTGTAGGTGGAGATGCATTTTTATTCAGCCAAACAATTGTGTCTTTGCTTAGCTGAAATCGGCCGCTAAGAAATGCAGAGTTATCCGCAATATCATTTTCAAGACAAATTCCGTAGATTACTTTATCGAATTTATTTTTTTGAGATAGTCTTTGATAATAAAGAAGAGCTTGCGCCGGAGACCAGCCCAATACTCCTGCGTTCAAACATTTAATATTTTTCCCTTCTCCAGACAGAGCCAAAGAGACTTGAGAAGGAATAGTTTGTTCATCATTAAGCCCGTCTCCGAAAATAAACGAGTCTCCAAAAAAAATTGCAGATTCGGAATTATTTTCATTTTTTAATACGTTTGAAGTAGCTCTCAAACCATCAGAGCCAATAGAAACATTTACTGAATAATCCAAATTTTGCATAAGACCATGCCAATCAGGTTCAGGTAAATAGCCAAGCAAAGGATCGTAGATTGTCGGAATGTAAGTAAAATTATTGTAAAAACGTATTGGATAGAAATAATGCCGAGCGGCAATTTCTGCAACAATAACGGAAAGAACCATTGAGCAAAATAAAGCTAATAATCGTTTACTCCACTTTGAACTGTTTGCCATATTTTTATTTTATCTCTGCAATAGAAATAAGTAAAAAAAAATATATTTTGCATATATCATGATGAATATGAAATTTATATTGAGCTCTATATTTGTCACATTACTCATAATCGGCTGCGGTCAAGACCGAGACGCAGATCCGAAATACGTTCGGATTGCAATTTCATCCAATCCGCAGTCGCTCGATCCTGCACTTGCAACAGACGTAAACAGTGGAGACATTCTCGCAAAACTTTTCAACGGGCTCGTGAGGTTCGACGGAATATCGGTGGTCCCGGATCTGGCAGAAACATGGACGGTCTCTCCTGACGGAGTAAATTACAACTTCCTGATCCGTAAGAATGTTAAGTTTCAAAATGGCCGCGAGCTTACCGCTTCGGATATTGCCGCAAGTTTTTCCAGAATTCTCGACCCGAAAACCCGCTCTAAACGAACTTGGGTCTTTGACGCGGTCGATACTTTTTTTGCTGAAGGGAATCGATTCAAAATGATTCTGAAACATCCGTCAGCGCCGTTTCTTTCTCTGCTCGCAATGCCTACCTGCTACATAGTTCCAATCGAAGAAGTGAATCGACTGGGAGATGAATTTGCCCGTCGCCCTTGCGGAACCGGCCCCTATCGATTCGTCCGTTGGGAAGATGACCGTTCGGTTCTCCTCGAAAAAAATAAAAATTATTTCGAAGGAGCTCCTGAAGTTGAAGGCATCATCTACAGAATTGTTCCCGAGCCTCTGACTCAAACAGCATTATTGAAGAGAGGCTCACTCGACATCTGTGAGATACCCGAGATGCAAATTCCGGTATTTCGCAATGACTCTGTTTGGAAGGAGAGGATTCAAACTGTTGATCAACTCGTCACCGTTTATGTTGCCATAAACACCGAGAGATTTACTGACGAACGAATTCGAAGAGCGTTCAACATGGCGATCGATGTCGATAAAATTATTTCTTCTATCAGGAATGGACTCGGCACCCGTTCGACAGGATCTGTTCCGCCGGCGCTCATGCCTGAAAAAATCACAGGATTTGAATACAATCCTATTGAAGCGAAGCGACTACTTAAATCTGCCGACTTCGACTTCAATAAAAAAATAGTTCTTCTGCGAAGTTCTGTCCGCGGCACGCTGGAGCCTGCTGAAGCTATTGCAGGGTTTCTTCGAGATATCGGTCTGAAGATACAAATCGAGCCGATGGAATTTTCAGCTATGCGCGGCCGCGCAAATAAAGGAGACTTCGATCTCTGCCTTTTGAATTGGTATGCCGACTACGCCGACGCAGAGAATTTTATTGCGCCGCTATTCTCTTCCAAAAATATCGGGTCTGCCGGAAATCGATCGAGATTCAGCGATTCTGAAACGGATTCTATGATCGAAAAGATTCTATCGCTCTGTCAAGGCAACGAAAGAGGCTCAGCAATAATCGCAGTATCGAAAAGAATAATAAAGAAAGCTCCGTGGATTTTTCTGTGGTATCCCCGCACTGCTGTAGCTGTATCGCCGAGGATTTCAGGATACACGATTCCTGCGATATTCAATGGCGATAAAGGAACGAAATATAAAATCGTGAAGCGTGAAGTGAGACAACGAAATGATTAACTTTTTCTTTCGGAGAATTGCAGGACTTATCTTCGTAATAATTGGTGTCACATTTATCGTTCACCTCTTCATTCATCTCGTGCCTGGTGATCCTGTCGATACAATCGTGGGGCAAAGTGTCTCCGAAGAAGACAGAATCGAATTGAGAAAAGAGCTTGGATTGGACAAGCCGCTTATTATTCAGTACTTCTTTTTTATGAAGAGGCTCTCGAAATTCGATCTTGGTAAATCTATGATTACTCAAAAGCCGATTTCAGATATCATAATCGAGCGATTTCCGAGAACAATTTATCTTGCTCTGACCGCGTTCTCAATTTCATTACTGCTCGGAATCGGGGCCGGAGCATTGACAGCGCTTTTTCCTCGAACAGCATTCGACAAAACAATTATGGTCATTGCGGTTCTAGGCGTAAGTGCTCCAGTATTCGTAACGGCTTTAATTTTTCGATATCTTCTCGCAGAAAAATTTTCGTTTCTTCCGCCGGCCGGATACGGTCCCATCGCATTCGTCATTCTTCCTGCAATGACGCTTGGCACCCGCTCCGCCGCATTTCTCGCGCGGCTGACAAGAACAACGTTGCTCGAAATTCTTTCCGAAGACTACATGCGGACTGCTCTTGCTAAGGGGCTCACTCCAGCCCGTGCGCTCTTCAAGCACGCGTTTCCAAACGCAATGCCTCCGCTCATCTCGATACTAATTCTCGACCTGGCAAATTATCTGAACGGCTCAGTCATAACCGAAACAATCTTCGCGTGGCCCGGGCTCGGCAGGTTCGCGCTTACTGCAATATCTCAGCGCGATGTTCCTTCGATTCAGGCAATCGTTCTTGTCATGGCCGTCACTTATGTCCTCGCAATGACTTTAGCTGATCTCGCCCGCGCATGGCTTGATCCGAGGTTAAGATGAAGACCTCAATCTCAATTCTCATTATTATTTTCGGCTTTGCTATTTTTGCGCCCTTATTGACTCCATATCCTGTTTCCGGAGATACCTCTCCGAAGATGGGAGAACAACTTTCGAACAGACATCTCGCTCCTTCAATCAAACATCCGTTCGGCACAGACGAACTCGGCCGCGACATATTCGCAAGAACACTTTACGGCGCGCGAATTTCGCTCGGAGTGGGACTTGCCGCGCGGATTCTTGCCGTTATTATCGGAGGGCTCATCGGCTCTATCGCAGGCTTCTACGGAGGAAAGACTGATTTTATTCTGTCGCGTCTGATAGAAATATTTCTAGCTTTTCCTTCATTGATTCTCGCAATCGGAATCGGCACTGCGCTTGGCTCCGGGCTCCTCACAGTAATAATCGCAATTGTCGCTGTCTCGTGGGTCGATGTTGCGGTTTTAATTCGAGCAGTCTCCGCCGAGATTTCAAAAAGAGATTTTGTAATGGCGGCTCGCGCTATCGGAGAACCTGAATCAATGATTTTATTCAAGCATGTCATTCCGCACTGCTATGCTCCGCTCATCGTCACCTTCTCTTTCGGAATTGCATCTGCGGTCATGATTGAGGCTTCACTTTCATTTTTGGGGTTGGGCTCATCCGGAAACAGTGTTTTAGGGCCTTCGTGGGGCTGGATGATTTATACTGCGGAAGCTTATCTCGGAGTAGCTCCGTGGGCAGTCTTCGGGCCCGGTCTGTTTCTTGCAATGACAGTTTTCGGATGGAATATGCTCGGCGACTCATTGCGTGACAAATTCGATGTAAAGGCAGAATTGAGATGATAACTTTTTTATCGCTTATACTTTTAATTTCGGCGCCTGATACTCCGCAAATCGAGACTCACATCGAACGCGAAGAGCTCAATCAGATTAAAACCGCGGAGATTGCAATTGCGGCCGCTGAAGTTGAAATTTCCAAAAGTGAACGGCGCAGTCCGCTTCTTGACCGATTGTTGCAAGCCGCAAAGACTGCGTACGGAGAAGGCAGATATGAAGACGCAATCGGAATTGCGCGTCGAATCAGAGTATCCACAACGCGGCGCGGCGATTTCGACAGAGCAACAACAACCAGGCCTGCAGTGCCCGCAATCGATTCGCTGTATGAAGCGCTCGAACGGCTATTTGCCGCTGAAAACCAACATATCGATAATCCTCTGATAAACACTGCAAAAGAACTGATCGCAAATTCTGAGGCTGCGCTCGAGGCTGGACTGATAACTCAGGCAGATCAGCTTGCGCGCCGAGCAATTCTTATGCTCTCCGCTTTGCCGCCGCCGGAAGTCCGAAAAGAAAACACTTCTGAAACTCTGCCGCTGAATCTGAATTCTGTTTCGCTCAATAAATTGTTAACAGTTCCCGAAATGACTCCTGAATTTGCAAAGAACATAATTTGGTTCAGAACAAATATCGGGCTGTTCACCTCGATAAATGAATTACGATTCGTTCCAGGTTTCGAATACAAATTCATGCAAATTGCAAAAAATTATTTTACGCTGTAGAGCAGT
>PEWQ01000080.1:0-7291 GCA_002780065.1 Candidatus Hydrogenedentes bacterium CG07_land_8_20_14_0_80_42_17
CATGCAGAGGATCCACAGGAATTCTGGCGGCGCTGGCATATTAGCTTTTCGCGTTGGATTCGCGATTACTTGTACATCCCACTTGGTGGAAATCGAGGATCGAACGTTGTGCAAGTGAGAAACCTTGTATTTTTCTTTGTAAGCGAGTGGAATATTGGCTACCAGGCTTTCATATATTTTCAGTTTTGACGCGGGCGGCCGATGTGTTGCCGCTACGCTTGCATGGTTTCTTGTCTTCTGTGTGCTTGCAGGCACGTTGCCTATTGAGCGAGAAAATTATTATTCACTGCCTGATGCGAAATTCTCGTGGATTAAAAGTCGCCTCTTTGCTGAGCCTTGCGCCTCGGTTGTATTTCTAGGGTCTTCTCACACATGGACCGGCATAGATCCAGCGATCATCGAGGCAGGTAATTCTAATTGCGGCAAAGTTTGGAATTTTGGTACAAGTTGGCAGGGCAGAAATCTCCACTGCGTCTTTGCTCGAGATATTCTCGATCGGCAACCGATCAGGGACATCGTCTTCGAAATTGGTAGTACCGAACCGGTGTTATCTCATCGCTGGTTTTCACGTATTTGTCGTTCAGGTGATGTCTTCACTGTCGCTACTGCTTTTGTATTCGTCAACGAATGTTTTAAAGTTCCTGAAGTTATCAATAGGAACAATCAGTCTTTTGAAGTTTTGCTTTCGCTTCTTGTTAGGCCTGGAGCTGTATTTCTAAGGCAGTTCATTCCGCCAGTGTACGATGGAAGTGCAATGAATCGGACTGCCGGCTGGGATCCAAAATCGATCGGAGAAAGCCGAGTAATTAAAGAGGAGGTCGCGCCTCTAAAGGTATATTCTCTGCTTGCGCGGGAAAAATTGATGATGAAGTTGTATCCGCGCGGACGAGTAGCTGAGCTTTATGCGTTTTCTGAAATTGCTCGTTCACGCGGAGTGCGACTTCATTTTCTCTTTCTGCCAAAACGCGGCGCACCTCTTCCGGATTCGGGATTTGTCAGTCTCTTGGAGGAAATGGGCGACGTTTGGATTCCAGACTGCTCAGAACTTTACCGAGCTGAGTATTGGCACGATCCTGAGCACCTGAACTCGAACGGTGCTGAGGTTCTTTCACGGTGGGTTGCAGGAAAACTTGTAGAGTCTATTTCAAAACATTAGCGCAAAGTTGGAACTCAAATCAACTTGATTGCACAAAATTTTTTTCATCATTAATCATTTTCAACTGTTATTGGCACAACAATAAGTAAATAAGTAAACCTCTATCCCCTTATTTGATAAATTGCTCTACGGCTTTTCGGGCTTCGTTGTCGGTCATTTGAATCGGCGGATGTTTCATCAAGTAAGCGCTCGGTCCCAGAAGCGGTCCTTTCATTTTACGATCCAGCCCTAACTTCAAAAGCCTTATTGCATCGATGACTACTCCCGCTGAGTTCGGAGAGTCTTCGACTGAGAGCCTTGCTTCAAGATTGAATGGGACATCTCCGAATAGTCTTCCCTCGACTCGCAGAAAACATACCTTGTTGTCATGCTGCCACGGAACATAATCTGATGGACCTATGTGAATATTATCGGGTTCTAGTGGCTCTGCAAGTTGAGACTGAACTGCTTCCGTTTTGGAAATTTTCTTTGACTCAAGCCTGTCTCGATTCAGCATATTCAGAAAATCAGTATTGCCTCCGGTATTTAATTGATATGTCCGATCGATTGCGCCGCCGCGTTCTGAAATAAGCCTTGTAATTGTTCGGTGAAGAATAGTAGCACCGAATTGGCTCTTCACATCATCACCGATTATCGGCAATCCAGCCTTCTCAAATTTTGCCGCCCATTTTGAATTCGACGCAATAAAGACAGGCATGCAGTTTACCATTCCGCATTTGGCGGCAATCGCGCACCTCGCATAAAATTCTACGGCTTTTTGCGAGCCTACGGGAAGATAGTTTATGACAACATCTACTCGCTTTGATTTTAGTGTTCCTACTATGCGCCTCTCGGCATCGCTCTCTTCTTCTTTTGAACAGAAGTCGTCAAGAAATTCATCGACGACAAAAGTTCGATCATCAGGATACGTCAGCATGTGCCGCGCTACTCCGTCTAAAAGAAAGCCGCGCTCTACTCTGCATTTCAGAAATGGAATTTCTGATTGAAAAATCTTTGTGCAATTCGGTTTGGAAAAAATTGCTTCTGAAAGATCCTTTGTGACCTTGCGTTTGTCGATATCAAATGCCGCTACAAATTGAATGTCTTCCGGCTTATATCTGCTGACAGACTCATGCATGAGCCCGACGATACCGTTGTTTTTTCTGCGCCTGTAATACTCGATGCCTTGCACCAATGACGAAGCACAGTTTCCTACTCCGATGATCGCAACGCGAATCTTTTTACTTTTCATTCGCTTTTTTGGTTTTGTGACTAACATTAAAACCTCCATGTTCTATAAAACTCCGCAATTCTTTACAATTATCGGCATTTATTGCGATTTTATCCCCTTAATATCAAAAAAAACAACTTAAAGTTATGGTAAATTGGATAAAAATTGATACAATAATTTGATATATTTTTGGGAGTGAATGAAGTTGACATCAGCTGAAACTTATACTGCAGATACAATTACTGTATTGGAAGGACTCGAGGCCGTCAGACGTCGGCCTGCAATGTACATCGGATCGACCGGACCGAGAGGTCTGCACCATCTTGTTTATGAAGTGGTTGACAACTCGATTGATGAGGCGATGGCCGGACACTGTGACAATATCGAGGTTGTAATACACTCTGATAACAGAGTCAGCGTAGAAGATAACGGCCGCGGAATACCGATTGATATTCATCCTCAATTAAAAATCTCCGCTCTTGAAGTGGTCATGACAAAGCTTCATGCCGGAGGAAAGTTCGATCATCAGGCATACAAAGTTTCCGGAGGACTGCACGGAGTCGGAGTCTCGTGCGTCAATGCTCTTTCGGAACAGCTTGAAGTCGAGGTTTATCGCGGAGGAAAAATTTATTCTCAATTGTATGCTCGCGGAGCACCTAAAAATCAAGTGAAGGAAATTGGCACATGCAAAAAACGCGGAACAAAGGTCACGTTTCTAGCAGATAAGGAGATTTTCAAAAACATCGATTACAGCGTTGAGACTCTGTCTACAAGACTCCGTGAACTTGCGTTTCTGAACAGTGGTTTAAAAATTACTATCAAAGATGAACGCACTGGAACTGAAGAAGAATATTTTCAGAAGGGCGGTATTGATGACTTTGTTAAGTATTTGAATGAAGGACTTCAAGTTTTGTATAACAAAGTAATTCATGTCGAAGGCGCTTCTGAAAATGTGGTTGTTGAAGCCTCAATTCAATATAATTTGGGTTATGACGACAACGTATTTTCTTTTGCAAACAACATTAATACTCATGAGGGCGGAACTCATTTAGTTGGCTTCAGAAAGGCGCTTTCAGGCACAATAAACAGATACGCTCGAAAGAATAATCTTTTTAAAAAAGACAATGCCGCTCTTCAAGGCGAAGATATTCGTGAAGGCTTGACTGCGGTCATATCCGTTAAGGTTCCTGATCCTCAATTTGAAGGTCAGACCAAAACAAAACTTGGAAACGGCGAAGTAGCAGGAATTGTTGAGTCTGTTATCAACGACGGATTAAATACTTTTCTCGAGGAAAACCCTTCTATAGGAAAGAGAATTGTCGAAAAAGGAATTTCTGCAAGTACGGCACGCGACGCCGCCAGAAAAGCAAAAGAGCTTGTGCGCAGAAAGAGCGCGCTCGAGTCCGGAGGACTTCCTGGAAAACTTGCGGATTGCTCTGCAAAGGATCCTTCTCTATGTGAACTTTATATAGTCGAAGGAGATTCTGCAGGCGGCTCTGCAAAACAAGGCAGGGATCGGCGATTTCAGGCTATTCTTCCTCTGCGCGGAAAAATTTTGAATGTAGAAAAAGCAAGAATCGATAAGATGCTTTCGAATGAGGAAATAAGAACGTTGATTACTGCGATCGGTACCGGAATCGGCGAAGACGATTTTGATATCTCAAGACTACGTTATCATAAAATCGTGATAATGACCGATGCCGATGTCGATGGAGCTCATATCAGAACTTTATTGATGACTTTCTTTTACAGGCAGATGAAGGCACTGATAGAGGAAGGACATCTTTATATTGCTCAGCCGCCGCTTTATAGAATCGCTAAAGGCAAAGAAGAATATTATGTCTTCAGCGAAGATGAAAAAGATGCCAAGGTAAAACATTTTGGTCAGAGCGCAAAAGTGACTAGATATAAAGGATTGGGCGAGATGAATCCGGAACAGCTCTGGAAGACTACTATGGATCCTAGCCAGCGGATTATGCTAAAGGTGAATATTGATTCTGATATTGAGGCTCATAAGATGTTTGTAAAGTTAATGGGTGAAGAAGTAGAACCTCGGCGTGAATTTATCGAGCGTCATGCTCGAGACGTAAAGAATTTGGACATATAACATGAACGGCGACAAAGAGATAATAGAACATACATATATTGAAGACGAACTGAAGGATTCATATTTAGATTACGCTATGAGCGTAATTGTGGGCAGGGCTTTGCCTGACGTAAGAGACGGATTAAAGCCGGTTCACAGAAGAATTCTTTACGCCATGAACGAGGTTGGACTTACTCATGAGAAGGCATACAAAAAATCTGCGGCAGTAGTCGGAGAAGTCTTAGGAAAATATCATCCGCACGGTGACTCTGCAGTTTACGATTCTATTGTTCGAATGGTTCAAACTTTTTCTCTGCGCTATCCTCTAATAGACGGTCAAGGTAACTTTGGCTCGGTTGATGGCGACTCCGCGGCTGCATACCGATATACAGAGGTGAAACTTAAAAAACTCTCTTCTGAACTCCTGTCTGATATTGACAGGGAAACAGTTGATTTCATTCCGAATTTTGACGGCTCTCACAATGAACCGCTCGTTCTTCCGGCAAAACTTCCTAACCTTCTATTAAATGGTTCGGCCGGTATTGCAGTCGGAATGGCAACTAATATTCCTCCTCATAATCTTGGTGAACTTGTTGATGCTATTACTCTGATTATAGATAATCCATCGACAACAATAGATGACATTTTGAAGGTTATGCCGGGCCCTGATTTTCCGACAGGGGGAATCATATTCGGACGTGATGGCATTAGAGAAGCATATACCACAGGCAGAGGCAAGCTTCAACTTGGAGCAGTTGCCGGTGTGGAAGAACTGGACGGCCGCGAGGCGATAATCGTTACTGAACTGCCTTATCAAGTTAACAAAGCTCAATTGCTTATTAAGATAGCTGATCTGGTCAGAGCAAAGAAGATAGAAGGAATTTCTGATATCAGGGACGAATCTGACAGAGACGGAATGAGAATGGTCATCGAACTTAAACGTGATGCAATGCCTCAGCAAATTCTAAACCTTCTTCAGAAACATACACAGATGCTTGATACCTTCGGAATAATTATGCTCGCTTTGGTTAACAATAAACCAATGGTCATGGGCATTCGCGAAATAATCGATCATTACATAAATCATCGAAAGGTTGTAATAAAACGGAGAAGCGAATTTCTTCTAAAAAAAGCAGAAGCTGATGCTCATATCAAAGAAGGACTTCTTAAGGCTATTGCGAATATCGACGAGATCATTGCTCTGATAAGAAAATCGAAAAATCGCGAAGATGCGCATGAAAAATTGATAAAGAAATTTTCTTTTTCAGATGCGCAGACTAAAGCGATTCTTGATTTGAGATTGCATAGACTCACAAGCCTTGAACGAATCGAAGAAGAAAGAGCGTTGGCAGACCTTCTGAAAGAGATCGAGAGACTGAAATTCATTCTCGCTAACGAGCGTGAGATACTTTCGATTATTAAAAATGAAATTTCTGAATTAAAGAAAGAATTTGGCGATGAGCGAAGAACGAAAATAGTTGATATGAATGTGACTGATTTCAAGCCTGAGGATTTAATCAAAGATGAGGATGTGGTCATAACAATTTCTCATGCCGGATATATCAAGAGGCTTCCTCTTACAGGCTATAGGGCTCAGAAACGCGGAGGCCGCGGAGTTAATGGCATGGAGACTAAAGAGGAGGATTTTGTTGAACACATTCTTACTGCCTCAACTCATAATTTTATTCTTTTCTTTACTGAAAAAGGAACTTGTCATTGGCTGAAAGTTTATGATATTCCGCAGGTGGGGCGAGCCGCTAAAGGCAAAGCTATTGTAAATTTGATTCAGCTTGCTTCGGGCGACAAGATAACCGCTTTTGTGCCGGTTGATAAATTCGATGATGATAGATATATTTTTATGGCAACTCGAAATGGAGTAGTTAAAAAGTCCGCGCTCTCCGCATACAGCAATCCGCGAGCTAGCGGTATTATTGCACTAACTTTAGAAGAAGGAGATTCTTTGATTGAAGCTCGCTTAACAGATGGAACCTCCGATATTGTGCTTGGAACTAAGAAAGGTATGGCAATTCGTTTCTCTGAAACTAAGGTCAGGCCGATGGGACGCACTGCAACAGGTGTCTATGGCATCAGACTTGAAGATGGAGATGTTGTGGTCGGTATGGTTGTTATGCGGCCGGGCACTTCTGTTCTTTCCGTCTGCATGAATGGCTACGGTAAACAGACTCCGGTTGGAGAATATCGAAAGACTAACCGCGGAGGTAAAGGAGTTATCAATATAAAAACTTCTGAACGCAACGGTGAGGTCGTCGCCATTAGAGAAGTTGTGGATACCGACGAAATTATTCTCGCTACAAAGGGCGGAGTTGTAATTCGAATGAATGTTTCCGGTATTCGTGAGACCGGTAGAAATGCTCAAGGCGTGCGTTTGATACGCCTGGATGAAAACGATTCCGTTTCCGATGTCACAATTCTTTCTCAAAAGGCTCAAGAAGAGGGTGGAGAGTAGAACGAAAGGCTCTTCGTCAATTGTCATCAAAGGCGCAAGAGCTCATAACCTCCGCAATATAAATGTTTCTATTCCTCATAATACTTTTACGGTTATTACCGGAGTGTCTGGATCGGGAAAGTCTTCGATTGCTTTCGATACTCTTTACGCTGAGGGCCAGCGCAGATATGTAGAGAGCCTTTCTACTTATGCTCGCCAATTTTTGGGGCAGATGGATAAGGCGGACGTTGATTCAATTGAGGGGCTTTCGCCTGCAATCGCAATTGAACAGAGAACTACTCAGAGGAATCCTCGTTCAACTGTCGGCACCGTTACAGAGATACATGACCATATGCGTCTTCTTTGGGCCCGTGTCGGAATTCCTCATTGCCC
>PEWQ01000080.1:7434-57186 GCA_002780065.1 Candidatus Hydrogenedentes bacterium CG07_land_8_20_14_0_80_42_17
GAATCGTTGCGGTTGAACTTGAGTCGAGTGAAACTTCTCGGCAAGTTTATTCTGAAAAAAATGCCTGCCCGGATTGCGGCATTGGATTTGAACCGCTTGACCCTAAACATTTTTCTTTCAATTCTCCTCATGGAGCTTGCTCTGAATGCTCTGGGCTTGGAGTTCGTTTTGAGATTGATTCCGAAAAGGTGATTCGTGATCCTGCACTCTCGATTATTGATGGGGCAATTGCGGCATGGGGTGAAAATGCTGAGGAGAAGTGGTATGGAAAGGCATTGAAGGTCGTTTCAAAGACTGAAAAAGTTGATTTGAATAAACCTTGGAAAAATCTACCGAAACACTTTCAAGAAATTGTTTTATATGGAAGCGGTGAACGAAGATATAAAGTGCCGTGGATTTCCCAGAGAATTAAAGCAGAGATAAATACCAAGTTTGAGGGAGTTATTCCAAATTTGGTTAGAAGATATAAAGAGACGAAATCGACTTACATTCGAGAATGGATTGAAGGTTTCATGTCGATGAAAATCTGCCAGGCATGCCGCGGTGAAAGATTGAAACCTGAATCCCGGGCAGTCACTGTTGATGGAGTGCGTTTGCCTGAATTGCTGTCGAAAACGGTAGGAGAGATAGACTCGTGGCTGGATTCTTTAAAATTGGATTCAACAAAAATGAGAATTGCCGATCGCTTGATTGATGAATTAAAGAATAGGTTGAATTTTCTAAAGGAAGTTGGATTGGATTATCTTACTCTTGACCGAAACGCGGCAACTCTTTCCGGCGGTGAAGCTCAGAGAATTAGATTGGCTACTCAGTTGGGATCGAGATTACGCGGCGTGCTTTATGTGCTCGATGAACCTTCGATTGGACTGCATCCTGCCGATACAGAGAGCCTTTTGAATACGCTGAAAGATCTTAGAGACCTTGGCAATACTGTTGTGGTAGTTGAACACGATCGAGACACAATTGAAGCCGCTGACTATGTGATCGATATGGGGCCGGGCGCAGGAAAACATGGAGGCATGATTATAGCTGAAGGAACTCCTTCTGAAATTACTGCTGACTCTAATTCTTTGACAGGCGCATATCTTTCCGGAAGACGCAGAATTGAACACGACAGATTACCTAGAGATTCTCGCGCTTCCGTCAGAATTTCCGGAGTGAAGACGAATAATCTCAAAAATATTTCTGTCTCATTTCCGCTTGGACATTTAATTTGCATTACTGGAGTTTCAGGATCGGGTAAGTCTTCACTTGTAATGGATACTCTTGTTCCTGTGATTCGGCGCAAGCTTGGCTTGAGTTCAGATAAACCCGGGCCTTTTGAAAAAATCGAAGGAATTGAAAATATAGACAAAATAATCTGCATTGATCAGTCTCCAATCGGAAGAAGCTCTCGCTCTAACCCTGCAACTTATACGGGAGTATTTACCGTAATTAGAGAACTGTTCTCTATGACGAAAGAGGCTCGAGAACGAGGCTACTTGCCGGGGAGATTTAGCTTCAATGTGAAGGGAGGCAGATGTGAAGAGTGTGCTGGTGACGGAGTAAAAACTGTAGAAATGCATTTTCTTCCTGATGTCTATGTTCTCTGTGAAGCATGTAAGGGGAAGAGATATAATCGTGAAACATTAGAAGTAAAATACAAAGGACTTTCAATTTCTGATGTGTTGAATATGAGTATTGAAGATGCGGCTGAGTTTTTTTCGAATATTCCTCAGGCAAAAAAATGGCTGAATATGCTTTGTGAAGTCGGACTCGGATACCTTCAGCTCGGCCAGAGCTCTACCACTCTTTCAGGCGGTGAAGCTCAACGTTTGAAGTTGGCGTCTGAATTGGGAAAAACTTCTTCGGGCAGGTCTCTTTATGTGATGGACGAGCCGACAACAGGACTGCACTTTGATGATGTAAGAATACTTATTCGTGTGCTAGATAGATTTGTTGATAGAGGAGATACCGTTATTGTGGTAGAGCATCATCCGGATATTATGGCTCATTCGGATACGATTATTGATCTCGGACCCGGCTCAGGTGATAAAGGAGGAATGGTTGTAGCTATAGGTTCTCCGCATGATATTGCCTTGAATAAGGAATCGCTTACTGGGCAAGTAATGATGAAATATTTCAACGGTAGCTACAGGCTTTAGTCTGCGTTGAAAATTACAACTTGTATCTTTACGATATTAAGAAGGATAGGAAATAATGTTTGATATGAAACGTGAACGGATTTTAGCAACTCTTTGTTATGCAAAAAAAGATGGCCGAACTTTGATGATTCATCGCACCAAAAAACTTAATGATGAGCATAAAGGAAAATGGAATGGATTGGGAGGAAAACTTGAGGCTGGAGAGACTCCCGAAGAATGTGTTATTCGTGAGATGAAAGAAGAATCAGGACTGGATATTAAAAAACCTTCTTTGCGCGGAATAATTACATTTCCGGAATTTGCTAATGGCAGAGATTGGTATGTCTTTGTATTTATTGTCACTGAATTTGAAGGAGAATTAATCGATTCGCCTGAAGGTGATTTGGAGTGGATAGACGATGAAAAGATATTAGAGCTCAACCTGTGGGATGGAGATAAAATTTTTATTGATTGGTTGAATAAAGAAAAGTTCTTCTCTGCAAAATTTGTTTATGAAAACGGTTCGTGTAAGGATTATTCGGTTGTGTTTTATGGATAAGAATTTTGCGTGGGGCAAAAAAATTATGCCGGCGCTTCGCTTTGATAAAAATTCATTTTCTGAAGAACGCGATAAAGCATTTAAATTGCTAGACTCTATCTCCCCCTGCGGCTTTTTGATTTTTGGAGGTAAAGCTGATGATATTGCCGACTTAACTTCAGAGCTTTTGCGTCGTTCAGGAAGAAGACTTCTCTTTGCGGCTGATCTTGAATTCGGAGCCGGACAGCAATTTGAAGGATTGACCCGTTTGCCTTCTGCCGCCGCGATCTCGGCGTCGTATGATGCGTCTGCTCTGGCTTGCCTTGCTGGTCGACTTACCGCTAAAGAAGCGCTTTCTGTCGGCGTGAATCTCATCTTTGCTCCGGTCTGCGATGTGAATACTGAACCTTTGAATCCAATCATAAATGTGAGGAGTTTTGGATCAGATTCTCAAAGAGTTTCGGAATTGTCTCGCAACTGGATTCATGGAGCGCAAGCCGCCGGTGCTTTCGCTTGCGCAAAACATTTTCCAGGACATGGAAGTACAATTTTTGATTCTCATGAAAAACTTGCTGAAGGTCCCCGTGACCCTGATGAATTTAAAACTAAGCATCTTGAACCGTTTAAATCTGCGATATCTGCCTGTGTGAAATCAATTATGGTTGCGCACATGACCGTTCCTGCTATAGATGACTCTTTGCTTCCGGCAACGCTTTCATCGCGTATCGTCACTGATTTATTGCGGAAAGAAATGGGATTCGATGGAGTAGTTATCACTGATGCGTTGATTATGTCAGGGATCGGAACTTCTGAGGAAGATGCGGCGATTAAAGCCGTAAAAGCCGGGTGTGATATCTTGCTCTACCCTACAGATGCTGAAAAAGTTTTTTCAGTTCTTTCTCAGCTTGATGATGATCCGAACCCGTCAATAAAAAGAATAGACAGAATTTTTGGCATCGACATTGTTGAGTCTATTTCAAATTCTGCAATTACACTGATAAAAGGAGCTCCGACAAAGCCTTCATCATTTATGATTCTGTCGGACGATGCAAGACTTGACCCTTCGCCATTCAGACAAGCGGCTATTTCTGCTGGTTGGAAAGAGATATCAACAAAAGATGAAGTGTTTGATCATGAAAAGTGTGTGACTGCAGTCTTCGCAATGCCGGGCGCATGGCGTGGACGTTCAGGACCATCGCAATCAGTGATTTCAAGCATACCTATTGACACTGGCGTGATTTCGTTCGGAGATCCGTATTTTCTATTTGACCTCGACTGCAATTACGCTTTAGCCGCTTACGATGCTCATCCATCGACTCAGAATGCAGTCGTTTCGAAACTCAATAACGGCGAAATTTTTAAAGGAACCTGCCCCTTCGTAAAACCATAAGTTTAGCACCTTCATTTTCTTTTCAGTAATGCCGATAAATTTAAATGTCGCTACTCGCTCTGCGATTGACAAAAATAATTTTGGAAGTGCTTTTATGAATCGACGTTATATCTCTATTGCAGTCGCAGTTTTACTTCTTTCTATTATCTCGGGCTCGACTAAATTTTCGAACCCTTTGTTGCATTTGGAATATGCTCATGCATTCTCTATTCTTGAAAAACCTGTATCTGTTCCTGACAATCCTTTCAAAGATGGGATAGCTTTACTTGAACAGAAAAATTATCAGTCTGCAATATCGGCTTTTGATTTAGCTATTGCAAATGAGCCTTTGATTGCGCACTACATTGAACGCTATAAAGCTGAAGCACTTCTGGAAAAAGGTGATACCGATGCAGGCTTGAAACTTCTTCAAAAGATTTCTGCAAGAAGAGATCGCTCGGTTTCGAAAAAAGCTCTTCTTAGGATTTTAGATATTGCTTCTTTAGAAAAACGTTTTGATATGGCGATAGAAGCATGTAATTCGATTGAGAATATTTCGGAAGAATCAGAACGTATTCAAATGAGAATAAAAAAAGCAGAGCTTATTGCTATGCAGGGCGATACATCGTCCGCTCTCAATATTCTTTACCCAATTGCGGCTATCGATCATAAACCTGTAATTGCCGCGCAAGCTATTAGAGTGATAATCAATCTTACGAATAGTGAAAATAATTTTAAAAATTATGCTGATATTTTATTCGACGCCGGAGATTTTTTTACTGCCGCCGTACTCTATGAAAAAATCCTTTCAGAGCAGAACAATCCTGACGCTAAACTTATTTTTAAGCTTGCTCGAAGTTATGAACGTGCTGACGATTTTCGAACTGCTGTCGGCAATTTCAAACGCTTGCTTGATATGAATACATCAATCTCAAGAGATATTATCAATTATAGAATTGCTCTTTGTCATCAGAGGCTGGGCGAAGACAAAGAAGCTGAAAAGTGGTATCAAAATATTATTCAAGAATATCCTCATTCCTCTTTCACAGATGATGTTCTCTTTCGAATTGCAAGTTTGAGAGACAAGCGTGACGATCGGGAAGAGGCTCATCGTTTGTACTCTAGAATTATCGAAAAGTTTCCTCGATCATCTTGGGCTGATGACGCCGCATGGAAGATAGGATTTGGATTTTTGGAAGATGGAAAAAGTTCGGAAGCAAGAAAAATATTCAGTTGGGCGCGTCGCCGCTTTCCTAAATCAGATTACAATTCAGCGTTTGCTTACTGGGATGCTCGGCTCTTGGAAATTGAAGGAAAAAAAGATTTAGCTCTTGAATCTTATCTGGAGATTTTGAAAAAAGGAATTCAACCGTATTATCGTTACAGAGCCATTGCCGGCTTTAAACGACTTGATGGCGTTTTTTCTGAAAAAGATATTCAGTCCGCTTTGAATAAAGCTACAGACGGCGACGTTCTCCCTGCGCTCGCTGAATTGCGAGCAATAAGAGACGGTTCATCTGGTGAATTGAAAGAATCTGCTGGAGAACATGCGCGTCAGCTCCTGAGACGCGTTGGATATTGGCAGAATGTTAATGATTTTTCCGTTGCTTTATTCGATACCTCTGCGATTTTAAAAGATATTGAGTTGAATCAGGATAATTCCCAGTTGATCTCTGAAATAACGAGACTGATTGAGTTGGGAATATGGAATGACGCATCAGAAGAAATTTTGGCTTTGCCTATAGATGCAGGACCTCGCCCTGAAAAAAGATTGGCAGTTGCGCGTATTCTTGCCGCCGCAGGGCGTTACAGAGATGCTATGAAACTCTCGGAATCTCTCCTTTCTTCTCTTGGCTATTCCAATGATATTCAGTCTCTACCGCCTCTATTCGGTAGATTGTTATTTCCGCGGTATTTTTCTCAGTATATCGAAGAAGCTTCTTCAAAATATAAATTAGATCCGAATTTTGTGCTTGCAGTTATTCGAGAAGAATCACGTTTTAATTCGGACGCTGTCTCCCCTGTTGGAGCGCGTGGGCTTATGCAGATAATGCCCGCGACTGGAAACCATATATCAAATTCGTTGGGCAGAGATAATTTTACCCCTGATGATTTGAGGAGCCCTTCGACTAATGTTCTGTTTGGCGCGTATTACTTAAATTCTTTGCTCACAACTTATGATGGGAAAAAATATCTGGCCCTCGCAGGATATAATGCAGGACCTGGCAATGCTAACCGCTGGCTCAGGCAGTATCCTGATACTGAAGAGGATATTTTTATTGAAAGAATTTCATTTCGTGAAACAAGAAATTATGTCAAAAGAGTTTTGGGAACTTATTGGATATATTCCAGTTTGAATGACATTCAGTAGATGCTGATGAATCTCCATAAAGTTTGAACTACTAGAAATGGGAATGCACGTATCAACTGGAGAATAATTATGCTTTCGGTTATTTTTCTTAAGCCTTTGCTCTCCAAATATTTGCATCCGTCGAATACAAATAAAAGAAGGAACGGCATTATCGGAATCATGTAGCGTAAATGCGGCCATGAATCGAATGTGTGAGGATAAGTCACCATTACTCCAAAATATATCGAGCTTACAAAGATGCTCAATCGTGCAGTGCTATCTAATTTTTTACGGTCGAAAAAAGCTATTAGGGCTATCCACATTACCGGCAAATGAGTAAGTATTCCGATTCGTATTGAAAATATATGTTGATAAAATGCTCTCATCCATCTTGAAAAATCGAAGAACGGCAGGCCCTTTGCGCCATAAGCATGAAAGTGAGTCGGTAATTTAAATTGCAGCAATGCCGCATAAGAAATAATTACCGGTATGAAAGCTAAAGTATAACCGAGTATCAATCTTTTGCGCCTTTTGCATAGGAATGACAGAGCAATCAGCCACGGGAACGAAATAATAATCATCCGCTCGTGAAAATATACAATCAAAGCAATTAAAATTCCGGCGAAAAAATCGTTCTGATTATTTTCACTACTTAGAACTTTGTCGGTAAGAAGAAGCGAGAAAGCGATAAGAGCTGTCATAAATATTTCCGGCTGAAGATTAGATGTGTAATAAAGAAATGGAGTAAGAATCGCCGCGGATGTTATTGCAGAGGCATTTTGACCGATACGCCTCAATACTAATGCCGCTAGAGAATATATTAGCAGAAAATATGCCGCTACTCCGGGTAATCCTAAAATAAACCATCTGACATTAGGTTGATTGAATTGTTTTGCAATGAACAAAAAAGGCATGAGTATTAAAGGATATCCTTGCATTCGCAATGAGTAATCGTTAAATGTCTTTACTATGTTGTGCTTGAACATGAAAGAGATGTATGCCCACGTTGGAGGAAGGTCTCCAAAATATAAATCATTTAAAGAATCATCTTCAATGACTGTCATTACTCGCATGGATCCGGTTTCCAATAAGCTGAGCCCTGCGGCAACATAGTCGCATTCGTCAGATTCACGCGGCGCATAAGTATTAAAACTTGCTGAAAGCAGAAGCATTAATATTGAGAAGCCGCATGCAATTTTTAAAACATCAAATTTTTTAAATATATTTTTCATCAAAAAATATCCGTAAATTATTGTTCCTAGTATCCATGATGACGATAGGAAATATTTGTGAATTCCCATTGGTCCGCCGCCAATTTGAAAATTGGTGAGAAGACTAATTGATACTGGAACTACTGCAATCCATGGCAACCAAACTCCGGCACTAGTGCTATTGACTGTTTTATCGTTTTCTGCCCATAAAAGAAGTCTTTGAAATAGATATCCTAGAGCCGCTCCAGCCAAAATAAGAACTATTGCAATTCTTACAAATTCACATTCTCTATTTAGTTTTATGCTAAGCAGATAAAAGTATAGCGATAAATAAATGCCTGTTGCTGTTCCGGCGATCGTTCCTAACATTTTGCGAAAATAATCCATAATGTGTATTATATGTTTATGACTCACGAAAGAAAACCTGAATGGATATTGAAAAATATTTCCAGACAAAGCAATGTAGAAGATGCCTCACGGATTATTTCTTCTCATTCATTGAATACTGTTTGTAAAAGCGCACACTGTCCAAATTTGAATGAATGCTGGAATAAAAAAACGGCAACTTTCATGTTGCTGGGCGAGACTTGCATCAGAAATTGTCGCTTCTGTGCTGTTGACCACGGTCCGATTTTATCTCCGGATCCGACTGAGGGAGATAGAATTGCGTCTGCAGTAAAAGAATTGGGAATGAAATTTATTGTCCTTACATCTGTCACTCGAGATGATCTTCCCGATGGAGGAGCTTTGCATTGGAAAAGTGTTATTGATGATATAAAAAATGTTTTAGCTTATGTGAAGATTGAGGCATTGGTTCCGGATTTTGCCGGCAATAAGATTGCTTGGAACATAATTCTTTCATCAAAAATGGATATTTTTTCGCATAATTTGGAGACTGTGCGGGAACTTTATCCTTTGGTTAGACCAAAGGCTGATTATGATCGTTCACTTAATTTTCTTCGCTTCGCTTCTCAAATTCGTAAAGTTAAAACAGGTATTATGCTCGGCTTGGGTGAATCTGATCTTCAGATAAAGAAAGTTATATCTGATGCACGGGAAGCCGGAGCTTCTTTTTTGACGTTAGGACAGTATCTTAGACCAAGCAGAAATCATTTGCCGGTTGCAAGGTATCTTCGACCTGAGGAGTTTGATTTTTGGCGTGAATATGCAATTGAATTGGGATTTGAGGATGTTCAGTCGGCTCCTCTAGTTAGATCTTCTTATTATGCGGAAAGGAATATTGTTAGGATATGATATCAGATTTAAGCGCTGAAATAATT
Organism: Candidatus Hydrogenedentes bacterium CG07_land_8_20_14_0_80_42_17; assembly: GCA_002780065.1. Taxonomy (GTDB): domain Bacteria; phylum UBA8481; class UBA8481; order UBA8481; family UBA8481; genus UBA8481. The sequence continues at coordinate 16,306 of PEWQ01000080.1, forward strand.
ATTATCGGTAAGGAAATATTGAATGGCTTTAGAAGAGATTGCAATGTAGAGAGCATTGCGCGTTGGCTTTTAAAGAACGGTTTTAGTCTCGACAAAGTTCAAATCATTGGCGATATTGATAAGGATATTGCTGAAGCTTTAAAATTAACTAAAGCAAGATTGATTTTTGTTACTGGAGGGATAGGAACTACCAGAGACGACAGAACTAGATTCGTGATTGCCGATGCATTTAAAAGAAAACTGCGACTTTCTAAAGAATCTGTAGTTTGCCTTTCAGAAAAATTACGAAAACGAAATGTTTTCTTTACTAATAGATATCGTGAGCTGTGCAAATTTCCTGAATCGGCTTTGAGACTTGATAATCCTAGAGGACTTGCTGAAGCCTTTATTTTGTCTGTAAAAAGCAGAGCCTTTATTGTTTTACCAGGAGTGCCTTTTGAGATTGAATCAATTCTTGCATTACCTTCTTTTAATGAAAATATCAGACATTTCTTTTCGACTAAAAAATGCGAAGGCCATATTCTAGGACTTGTCGGCTTGAGAGAATCTGAAATTGAAGATATATGTCTTGATATACCTGAATTTCAAAGAGGAAAGGTTTCTTTACTGCCTTCGCCGGGCTTGGTTTATCTGATTCTTCAAAATAAAAAACTGTTGCCTCTTTTGAAAAAAAGATTTGGTAATTACATTTTTACTTATTCTGGAGAAAATTTGGAACAGGTTGTAATAGAACTTTTAAAACGGCAAAATAAAACTTGCTCCGTCGCAGAATCATGCACAGGGGGAATGCTTGGAGAAGTTTTAACTTCGGTTTCCGGTGCATCTCAAGTTTTTAATGGCGGATTAATTGTCTATCAAAATGAAATAAAAATTAAAGAACTAGGTGTTAGTTCTAATACTTTGAAAAATTTTGGAGCGGTTTCAAAAATAACTGCAAAAGAGATGGCGTGCTGTGTTAGAAAAAAAATGAAATCTGATTGGGGTATTGCTATTACGGGTATTGCAGGCCCGTCCGGCGGCAGTAAAGAAAAACCCGTAGGAACGGTTTTTATAGCTGTTTCCGGCAACAAGCAAAATACGGTCATAAAAAATATTTTTTCAGGTGATCGAAATATAGTAAGGATTTCTGCGGTTAGATTTGCTTTAAATTTACTGAGACGCATGATATTGGAGACTGTGAAGTAAAGTCGCAAGTCTTTACAAAATATTTCCTGTATTATGGTATGGCTAAAGTTTCGGTATCTCCGTGAACTTCGCGATGAAATATTTTTTTGGAAACTTTAGTGTAAATAGTACTTGACAAGTCCTATTTACACTAGTATGTTGAACAAATCGGAGGTGTTTAACATGTCTGAAAACTTATTAGGAAAAAATATACCTGAAGCAGAACTCATAGCGCTGGATGAAAAAGGACCGAAGAAGGTTAAATTTTCAGAATTGAAAGGCGCACCGGCATTATTGCTTTTCTTTCCTTTAGTAAATACTGGTGTTTGCCATTCGGAAATGTGTTCAATTCGGGATAGTATTCAAAGATATAACTCTTTAAAAACTCGAGTGATTGCTGTTTCAGTAGATTCACCTTTTGCGTGGAAGTTGTGGGCGGAAAAAGAAGGATTCAAATTTGAATTCTGGTCAGATTTTAATAAAGAAGCTTCAAATAAGCTCGGCTGTATTTATGAGGAACTTGTTGGTCTGAAAGGTGTTTCTAAAAGATCAGCCTTCATTGTTGATGCAAAAGGCATAATTCAATATGCATGGATTTCTGAGGATTCTAAAAAATTGCCTTTGTTTGATGAAATAGTTTCAGTATTGCAAAAGCTGTAGAGTTGAATTGGGGCTAGAAGGATATCGATCCGCTGATTCGGTGAGTATCGCCCAACGGTCCAAAAGGAACATAAGCGTAATCAAATTCTATTGATTTTAAAGCAAGACCGATTCCTGCTGTTAATCCTTCGTTTAAATCTGATTGCATCTGAGTTTTATATCCGGCTCGAATTGCAATTATTTCCGTGGGCTTCCATTCAGCTCCGATCATTGCATCGACATTGTCAACTCCATTGTTTGCTATGTCGCCTGCAATGAGAAAATTTCCGGTGTGATAACTTGCTCCAATACGTAATGTCATCGGTAAATCACTTCTATCGTTAATGAATTTTAATCCCGGTCCTATATTAGTTGCCGAAGCTCCTATCGAAAAATGTTCATTTAAGTTATGACGTATACCAATGTCTCCTGAAAAACCGCTGGCAGAGATATTATCTATTTCACTTCTGATATATCTGCCTGCAATTCCCCATGCAGTTTTAGAATTAATCCTTCTCGCATAATGAATTGCTCCGGAAAAATCACTAACTCCAAATGTGCCTGATGAAACTCCGAATCTCCCAAATGCGTCGTCTGTTGTTTTTTCTATGTTATTCGAACCAAGAAAATTAAATGTCACAGCGGCTTTACCTCCGAGAAAAGGAGCCTTAAACCCTCCAAATTGCTGAGAAATTCCTTGCACCCACTCGCTATATTGAAATCCGATTTCGTAACCGTCTTTTTCTGCTATTGCCGCTGGTTGTCCGTACAGAGTAAACACGCTCGATCCATAAGCTGAATATGTTCCGCCCATTGCAACATGCCTGGCGCCTGCTTCAATTCTTAAAAAGTCCGCCCCGCTAGTTCCAGCACTGTTAGATATGGCTTCGCTTCTTGCTACAAAAATAGCCAAAAGCAAAAACATAATTATTACGGTGCGCTTCATATCTACAGTTTAGCATTATTTAACATATTTATTCCAGTTCTCTGCAAAAAAAATTACTTAATTATTTATAGTTCAACGTTTAGCGTCTATTCTTTAACTATTTCAACACTGTCTGCGCCAAATAACCGCTTTATCTTTTCAATTTCAGGGTCAAGATCTTCTGCTTTGCTTTTATCAGAAGATTTTTCATCTTCAAAATTTAGTTCTTTTTGAATTTGCTGAGGTTTACTCTGCGCTGACAATTCAAACTCAATATGAAATTTTCCGGTTTGTACAAACTCGATAGCGTGTTTTATATCTGCGATAGCTTTATGATCTTTTTCAAATCTTTCAAATAACGTTTTGTCTTTAAAAAGCAATTTTAGAGTTCCGTCTTTAGGTATGGATATCTCTGCATCTCTACAATATTTTTCTGAATTGGGAGAAGCTGCTTTAAGTTCAGAAAAAAATTCTTCTTTTCTGAAAATAGATAGGAGTTTTTTCTTATCCCATTCTCTGCTAGTTTCAATTTTTTTTACTGTTTTTTGTTCCGGCTCAATAGCTGTATCTTCTCTAATAGATTTAAAAGTTTCATAATTTAAAAGTTTTTCATATAACTCTTTTAGAGTTTTTTCATCATTTGAAATTGAAGAGAGTTTTGCGATGAGAAGTTCAAGTTCGATCAGAGGATGCCGGCTGTATCTTGTTCTTTCCATCGAGAAAAGTATTGATTCGATGCTTCTTACTATTCTCCCCTTTTTGAAATTCTTATCGTTTCCTCGTATCACATCAAACAATTCTTTTCTGAAAGCAAAAAGTAAAGCTCTCATGACTTCACTTGTGTCGACTCCAAATTCCCAAAGCTCTTTCAAAATGTTTTCCGCATTTTCCGAGTCTGCCACTGCAATTGAATTCATTAATTTTTCAATTGAAACCGAAGGAATAGCTCCTAAAACCTCTTCAGTATCTTTTAAATTTATTTTGTCTGATGAATAAGCTCTGACCATATCGAGCGCTGAAATAGCGTCTCGCACTCCGCCTTCTGAATATTCACATATAAGTCTTACTGCTGATTCCTCTATATCGATAGATTCAGCTTTTGCAATCTTCTTTAATCTTTCTGTAAGTTCATCAGAACTTACAGGCCTGAAATCAAATCGCAGACATCTTGAGCGTATTGGTGAGGGCACCTTGTGACCTTCAGTTGTTGCCATTATAAATACAACGTGCGACGGGGGTTCTTCAATAGTTTTTAAAAGTGCGCCAAATGCCTGAGCAGAAAGCATGTGAGTTTCATCGATAATGAAGACCTTGTATCTTCCTTTAGCTGGAACAGTCGATACAGATTGAATGATTGTCTCCCTTACATTGTCGATTCCTGTGTTAGAAGCGGCATCGATTTCCAACACATCTATGTGATTGCTTCTTGATATTTCAATACAGCTTTCACATTTTCCGCAAGGTGTTGAAGTAATCCCTTTTTCGCAATTTAATGCTTTGGCAAGTATTCTCGCCATTGTGGTTTTGCCGAGACCGCGGCTACCTATAAAAAGATATGCGGGGGCAACGTGGTTTGTCTCTACAGCTTTTTTTAAAGTTCTGACTATGTGAGGCTGACCGATCACTTCTTCAAAAGTTTGAGGACGATATTTTCGTGCAAGACCGACATAATTTTTTGACACTTCTTTATCGTTTTCTTTCACTGTCTTTTTAGACATCAAGTATCCTCCTTATTTGCGCGCCCCTGAATTCGAAATACTGACAATATTTTTTCGACCCTGCTAGGGCTCCGGCAAGCCTAATCTGCGGCACACACAAAATTCGCTTAGGGCTGCTCCGATCAAGGCCTGACCCATTTCACGAGATTGCATTGCACAGGGACCCGCCTTCGTCGCCTTCGATGAATCGGTCCAAATATTACAGCTACCCCTCTATTCAGGCATTCAGCCCCGCGTGTAGCGGATTTCGGGAGTTAGGGAACCGCTATCTCCCCGCCTAGGCGCGCATTACAATTTTAGTCGTTACCTATGACTAAAACAATCTCAAAATTTCTATAAGAAAATGCTTTGAAGTATTTTTGATAATCATGTAGACTTCTTTTCTTATGAACTTAAATAAATTAATGAAGGAAATGCAGAAGGTTCAAGTTGAGACTGAAAAGGCTCAAAATGAACTTAATGATATGACATTTGAAGGAGTCTCAGGCGGAGGAGCCGTTACTATTAAGTTGACGGGCAAATATAAAGTGATTGGAATAGAGATATCTGATGATGCCTTGAAGGATTCTGATAAAGAAATGCTTCAGGATATGATCAAAGTTGCTCTGGATGATGTTTTAAAAAAGATTGATGAGGTTGTGAAACAGCTTGCTACGAAGGCTATGAGCGGCATTGCGATTCCAGGCATGCCTTCTTTTTGAAGTCTGACTAAGCTTTTTTCTTGAACTACTAAGTCAAGTCTCATACGGGACTTGTGAAATAAATGGAGGATTATTATGAAGCGAACGTATCAACCGCATAATCGCAGGCGTAAGAAGACACACGGATTCAGATCGCGTATGTCTTCTCCTACAGGCAGAAGAGTGCTTGCTGCACGAAGGAAAAAAGGCAGAAAAAAACTTACAGTTAGTTAATTCGCTTAAAAAGTGAAGATTAAGATTCGAGGAGCAAGAGGCAAAAAAAGAATTTGCCTTATTATGGAATTTCGCCGTAAAGGTATTTTGCATAAATTAGAACCTGATTCGGCAGATGTAGAATTTGTAATTATAGGACGAAAATTATTCTCTGCTGTTGAGAGAAATAAGATAAAGAGGCGCATACGTGCGATTTTGACAAGTCTCTATAAAGAATCGAAAATAGGTCGAAGAGTATTTGTTTTCAGATTGAAAGGAAACTGGGCTGAAATGCCTTGGAAAGATTTTTATGAAATGGTTTTGAGAATGGTTCAATGATAAAATTTATATGCTATCTGTGGACTTTACCGGTTCGAATTTATAAATTCATTATTTCTCCGTTACTTCCACCTTCTTGTCGATTTACACCGTCCTGTTCTTCCTATGCTGTAGAGGCTGTAATGAAGCATGGTATTATTAGAGGCACTTTGTTGGCTACAAAAAGATTATGCAGATGCCATCCGTTTAATGACGGTGGCTACGATCCAGTTCCTAAGGTTTAAATTATGGAAGAGCGACGTTTACTAATAGCAGTATTATTCTCCATGATTATAGTTTTAGCTTGGCAGGTGCTATTTCCTTCACCTCACCCTAGAAAACCAATTGCGGTTTCAGATACTTACAGTATAAGTGTTACTGAAGCTAATGATTCTAACATAACTCAAATAAAACAAGATACAAAGCTAGTGAGTATTGTTAACGATTCCTTTTTTGTTGACTCGCCCTCAATAGAGAGTATATTGAATACTGATTTATTTACAGTAACACTGTCTGAAACAGGCGGAGTAATCTCAAAATTGGATTTTAACAAGTATCTTTATACAGACTCCCGATTCATAACTCATGATGTAAATTTGATATATTCCAAATTATCCAATGCCTTTTTTTCTATTGCAATGGATGTTGATGATAAATCTGGATTATCAACTAAGAAGTGGAATCTTGTGTCTGCAGACAGTTCTTTGAATAGAAAATTTGCGTTGAGACCGAATATTCCAGAATTACCGCAGGGCCTTGAAATCGAAAAAACGTTTGAGTTTGATTCAAACTCATATGGTTTTAACTGGATATTTAGAGTTAATAATTTATCTAATAATGAGATTACTCTTTCTACTGCAAGATATAAGGATGAGTTATATCAGACAGAGAGAGAAGGATCATTTCTTCTTCATTTCGGGCCGGGCCTTGGATCCAATAATCCAGACATGAGGTTCAGCTCTCAGTATATCGTTAGCGGGATGTACGGGAAAGACTTAAAGGTTCAGAGTGCTGTTGTTTCAAAATCATGGTGGCATAATATCTTCGGTTTGCCTGCATTACCTGATGGAATTGAGTGGTCGGCGCTTTCGAATAGATATTTTGTAATAGCGATAAAGCCAATTGAGTTTACATGCGACGCGAGATTTATCCAGAACCATGATGGTGAGATAAATTTTTGGCTTATTTTGCCACCGTTTACTATTGCTCCAAATGAGCATAAGGAATTTAGATTTAGAATATTTGCCGGTCCAAAGAAGACTGAAATTTTGAATAGATTTGATCCCATGCTTGAAAAGCTTGATGGTATGGAGCCAAGTCTTTTACCCAAGAAAATTTCAATTGCTCGAATTATGGTCTCAATACTAGGTTGGATTAACAGTTATATCCATAATTGGGGTTGGTCAATCATACTTTTAACAATTATTGTAAGAGTCATTTTATATCCGCTTTCATATTATCAATTCAAATCGATGGCGCGAATGCAAGGTCTGAAACCTAAAATTGATGCGATACAAGTAAAATACGCTGCAGACAAAGAACGCTTGCAGAGAGAATTGATGAGTGTTTACAAGGAAGCTGGTGTAAATCCGCTAGGAGGCTGTTTACCAATACTGTTGCAGATGCCTATTCTTATAGGTTTATTCATTGCATTACAGAATGCAATTGTATTACGTGGAGTTCCATTTATTTTATGGATTAATGATTTATCAGTACCGGATACGATCTTTCATATTTTGGGAATCCCAATTAATCCTTTACCGCTTGCATTATGTATTACAATGTATTATCAGCAAAAATTGACTCCTACTCCGAGTGCGGATCCGACTCAAAAACAGATGATGACGATGATGCCGCTCATAATGACAGTCTTGTTTTATAATTTTCCAAGCGGGCTTTCATTGTATTGGGTCATACAGAATATTTTATCAATTGGACAACAATTAGTAATGATGAGAAAAAGGGAGGTAGTAGATGGAAAGATTTGATGAGATGGTGGGATCCGGTGAAACTGCACCTGTTCGAGTTGAGGTAGAGAGCAAACTTTTAGAGGATGCAATTGCAGAGGGACTTGCAAGGCTAGGAATTAGCAAAGAGGATGCTAATATAGAGATTATTGACGAGGGCAAGAAGGGAGGTTTTCTTGGAATTGGCGGTAAGAATGCTAAAGTTGTTGTTAGCAGAATTAGACGTCCGGAACTTATGATATCCGAGATTATAGAGAATTTAACTCTTCTTCTTGACGAGTCCGTTAAAGTGGTTTCAGTTAAATTTAATGCAGGCAGATATTATTGTGAAATAGATTCAGAAAATATTGCGATTGTATTGGGTCGAAGAGGTAAGACATTAGACGCTCTTCAAATATTGCTATCTAATATCTTAGCAAAGCGGCTAGGGGAACGAGTAAGAGTAACTCTTGACGCGGCTGGCTTTAGAGAAAAGAGGAAAGAAGTATTGGTGCGAATTGCCCGTGAAGCATCAAAGGAGGCAATACGATCAGGACAACGGGTTCATTTGGAACCTATGTCTGCTCACGATAGAAAAATCATTCATGCTGAGCTTGCTAATTCAAAAGACGTGACGACAACAAGCGAAGATAAAGGTGAAAGACGTCATATTGTTATTAGTTCAGCGAATAAGTCTGAGGGTAATGATGAGAATTTAGTAATTTCTAAAGCACCTCGACGCAGGATTCCTACCAGATCTGCTTCTGGTAGAAGACCTAGAACTAATAGGCAAGAGCGAAATGATGACAATAATCAGCATTCTGATATTCAGAAAGAGCCCGATAACTCAGAGAAATAATAGTTGATTCCTTTTATTCCATCTCTATTAGAGCTAAGTGAATTTTGGAATAAAAATATTTCTGAAAGTTGTTCATATATTTCTAATCAATTACTTTTGGCTCCTTATCGAGCTGTTGGACCAAAAGAATTTGATAGAGTTCTTGATGAGATAGTTTTAGATTCATTAGCTCCAGCTATAATTGGTCTGATTGATAACAACAAGAAAAAGGTTATTGATTTAGGATGTGGTTCCGGCATTCCTTCTATTCCTTTAGCATTGTTTTTACCTTTGACAGAATTTATTGCGATAGATTCTTCTATAAAAAGGATTGAATTTGCTAAGTGTATGGCAAAGAGTCTAAACATATCGAATATTGTATTTAGGAATGTTTTTTTGGAGAAGAAAAAGGAAAAACAAAAATGCAGAAATTTGAAGTTATCTTCGACTTATGTGATTGCTCGAGGTTTCTCAGCATTAGAAAATACTTGTGAAATATCGGAAAACTTGCTTTGTTCAGGGGGAAAATTAATTATCTATTCTACCAGTGAATATTGGACAAAAAACGAAGAGAAAATAAGTAGTATGAAGATATGGACGTCTAAATTTTATCCTTACATGCGGCACAATTCTGATCGTTTGTATGGATTAATAGAGCTCACGAAGAATTCTCGATAACTTATTTTTCATTTAAATGTTTCACGTGAAACAAAAAAAACTTGCATTAATTTATTAAAGCATTTATTACTTAGCAACTTATGCAAATAATTACAATCGCAAATCAAAAAGGCGGAGTCGGAAAAACAACGACAGCAGTGAATCTTGCTGCAAGTTTGGCGGCTTCTGAGTATAATACTCTTCTTATTGATTTAGACCCTCAAACTAATGCCAGTTCCTCTTTGAACATAACTAATTCTTCGGAAAGCCAAAAAAATATTTATGAATTACTAATTCAATGCATTCAAAACGAAACAATATCTTTTGAGCCAACAACGTCGATGATAGATAGGCTTCATGTTGTTCCAGGAACTATTGATCTCGCCGCTGTAGAAAGTGAATTCTCTGAATTAGATAATCCTCAAATGCTGCTGAGCAAATTACTGAACAAAGTTAAACTTGATTGTAATTATGATTTCTTAATTATTGATACTCCTCCAGGAATAGGATTACTGACAATTAATGCCCTTGTGGCTGCAGACAAGCTAATAATTCCTGTTCAATCTGAATATTTGGCTCTCGAGGGATTATGCCTTATGCTTGAAACATTAGATCGAATTAAAGAAGGATTTGATTCACATTTATCTAACGTATATATTTTGATAACAATGTACGATTCGCGGCTTAAACTTTCAAAAGCTGTTGAAAAAGAACTAAGAGAAAAAATAGTGGGGAATTCAGAACTCATTATTTGTAATACTGTTATTCCTCGGAACGTTCGGCTCGCTGAGGCACCAAGCCATGGTTTGCCGATAATGCTTTTTGATCCGGCATCTTCCGGCGCTTCGGCATATATTGAATTAGCAAAGGAGGTTTTGAAAAATGAAGAGGCAAACACTGGGAAGAGGATTGGAATTACTTCTCCCCAAAAAGAAGATTCACCACGAAGAGATTCAAACTTTATCGACTGATGAAACAAATGTTGAAATATCGAAGAAGTCTGAAAATGATATAAAATTAGTTTCTATTGATGAAATCCGTCCCAACCCAAATCAACCCCGAAAAAACTTTAACAATGAAGCGCTGAATGAATTAGCTCAGTCGATAACAAAAGATGGACTTCTGCAACCAATTCTTGTAGTTCCATCAAAAGAGAACAAATTCTTTTTTATTGTTGCTGGAGAACGTAGATGGAGAGCCTCAAAAATAGCTGGTATGAAGAAGATACCGGTGTTGATACAAAAGGAATCAAATCCTCAAAAGATGTTAGATTTAGCACTTATTGAAAATCTTCAACGTGAAGATCTAAATCCAATTGAAGAGGCAGAAGCGTATAAAAAACTAAATACTGAATTTGGATTAAGTCATGATGCAATAGGAACTAGGGTTGGAAAATCAAGGTCATATATTTCTAATTCGCTAAGAATTTTGTCATTGCCAGCTGAAATTATTAAAGGTTTGTCTGATGGTAAAGTGACTATTGGCCAAGCTCGCCCGCTCTTGAGTTTAAACTCGAATGATGCTTTAAATGTTTATAAAAGAATATTATCTGAAAATTATTCGGCTAGAGATGTCGAAAAAGAGGTTAAAAGCTCAAAATTACCAAAAAATAAAAAGAACATTTTCAGTGATACTGTTTCTTTAAATGATGCAGTTGCTCGAATGATGCAAAAATATGGACGTAAGGTAATTGTTTCTGGAAATGACAAAAGAGGTAAAATAATCTTTGAATATTATTCGAAAGAAGATCTTATTAATCTTTTTGAACAGTTATTGGAATCTAGAAAAAATTAATTGAGAAAGGATTTATTTAGACTATGAAGAAAAGACGAAAGAGAGCTTTATTTATCACCTTTGAAGGGCCTGATGGCGCAGGTAAAACGACTCATGCCAAACGCCTAAAACATGACCTCGAAGCTGAAGGGTATAAAGTTTTGCTCACTCGAGAACCAGGCGGCTCACATTTTGGCGAGCGTGTCAGAGATATTTTACTTGATAGAAAAACAGGCAAGATAAGCCCTATTACTGAATTACTTCTCTATGAGTCTATTCGCGCTCATCACGTTGAGACTGTGATCAAGCCATCTATTGAATCCGGAACAATTGTTATTTCCGATAGGTTTACGGATGCATCTATTGCATATCAAGGATATGGAAGAGGAATTCCTATTGAAATTGTAAAAACTTTAAATTCGATAGCCACTTCAGGACTTGTTCCTGATGTGACAATACTAATTGATATTAAACCTGAAGTTGCTTTGAGAGGCATTGCAAAGCGGGTTCAAGATGTTATTGGAAATTCGAAGAAAAACAGAAAGGGGCTTGATAGAATAGAGTCTGCCGGCAATGCTTTTCATCATAGAGTTCGCCAAGCTTATTTAGAAATGTCTAAAGATAGTTCTGGACGAATCTTATGTATTCATAGGCAGAATAAATTTGAAGAGACTTATGCTCTGATCATTAATGAACTCTCAAGGAAATTTGATTTTTTCAGAAAGGTATTTAATAATTAATCAATATGAAAATTACTCGCAGTCGAGGTCATGGCGATTCAGCAGCTTCTCTATCTAAAGGTTCAGTTGCATCAAAATCCGACGAGAGCCGTAATAAATTTGTAGAGGCAATTCGAACTGCAGATGAAAAGCATGCAGAAGGTGAATTAGATGATTTACTAGATAAGATCACTGTGGCTGCTGAACGACTGGTAAAAAAACGCACGGCTTCTGCTCTTGACGAATACAAATCATTTGTTAGTTCTTTTATGAAATTAGTTATTGAGAAGGGGTTCAAGGTGCAGGAGATTCCTTCAGCTCGATTTATGGAGAATAACAAGGTATTCATGATTGCATCAAAGATTGAGAATAAGCTTCTTGAATTAACTGAGAGAATACGCGAGGGCAATGCAGGAGCTATGGAAATTGCCTCCGCAACATCTGATATTCGTGGTTGGCTTTTTGATATGAGAATTTAATTTATTGAGGTTAATTTTACAGAATGAAAAATAGTTTGAATGATATTTTAGGTCAAAAAAGAGCGGTCAGGTTATTAAAATCAGTTTTGGATTCTGGCCGAGTGCCGCCTGCATTTATTTTTTATGGGCAGGATGGAGTAGGTAAAATGACTTCAGCAAAGAGGTTTGCCTTTTCTTTATCTTGCCAAACTAAAACCGGATGCGGCATTTGTGAAGCATGTAAAGCAAATGAGTTTGGAGAGGGATTTCGAGTTATTGATATTTCAGATTACTTTGAAAATTCGGTTGAGAAGAATAAAGTTTCTGCATTCCGCAAAGAATTGAATACTCATTCGCATGCTCATGATTTGAATTACTTTGTAGTCTCGATAGATAATTCTGATTTAATGAATGAGAGTATGCAGGCATCACTATTGAAATCGATTGAGGAACCGGCAAATGGCGTTTGCTATATTCTAATAACAAAGTCAATTGATGCTCTAAATGCAACATTGCGCTCAAGGTCAGTTCTCGTGCGGTTTTCTCCCTTAAATATTGATTCATTGATCATTCTTTCTGAAAAAATATTGACGAGGACTCTAACCTATAATGAAAAAGAATTAATTAAATTAGCTGAAGGGTCTATCTCCAGGGCACTAGAAATCCTTTCTATGGAAAATTCTCCATTAGCATGGATTGATGAATTGCTTAAATCTTCTTCTAAAAGGTCTCATAAGTGGGATCGTTTATCGTTGCAAAAAAAAATGGAAGAATCTATGCCGGCAATTATCAGCAGCAGAAAAAAATGGAAAGAAAGTTTAATTAATTTTGATAGAGCGTTATCGGAAAAGGCATATATTCCTTTAGCGCTTGAGGTGTTGAAAAGAAGAATATCTAGCATAAGATAAAAAGAATTAATGATAGGAGATTAATATTGCTATGAATAAAAAACGGTTTTATGTGAGTACCCCGATTTATTATGTGAATGATAAGCCTCATATTGGGCATGCCTATACGACGATAGCGGCTGATGCGATAAATAGGTATTATAGCAAATCAGGAGCGGATACATTTTTTTTAACAGGAGTTGACGAACACGGCCAAAAGGTTGCTAAAGCGGCAGAAAAGGCAGGAATAACTCCTAAAGAGCATTGCGACAAGATGGTTTTACGTTTCAAGGAATTATGGACTAAATTAAATGTGGAAAGTTCTGCGTTCATCAGAACTACAGATGAAGAACACAAAAAGATCGTTCAAGAATTTCTCTCAAAAATGTACGAAAAAGGATTGATAGAGAAACGTGAATTCGAAGGGTGGTACTGCACTCCGTGTGAGCGATATTGGACTGAAAAAGATTTAGTGGAAAAATGTTGTCCTGATTGCAAGAGACCTGTAGAACGTTTTAGAGAGCCTGACTATTACTTTTTGATGACACGATTTACGGAGCGATTGAGGAAAATTATTGAAAGTGGAGAGGTTGAGATAGTTCCAAATTTCAGAAAAAATGAAGTTTTAGGATTTATTGATTCAGGTGTTGATGATCTTTGCATCAGCAGACCGAAGCAGAGATTGTCTTGGGGAATTACTCTGCCGTTCGATTCGGATTTTGTGACTTACGTTTGGTTTGACGCATTAATTAATTACTATTCCGCTACTCGTTATCTTGCCGGCGGCAGAACTGATTGGTGGCCGGCAGATGCTCATTTTATAGGCAAGGACATTCTAACAACTCACTCTGTCTATTGGCTTACAATGCTTATGGCTTTGGATATGCCTCTTCCGAAGAAAATAGTTGCTCATGGCTGGTGGAAGTGTGAGGGTGAGAAGATGTCTAAATCAACCGGCAATGTTGTGGATCCGATTGCATTAATTGAAAAATATTGCGAATCTGATTCAAGGCAGGCAGTAGATGCATTCAGATATTTTTTGATGAGTGAAGTGCCATTTGGATTAGATGGTTCTTTTTCACCCGAAGCGTTTGAACGCAGGTGGACATCCGATCTATCAAATGGCCTTGGAAACCTATACAGCCGCATTTCTGCGCTTATATGCAAAATATTGAATAAAAGGGTAAATGCAAAATTGCAAGAAGATGATGCTCTTGTCCTTGAAAAATACAAGGTTTACATGGAGAGCTTTCAATTTTCACGCGCCACAGAAACAATAATGGCTTTTATTAGAAGTATAAATCAGTTTATCCAGGAGAAAGCTCCGTGGTCCATGCCGCAGGATGTTGATGCAATATTATCTAGGGCATCTGCAGAGCTGAGATTAGTTTCTTCAATGCTGTATCCGTTTATGCCCGAGACAGCTTTATTGATGGCAAAGGGATTGGGTTTGTCTGAAGTAGCATCTTTAGATTCTGCACTGAAACCATTTGAAGTTGAGATTCAGGAAATTGGACATCTTTTCGCAAGACCGCTTTCAAAAGAATCTCAAATTTCCGTAGGCACGTTGAAAGAAACTAAAGAGAAGGCTGAAGCCGAGACAAAAATTACAATTGACGATGTTTTAAAACTCGGTCTTAAAATTGCAAAAATAGAATCTGCCGAAAGGGTAGCGAAGACAAAAAAATTACTGAAGTTGGTCGTCGACTTAGGAAGCGAAAAGAGACAATTGATTGCGGGAATTGCCGAGGGGTACGAACCGGAATCATTAGTCGGGAAAAAAATAGTAGTTGTTACTAATCTTGAACATGCAAAGATTCGCGGAATCGAGTCTCAGGGCATGTTATTGGCTGCATCTTCAGCAGGAAAGATTTCATTGGTTATTCCCGACGATGAAATTGAGCTTGGAGCGGAAGTTAGATGACTTTTAATTTAAAAAAAGCTGAAGCAAAGAAAAAACTTTCTCATCTCGATGCAGAAGGCAAGGTGAGAATGGTTGACGTTTCAAAAAAAACTGCAACAAGGCGCAAAGCTCGGGCAGAATCTTTTATCACCATATCCGATAATACTTGTAATTTAATAGAGAAGGGTGAAATCTCTAAGGGCAACGTTGAAGCAGTAGTAAAGATTGCCGGTATTCAGGCGGCAAAAAGGACATGGGAACTCATTCCGCTGTGTCATCCTTTGATGCTTGACAGAATATCGGTTGAGATTGTGCGAGAAGAGAACGGGTATAGAATTTCAGTTGAAGCGGAGAATGAAGGAAAGACCGGTGTAGAGATGGAGGCAATGACAGGGGCAGCGGCGGCGGCACTTGCGTTTTACGATATGATAAAGGGAATTGAACGCGGTGCAGAGATAAAAGACGTCAGACTTATTTCGAAGGAAGGCGGTAAGTCAGGAAAATTTTTCAGGGGTTGAGAATTTGAAAATACCTTTTTTTACAAAAAAGCAAGGCAGGCGCCGCAAAGTGCGCAGACTTGGAAATCTTTCTAATAGTATAGAGATCTATATTTATATTGCGGCTTTATTGGCTCTTCTTGGCAGTGTAATTGTGTCTCTATACAAATGACGAGGAATTATTCAACCAAGTTTATTTCGGTTGTAGGCACAGACACCGGAGTCGGCAAGACGAGTGCCGCAAGAACCATTTCCGATCATTTGAGTAAATTAGGCTATTCAGTCAGAGCTGTAAAGCCTTATGTGAGCGGATCGACTTTCGGAAAATGGGAAGATTGCGATTTGCTGGATCCTTTGAGAAAGTATAGAACTCCGGCTCGATATTGTCTGCCGCTATCGCCTTATGGAGCAGTAAGAAAAGGTGAAAAATTAACTGAGAAAAAAAAAATTTTTAATTATATTGCTAAAGCTTCGATTAAAGTAGATTGGTTGGTCATTGAGGGTATTGGCGGTGTAATGGTACCACTCGAAAAAAAATATCTTTGGCTGGATTTTCATGAAAAATATCGTTGGCCTGCTGTAATAGTAGGAAGAGGAAGATTAGGAACATTGAATCATACACTTCTGACAATCACCGCATTAAAGAGCAGAGAAATACCTATATTAGGATTTATTCTTTGCAATACGGATGATTATTCTTTTGAAGAGACTAAAGAGAATGCGGAGATAATAAAAGAGATTAGTTCAGTTGAAGCATTAGGTATGATTGAGTATAATGCAAGTGATTGGAAGAAGGCCTGGCTAAGGGGGATTAATTGGAAAAGAATGGAGAAATATTTTGAAGCAAGTAGATATTAGACGTGTAGTTGAACGAATACAAAATTTACCTACTCTTCCGATTGTGGTTTCACAAATTTTGAGGCTTGTAGGAGACGATGAGTCAAGCGCTCATGATGTTCAGGAAATTCTGCGTCGAGATCAGTCTCTAACTTTCAAGATTCTTAAAATAGTTAATTCATCATTTTACGGTTATGCCGGCAAGATACGGGATTTACAACACGCCGTCGTAATACTAGGTTTCGACACAATCAAATCAGTAGCGCTGTCAGCAACGATTTTTTCTACCTTTCCAAATGGTAAAAGAGGCAGATTTGACCGTGAAGCATTTTGGAGGCATTCAATAGCAGTTGCGGTAGCTTCACGAAAACTTGCTCAGGAACTAAAGATAACATCATTTGAAGAAGCATTTGTCGGAGGAATACTCCACGATATTGGCAAGGTTGTATTAGATGAGTATGCCTCGGAACTTTTCGAAGAAGTTTTAACCTACGTTGAAGAAAAAAAGGTTTTGATGTATGAAGCTGAACGTGCAGTTTGCGGATTTTCTCATGCTCAAATAGGACGATGGATTGCGGCAAAATGGGCACTGCCTCAAGAATATGTTGACGTGATTTTTTATCATCATCAGCCAGGAAATGCTCAGAAAGCCACTCAGTTGACCGCTATTGTCCATCTTGGAGATATTATTGCAAGAAGCTTGAAGATAGGATCCGGCGGCGATGATTGCATTCCTCCCATCGATCCTTCATCTTTAAAAATTTTGTCACTGAGTGAGGAGACTATAAAGAAAGTTATTATTGAACTTCCGGCAGAGTTCGAGAAAGCTGATCTTTTTGCGCAGATGTCTTCGTCTGACTGATATTTTCGGTACCGCTGTCTGCCGGGACGAACGCGGTCTTATTAAGGAATTACTTGATAGAACAAGTTCTGCATTTTGCCTATGGATCGGAGAAGGAGATCTATTTGTATCTTCTTTGATACTCTCAAAAGTTTCACGTGAATTGATCGATAGGGAAGCATCTATTTTAATTGACGAGTTATGTCACAAACACGGTATGCAATATGAACCTTCTTTTCTCGATGTCGATATTGATGAAAGAAATGAATTTTTATCAGAAACGATAGAGCCGATTTGGAAAGAAGTAGTGCCTGCGATTACATCTGAAGGCTGTATCGGCGGATATTTGATTTGTTCTTTTGAACCTCGGAGAGAATACGGCGATTTTTTGCAAGATATCGGAAAAGCTCTTTCCATTAGCATTTCTATGAGAAAATTGGATATTAGATTAGACAGAGCTTCAGACAGATTTTTACAGATTGCAGAATTAGGTTCAATTTTTGTTTCAGTAGGCGAAACTTTGGAGACTGAAAGCAGAATTTTAGAACTAGCGCTAAGCGCATCTGGCGCTGATACAGGCGCAATTGTTAGAATGATTTCTGACAGTGATATTAAGTATGTAGGAATTAGCGAGAGCATTTTATCGACAATACAGTTCAAAGATAAAACAAAATTGATAGACAGATTACTGGAGCAAAAAAAAAGCTTAATACTAGTTCAAGATGAATTAGACAGAAAATTAGAAATAGAATCGACACCGTTTGTCATTCAGACTCTTCTCTCGTTTCCGCTGTCGTTCGAGGAAAAATATTACGGCTCGTTAGTAGTTTTCAATGCCAAAGAATCTTTTGTAAAAGAGGCTTCATTTATTGCGATGATGGAGACATTTTCTAGACTTGCCGGAGCCGTATTAACAGCCCAAGAGCGTCATGCGGAGAGAATTGAGAATGAAAAACTGGAGAAGGAGATAAATGCCGCTCGAGCAATACAAACGAGTCTGATCCCGAAAAGTTTTCCTAATACTGAAGGCGTCAAGATTAGCGGATTATGGAAGCCATCGCGTTCTGTCGGCGGAGATTATTATGATGCATTTCAATTAAGCGATCGAGCATTGGGAGTTATGATAGCAGATGTAAGCGGGAAAGGAATTCCCGCCGGACTTCTTATGGCTTTATCTAGAACATATCTAAAAGTAATAGGAATCGACCATAAATATTTTCCTTCAGATACAATGACAAGATTAAATTTGTATCTATGTGACGAGATGGCGACAAATAAATTCATTACTGCAAATTATTTGACTATCGATATGGCAAAACGAAAAATGCGTCTGGCAAATGCAGGACATTTATCTCCGATATTAGTTGATAGATCCGGTTCAGCGAGATTAATTTCTCCTGAATTTGGTGGGTTGCCTTTAGGAGTAGATATAGGTGAAAAATATGATGAGATCGTGATGGAAATCGAGTCGGGAACAATGATCATTCTTTATACTGACGGATTAGTCGAAGCTAGAAATGAAAATAATGATCTCTTAGGTATCGAGAACGTTTTAAAATTTATTGAAGATTTCAGAAAAGACGAACAGTCTGAAATATTAGAATATTTATGGAATAAGACATTGGAATTTGCCGGTGAACCTGACGATGATTGGACATGCATGGCAATAAAGTTTGAGTGACATTCATTTATTAAAGAGAATAATTATTGCAACAAGAGAAAAAAAATCATAAAGTTCAAATGATTTATTTTCTCAATGAGAGGATATAATGGAGATTACAACTCAACTGGATGGAAAATCCGCGGTAGTAATACTTAACGGTGATCTTGACGTAAATTCATCAGCGGCTGTTGAAGATACGGTTAAGAAGCTGCTAGGCGATAAAGACGGTATAATTATCGATATCGCAGGTGTCCCATTTGCAGATTCATCCGGTTTAGGGGGACTCATTTCCGCTTACAAAAAAGCGAAAGAATTAGGAAAAGAAATCAGACTTAGGCATCCTACACCGGTGGTATTAGAGATTTTGACAATAACCAGAATGCGGAGATTTTTTCCCATAGACGAAGCATGAATTCAGCCGCCCACGTAGCTCAGTTGGCAAGAGCGCATCCTTGGTAAGGATGAGGTCATCGGTTCAACTCCGATCGTGGGCTGATTCAGAAAGAAGGTACGAAAAAAAAAATAAAAAACATAGTTGACTTATTCTTTTACCTGTGCATAATTTTTCACTTCACTTGATATAGACTTTTTTCAGCATTGAATTGTGGCTGTGGAAGTGCGTACGCAGTGATGATAAAGAATGAGGTGATTGGTCCTGGTGCAAGAGATAATTACGATGGCTTGTGAGGAATGCAAGCAGAGAAACTATACTACGAAACGAACAAAGCGGCCGAATCAAGAAAGACTTGCTATAAAAAAGTATTGCAAGTTTTGCCGAAAGCGGACCGCTCACAAAGAGACACGGTGAGATAGAACAGGGCTGTAGCTCAATTGGCAGAGCACCGGTCTCCAAAACCGGGGGCTGAGAGTTCGACTCTCTCCGGCCCTGCGTAAGAATCGCATGGGTAGGAGTTAAAATTTATTGTAGCGCTCTAGGAGAGTAGAGTTTGATGCAGATGAAGTTATTTTTTAACAAAATTATAAAATATTTTTCCGAAGTTTGGGGAGAAGTAAAGCCTGGTGAAGGAAAAGTTTCATGGCCTTCTATGGAAGAGATTAAAGGTTCTACTTGGCTTGTAGTCGTTACTGTGGGAATCGCCGCGGTTTATTTAGGAGTTATAGATATGGTTGTTGGGTATGTTGTTTCATGGATGATGGGGATTGGTTGATTGAGATGGAAGAACAAATCGAAAAAATAGCTGAACTGATCGAAGAGCCTGAGCAGAACTTCGAAGAAAAGCCGGAAGAGAAGATAGTTTCAGCTGATTCAGGAGTGAAAAAGAGATGGTATGTAGTTCATACACAATCCGGTTTTGAAAATAAAGTGCAGGCAAATCTTGAAAAGCGTGTAAAAACTATGAACGTTCAAGACAAGGTCTTCAGAATTTTAATTCCTACAGAAGAAGTTGCTGAGATGCGTGACGGAAAACGCAAGATCATGAAAAGAAAGTTTTTTCCAGGTTATGTGTTGGTTGAGATGGAAGAGGACAGTAAGGACGCTTCACATATTATTAGAAACACACCTGGTGTCACAAATTTTGTAGGGGCTGATGGTCCTCAAGCCTTACCTGAAGAAGAAATAAAACAAATATTGAGACAAATGGGCATGTTTGGCGAAGTAGAGAAACCGAAAGTAAAACCGAAACTCGAATTAATGGTTGGCGAGTCGGTAAGAATAATGGACGGACCATTTCGTGATTTTGTTGGGCTCGTTGAAGAGACCAATCCTGATCGCGGAAAGTTAAAAGTTATGGTTACTATTTTTGGCAGGAGTGCTCCTGTTGAACTGGATTTCCTCCAGGTAACAAAGTTATAAGAGAACGGAGTGGAATGAAAAAATGAAAAAGATTTTGACTCAGATCAAACTGCAGATACCTGCAGGTAAAGCCAATCCTGCGCCGCCAGTTGGACCGGCTTTAGGACAGCATGGCGTGAACATAATGGCATTTTGTAAGGAGTTCAATGCAAAGACACAGAAGGAAGGCGACACAATAATTCCTGTTGTAATAAATGTGTATGCCGACCATTCGTTTGATTTCATAATGAAAACTCCTCCAGCCTCAATACTTTTGAAAAAAGCCGCAAAAGTTGAAAAAGGATCAGGAGAACCGAATCGTAATAAAGTTGGTTCTGTGACTTCTGCTCAAGTAGATGAGATTGCAAAACTAAAGATGGTCGATTTGAATGCGACAACTATTGAGGCGGCGAAGAAGATAATAGAAGGAACAGCCAGATCTATGGGAATAGAGGTAAAGCCATGAAGGGACTGACAAAGAGAATGAAGACCGCAAGAGAAGTTGTGGGGCTCACATCTGCGGAAAAAGTGGTGGTAAATTTAGATGAAGCAGTCAAACGCATAAAATCCGCCGCAAAAGCGAAATTTGATGAGACAGTTGATTTAGCGGTAAGACTTGGAATAGATACTGCTAAATCAGATCAGAATGTCAGAGGAACAGTAATACTTCCGGGCGGAACTGGAAAGTCAGTTAGAATTGCCGTTCTTGCTCAGGGCGATAAGCAGAAGGAAGCGACAGAAGCCGGAGCCGATTATGTTGGCGGAGCGGAACTAGCTCAGAAGATTCAAGGCGGATGGTTTGATTTTGATGTTGCAATTGCAACTCCTGACATGATGAAAGAAGTCGGAAAATTGGGAAAGATACTTGGCCCAAGAGGATTGATGCCGAATCCTAAGACAGGCACAGTTACATTTGAAGTGACAAAAGCTGTGAAGGAATTTAAGGCAGGAAAAGTAGAATATAGAAATGACAAATCGGGAAATGTTCATGTGCCAGTAGGCAAGGCGTCATTTGCTGAAACAGCTTTATTGGATAATTTAAAGGCTGTAATCGGAGCGATTATTCGGTCTAAACCTAGAACAGCAAAAGGAACGTATCTCAAAGGCATTTCTCTTTCGTCAACAATGGGGCCAGGAATTAAAGTTGATTTGAACAGCATTAAAGATATCGGGAGATAATAAAATGGTAAAACCTGCGAAGATAGAGAATGTTAAGAGTATTCTTGAAGATTACGATTCTGTAGCGCGTCTGCGAGGCATGGTGGTATTTGCCGAATTTGCAGGAATATCAGTTGAGCAGATGGCGAAGCTTCGAAGAAACCTTAGGACAAAGGACGTAAAGTTTAGAGTATTGAAGAATACGTTGATATTGAAGGCTCTAAAGGAAAGCGGAGTTGAAGGTGCTGATTCGTTTCTGAAAGGACCGACTGCAGTGGCGTTTTCACCGGACGAGATTTCCGGTGCTAAGATACTTTATGCGTTTGCAAAAGAGATTGAACGTTTAAAAAAAGATTCTGCCAAGTTAATAATTAAGGGAGGAGTACTAGAAGGAAAGACAGTGTCTAAAGAAGAAGTTGAGCAGTTTGCAATGCTTCCGAGCAGAGAAGAGGTGTTTTCGAAGCTATTGGCAACGATTAATGCGCCTCTGGTAAATCTATTAAGATTGATAAAGGAACCTGCGGCAAGATTGGCGCGAGTCATAAATGCCGCTGAAGAAAAGAAAGGTGAAATAATCTAAGGAGGATTGAGATGGATCTAGTTCAGATTAAGGACGCAATTAAAGGTTTGTCGCTCGCGGATGCGGCGGCTTTAGTAAAACAGCTCGAGGAAGAGCTTGGTGTTTCTGCGGCGGCGCCGGTTGCTGTTGCAGTTGCCGGTGCGGGTGCCGCGGCGGCAGAAGAGGAAAAAGACTCTTTTGACGTAATTTTAGTCAGTGGCGGTGAGAAGAAGATCAATGTAATTAAAATTGTCCGTGAATTGACCGGCTTAGGCTTGAAAGAAGCCAAAGACTTAGTCGATGCAGGCGGCAAAGCTATAAAGGAAGGCGTTTCTAAAGCAGAAGCTGAAGAGTTGAAGAAGAAACTAGTCGAAGCCGGCGCAACAGTTGAGATTAAGTAGTTTGAATTTAATTAGGCGGAGAGATAATAAGTTTCTCCGCCTATGCCTGTTTATCCGTGAGCTGTTCCTATAGTGGCGCAGTTTTCGTGTGGCCAATAATTGAACGACAATTCCGTTTATTTGTCTGAATTAATAGTATCATGGAAAAATATTGTGCCTAACAGCGCAATTACGTATTTAGGAGGAAGAAAAGAATGACCAGTGAGATGAACTCCTTTCGCGAAACAAATCCGTATTTTGAGAGGATATCTTTCGCAAAGTTGGAGTCAATTCAATCAATACCGG
This sequence comes from Candidatus Hydrogenedentes bacterium CG07_land_8_20_14_0_80_42_17, assembly GCA_002780065.1. Taxonomy (GTDB): domain Bacteria; phylum UBA8481; class UBA8481; order UBA8481; family UBA8481; genus UBA8481. Next base: position 39,180 of record PEWQ01000080.1, read on the forward strand.
ATCTAGTGGACATACAAAGAAGATCATATAGCTGGTTTTTGCAATCGGATTCTAAGCGTGAGGAGCGAAAGTATCAGGGCTTGGAGCAGGTCTTTCGCGAAATTTTTCCAATTTACGATTCTCATGAAAAAAATTTGACACTTGAATATTCAGGCTACACGATTGGTGGAAGCAAATATTCAGAATATCAATGCTGTGATCGAGACCAAACCTATTCTGCACCTTTAAAGATTAAAGTCCGTTTGATAAATCAGAAGACTGGTGAACTTCGAGAGCAGGATGTATACATGGGAGACATTCCTCTTATGACTTCAAGAGGAACATTTATTTTAAACGGAGCTGAGCGAGTAATAGTTAATCAAATACAGCGTTCTCCAGGAGTTGTTTTCGACCATGACGAAGGTAAAACCGACCCTTCCGGAAAACGATTATATTCGGCTAAAATAATTCCGTATCATGGTGCATGGATTGAGATGGAGTATGAAATAGGAGATGTTCTTTCTGTAAGGCTTGATAAAAAACGCAAATTGCCTGTCACAGTATTTCTCCGCACGATAGGATTTGAAAAAACATCTGATATTCTCAAACTTTTTTATCAGCCTAAGGTATTGAAATCAGGTTCTATTGGCGAAGGCAAAGATCATCCATGGACAAAATCAGTTCTAATAGAAGATATCATTGATTCTGAAACTGGTGAAATAGTAGTTTTAGCCGGCGCTGAATTGAATGAGGATATAATTTCGCGAATAGAGGCTTTAGGCATCAAGCAGATTAAGGTTTGTGACATATCGGAAAAAGGCAGTGACGTCACTATATTACGAACACTAGAGGAAGAACGTCATAAGCTTGCAGAGAAAGACAATGTTCATATTACTGCTGACGAAGCGATATTGAAGATTATGGAAGTTTTGCGTCCAGGAGACCAAATGGTTCCTGACGCAGCCAGGCAGGAATTAAATAAACTCTTCTTCGCTAAGGATCTGCGGAAATATGACATGGGTGAAGTGGGCAGATATCAATTAGACAAAAAATTGGGGTTTGATTTAAGAAAAGTAAATGAACGTTATCTTAGACCTGAAGATATAATCGGAGTCATTTCAAAGCTAATACAGCTCAATCGTGAACAGACTCAAACTGATGACACGGATCATCTTGCAAACAGACGTGTAAGAACTGTTGGTGAGTTATTGCAGAATCAGTTTAGGCAAGGTTTGGCTCGAATGGAGAAGGTTATCATTCAGAGAATGACCACTCAAGACGAAGATACGATGACTCCTCAAGAATTGATAAACATTAAACCGGTCACTGCTATTGTTAAAGAATTTTTCGGTTCATCTCAATTATCTCAATTCATGGAGCAGACAAACCCGCTCTCAGAGCTTACTCATAAGAGAAGACTTTCCGCTCTAGGACCGGGAGGTTTAAAAAGAGAGCGCGCTCTATCTGATGTTCGTGATGTTCATAGAACTCACTATGGACGAATTTGCCCTATTGAGACTCCTGAAGGTCCCAATATTGGGCTAATAGTTTCAATGGCCACTTATTCAAGAGTAAATGAATATGGATTTATCGAGGCTCCGTATAGAAAAGTTATAGATGGAAAAATCACCAATGATGTGCACTGGCTTACTGCAGATTTGGAAGATAAATATACAGTTGCGCAGGCTTCTTCTGAAATAGATCCTAAGACGCGAAAATTTGTTGACAGTAAAGTTTTTGCTCGAAATAGAGCAAATTATTTTTTTGCATCTCCAAGCGAAGTAGAGTTCATGGACATTTCTCCTGAGATGGTGGTTTCCGTTTCAACTGCACTGATTCCATTTCTTGAGCACGATGATGCTAATCGAGCATTAATGGGTTCAAACATGCAACGCCAGGCAGTTCCACTTTTGAAACCGGAGCCGCCAAGAATCGGAACAGGAATGGAAAAAATAGTCGCTTATGATTCTGGAGCAATGGTCATTGCTGAAGAGGAAGGCTCAGTTGAGTATGTCGATTCATCGAGAATTCTGATTAAGCCGAAGGGAAAAATATCTGCAAAAGAATATCCATTATTTAAATTCCATCGTTCAAATCAAAGTACGTGTATAAATCAGAGACCTCTAGTTAGAAAAGGCGATATTGTTAAAAAAGGACAAGTCATTGCTGACGGACCTTCAACAAGCAAGGCTGAATTGGCACTTGGAAGAAATGCTCTTGTAGCATTCATGTCTTGGGAAGGATACAACTTTGAAGATGCAATTGTGATCTCTTCCAGAATTGTAAAAGATGATGTATTCACTTCTATTCATATAGAATCGTTTGAGATTGAAGCTAGAGATACAAAGATAGGCAAAGAAGTTATTACAAAAGACATACCAAATATATCAAAAGAATCAGTCGAGCAACTTGATGAAAATGGAATAATCAAAGTAGGGTCATGGGTTAAATCCGGTGACATTCTTGTGGGCAAAATAACTCCGAAAGGATCGATTGATTTGACTCCAGAGCACAAATTGCTTTATTCAATTTTCGGGGAGAAAGCCAGAGATGTCCGTGACACTAGTTTAAGACTGCCTCATGGTGTTGAAGGTGTTGTTACTGACGTAAAAATATTTTCACGCCAAAAGCAGGATGAGTTAGGGCCTGGTGTAGAGATGAAAATCAAAGTGCTTGTTGCCAATAAGAGAAAGATAACTGTTGGAGACAAGATGGCGGGCAGGCATGGCAATAAAGGTGTAGTATCGATTGTTGTTCCAGAAGAAGACATGCCGTTTTTGAAGGACGGGACGCCGGTGGATATAGTTTTGAATCCTCTCGGAGTTCCTTCTCGAATGAATATCGGCCAGATTTTGGAGACACATTTTGGCTGGGCAGCGGAAAAACTTGATTTGAATATTGCAACTCCGGTCTTCAATGGAGCAAGCGAAAATGAGATAAAGTTTTATCTTGCTGAATCAGGTTTACCTTCATCAGGAAAGGTTCCCATTTATGATGGAAAGACCGGAGAAAAGATTGCAAATGACGTTGTAGTCGGAGTTATGTACATGCTGAAACTGCATCATCTTGTTGATGACAAAATTCATGCACGCTCAACCGGCCCTTATTCGCTTGTTACTCAGCAACCGCTTGGCGGAAAGGCGCAATTCGGAGGACAGAGACTCGGAGAAATGGAGGTCTGGGCGCTTGAAGCTTATGGCTCTGCTTATGCTCTTCAGGAATTCCTGACAGTGAAATCAGACGATGTAGTCGGTAGATCAAAAGTTTACGAAGCAATTGTTAAAGGTGAAAATTCGCCGTCGCCGGGTATACCTGAATCATTCAACGTTCTCGTGAAAGAATTGCAAGGTCTCGCATTGGATATGCAGGTTATATCTGAAGATGGAGAGATAATAGAGTTAGAAGAGACTGATGAGACGGATTTAGGTATGAATCTTCCTGGTGCGATGCACTTAAAAAAGAAGGAGTATTAAAATATGTGGAACATTAATGAATTCGCAGCCATCTCAATTCGCATGGCATCTCCAGAGCGAATTCTGGAGTGGTCTCACGGTGAAGTTAAAAAACCGGAAACTATTAATTACCGAACTCTAAAACCTGAGCTTGAGGGATTATTTTGCGAACGAATTTTCGGTTCCACAAAAGATTGGGAATGCTACTGCGGAAAATTTAAATCAATTCGATACAAGGGCGTAGTTTGCGACAGATGCCAAGTTGAAGTAACTCACTCAAAGGTACGTCGTGAAAGAATGGGACACATTGATCTCGTCGCTCCTGTATCTCACATTTGGTATTTTAGAGCTACTCCGTCAAAAATGGGAGTTTTGCTAGGAATGAGAGTTAAGGATTTAGACAGAGTTCTTTATTTTCAGAGCTTTGTAGTTACAAATCCCGGTTCTACTCCGCTTAAGAAAAAGCAATTGCTTTCTGAAGAGATGTATCAAGATGCAGTGTCGACTTATGGCAACACATTTAAGGCTCAAATGGGAGCTGAAGCAATTCGTGAACTTCTTGTTGATATTGATTTACCTCAGTTGAGGCATGAGATACGCGAGCAGTTGAAGATTATGAAGTCGAAGCAGGACATCAAACAGCTGATTCGCCAGCTTTCGGTTGTTGAAGCGTTTATTTCGTCGGGAAACAAACCAGAGTGGATGATTATGACTCGTCTTCCTGTAATACCTCCTGAATTGAGACCGATGGTTCAACTTGATGGTGGAAGATTTGCAACCTCCGACTTGAATGATTTATATCGTCGAGTTTTAAATCGCAACAACAGATTGAGAAGACTTATAGAGTTGAAAGCTCCATCTATTATTATTCGAAATGAGAAGAGAATGCTTCAGGAATCAGTCGATGCATTGTTGGATAATGGCAGAAGAGGCAGACCTGTAAAAGGCGCCAGCAACAACAGAGTTTTGAAATCTCTTTCCGATATGTTGAAAGGAAAGCAGGGCAGATTCCGTCAGAATCTTCTTGGCAAACGCGTTGATTATTCAGGAAGGTCAGTCATTGTAGTAGGACCTGAGCTGAAACTTAATCAGTGCGGACTTCCAAAGAAGATGGCTCTTGAGCTGTTTAAACCGTTCATTATGCGTGAGCTTGTAATAAGAGGAAAGGCATCCAACATCAAAGCCGCGAAGAAGATGGTGGAGCGTGAAGATAAAGAAGTTTGGGAGGTTATTGAAGATGTAATAGCCGATCATCCTGTGCTTCTTAATCGAGCTCCGACTCTTCATCGACTTGGCATTCAAGCATTTCAGCCGGTGCTAGTCGAAGGAAAGGCAATACGCGTGCATCCTTTGGTATGCGTTGCATTTAACGCAGATTTTGACGGAGACCAGATGGCAGTGCATGTTCCGCTTTCTTCCGAAGCAATTGTGGAATGCAAATTGTTGATGATGGCCGATAGAAATATTCTATCTCCGGCTTCAGGAAAGCCAATTATTACTCCGACTCAAGATATTGTTCTCGGAATATATTATCTAACAAAAGAGCGCGAATCTGCTTCTCAGTTAAGCAAACTTTTTGCGGATGCAGATGAATGTCTGTATGCGTATGAAACAGGTAAGCTTAATCTGCATGGTAAGGTCAGGGTTCGAATTGACGAAAGAATAAATGGAACGATAAAAAGAAGTATTGTCGAAACAACTCCAGGCAGATTAATTTTCCGAAGCGCTTTTCCTGACGATTTTGAATTTTCAAAGACTAATAAAACAATAACAAAGGCTTTGTTAGGCAAATTGATAGATGAATTATTCAGAAGATATGGAGAGTCTACGACTGCAAGCATTGCTAACGCGATCAAAAATTTTGGCTTTACTTATTCGACAAAAGCCGGAATTTCAATCGGTATCGATGATATGAAGGTACCTGCTGCAAAAGAACAGCTTTTAGCTCGCGCAAAAGAAGATGTCGATAAGATTAACTCTCAATATGAACGCGGAGTTATTACAGAACAGGAGCGATACACATCGATTATCAATCTTTGGACAAACAAAACTGATGAAGTTGCAAAGGTCATGTTTGATGAGATTGAAGCGGACAGAGAAGGATTCAATCCGATTTATATTATGGCTGATTCAGGCGCTAGAGGCTCGAAGGCGCAGATTAAACAGCTTGCCGGCATGAGAGGACTAATGGCTGACCCATTTGGAAAAATTAGAGAAACTCCTATTCAGTCAAATTTTCGTGAGGGAATGTCAGTCATAGAATTTTTCCAATCTACGACGGGATCAAGAAAGGGCTTGACTGATACAGCGTTGAAAACAGCCAATGCAGGATATTTAACTAGAAGACTGGTAGATGTATCACAAGATGTAGTAATTAATGAACTTGATTGCGGAACAAAAGAAGGACTTTTATTTAAGAGTTCTGACGAGGGGGCTGATCCGCTGTCTCAGAGAACCCTTGGACGATTTGTAGCGGAAGACGTTGAAGACCCTAGAAGTTCATCTTCAGGTATAATTCTCAAAGCAGGAACTTATATAGACAATGAAGTTGCTGATCTTATCAAAGAAACTGGAATTGAGGAGATTAAGATCAGGTCTGTATTGACTTGTCAGTCTCTAAAAGGTATTTGTCAAAAATGCTATGGAAGAGATTTAGCAACAGGAAGAGTAGCGGAGATTGGAGAGGCAGTCGGTGTTATTGCAGCTCAGTCGATCGGTGAACCTGGAACTCAGTTGACTCTAAGAACATTTCATGTTGGCGGAACTGCATCTGCAGACGACACATATTTGCGTGCGAGATTTTCAGGTGTAATATCTTCTCTTCCTCCGCTTAAGAAGCAGTCTGACGGAACAATATATGTGATTGAAGAAGGCTTCATTAAAGGACGTAGAATAGATCGTATTGAAATTATTCAAAAAAATTCAGTAAGATATTCTAGTTCGAGAGGCATTATTCAGGAACAGCCTTTAAAGGCAAATCAGAAGGTTGAAATTTCAGTTAAGAACGGAACAAATGTCAAAGCTGAAGAAGAAATTTTGAGAATTGATATTATTGCTCCGGAAGATTGCAAAGTCAGATCAGTAAAGAAAGATTCAATAATTATTTCGACCTCAGGCAAGAAAGATAAAAGGATTGAAGTTCCTGCAGGTTTGAGACCTCTTGTTTCAGAAGGCGAAAAAATATCTAAAGGAGATCCTCTTGTCAGAAGATCATTTAATGCTTCATTTGCAGGAACAGTTAAGATAGAGAAACGCGAGGGCTTGGAAAGTATAAAACTCATTTCTTTAGTTGACGAAAATATTTCAGCAACTTCTGAACAAGGTAAGCTTATAGAGACACCTTCTATTATAGGAATGGAGCCGAGTGTTTTAGTTAGAGCAGAGGTCGGAATAAAAGAGATTATAGGTTTAAATCCGTCATTCAGACCAATTATTTCGAAATTGTCAGGAAGAATTGAATTCGAGAATGCAGCATTACAAAAAGAAGGAAATGATCACATAATTATTAAACCTTCACAACAAGAAGTAACATCAGGCACAGCATTGATGATGATATGGAAGGGCAGTGAATATGTGATAGGAACCAATGACGAGTTATTAGTGGAAGATGGTCAACAAGTCGAGATTGGAACTAAAATTTCGAAAAATTTTGAATCTTCAAATAGCGGAACATTGCATATTGTACGAGAATATATTTCTAAAGATGGAAAGCAAAAAGTTTTGATTGTTAGAGTAGTTGAGCAAGGCGACAGACAAATGCTTGCATATCTAAACTATACAAAACCATCTGCAAGCACTACTCGTTCGAAATCCCTATCAAAAGTTAAAAAGCAAAATATTAAATTGGTATCAAAATGCCATGTAGTGAGGCATGACCTTTTCAGAGAGTATGAGAAGAACGTTGTATTTTTGAATAAGAAATTAGAAGAACTAAGAGGTGTTCGAAAAGAATTCAATGCAAAGACCAATCTATTTGTTAAAGAGCAATACATATTGCCTACTCAGAAGACCATTTCTGAGATAACTGAGATTGAGCAAAAGCTGTCTAAGCAGAGAGAAGCAGTTACTGTTGAAAAGGGTGATCTAATCATCAAATACTTCTCTGATTTCCTGCAAGGCGCTAGAGAAAACTCTTCTGAAAAAGCAGGAATGACAAAAGACATTACCGGAGGCCTGCCGCGTGTTGAAGAACTTTTTGAGATTAGAAAGCCTAAATCGACTCCGGCTTGCATAACGCCTGTTGATGGCAAGATACATTCTATCGATAAGGATAAAGAAGGCGGTAAAGATTATTGTGTTATTAAGGGAATTGACAATTCAGAATACAAAATTGATATTCCGCCTGATCGGCATATAACAGTTCGATTACAGGATGAAGTTAAGGCTGGAGATCTTTTGACGGACGGGCCTGTTGATGTTCATGAACTACTGAAGGTTAAAGCTGAAACTGAAGTTCAGCAATACATAGTTAGTGAGGTTCAAGACGTCTATAGAATGCAGGGTGTTGAGATTAACGACAAACATATTGAAGTCATTGTAAGGCAAATGATGAGAAAGGTTCGGATTGACGATCCTGGTGATACAGAATTTTTAACCGATGATTTGGTAGATAGGCTGAGACTGAGTGAAGAAAACTCAAGGGTAACGAATTTGGGTAAGAATCCTGCGACATATTCCCTAGTTTTATTAGGTATTACTAAGGCGGCAAAGCATTCTGATTCATTTATTTCAGCAGCGTCATTCCAGGAAACGACATGGGCATTGACGCAAGCTGCGGTTCTAGGCAAGCGAGATGAACTTAGAGGTTTGAAGGAAGCAGTAATAATTGGCCATTTGATACCTGCTGGAACTGGTTTAAAGAAATATCGTGAAGGTGCTAATTACGAAAAGGTAGTTACTGAGTCTAAAATTATCGAACAAGACATAACGAAGAAAGAATTAGTTCCAACAGAATTGTAATTTGGGAGTTAAAAAAAGTGTAGAGACGCAAAAATTTGCGTCTCTACATTGAACAAATTTTTTCATTATTGAATCGACTAAAATGGTATAGAGTTTTCTTCGACTGTTGTGGTTTTATCAGATTCGGGTTGATTTTTTAATACAGTTGTTTTACCTGCTGTTGACCAGTTTACGTCTTCTGCATATAGTCGATACGTTTGTTTGGTTTTTCCGTCGCCGCTTTTCCATTCGTTTAGCACAAGCCTTCCTTTGACAATCACAGGTGTCCCTTTTTTAATATAATTAGGAATTCGTTCAGCCAATTTGCCGAAGGTTTCAGCAGTGATGAAAAGGTCATTTCTTTTTAATTCAGATTCAGGATTTTCCTTATCTTTATAGAATCGGCTTGATGCGAGCCTAATAGAGGTGATTGGCGTTCCTTTTGGAGTAAAACGTAATTCAGGATCCGCAACTAATCTTCCACTCAAAAGAACTATGTTTACATCAGACATTTAATATTCCTCCTCTTGTCTTCTCATATTTTGAGAAGTTTTTCCAAATAACCGTTTCCAGCCAAGCTGTCTAATCTCTGCAAGAGTTGCTAAATTTTCGCTAGGCAGAGTAAAATACCGTTGGCCCCTCAAAGGAAATTCCACCACAGCAATTTTAACTTTCTGTCCTTTAACTATGATGAATTTCCCTAATCCATACTCCGGATGAATAACCGTTTCTCCAATTCGAAACATTGTTTTCCTCCTTGAAATATTATTAAGCATTATGCGTGCCACATATAACACTATAATTTTCAAAACTTATTTTACAAATATGTTTGGAAATTGTACTAAAGTACATAGATACAGATTACGCATGATTGAATAACCTATTGACCTTATCCTCAAAGAGAATTATAGATTGAATAATAAAGACTATGTTAAGATATTTTCTCATGGCATTGCCCGGATCGGGGGATGCTTTCATTGCTGAAGCGATGCGTGCTGAAATTCTTCCCCTATTTATTGTCAGAATGGATAGCAATGATTTTTCCGAAGTAAACATTCCGTTAGTTTCACGAGACGAACTGACATCAGCATTAATTAAAGAATCTGAAATTGATTCTGTAATTGTTGCAGGATGGGAAGAAAAAATTCCATCATGGATATACTCTAGTACTAGAAGAGGCGGATGGAATATTCATCCATCACTTCTGCCAAATTATCGAGGGCACAATCCATACTTTTACGCAATTCGAGACGGATTGAAAGAAACGGGAATTACAGTTCATTCATTGAGTGAAGAACTTGATTGCGGAGATATATTATTACAGAGGCGAATAGCAATTTCAAAAAGTGATACCATAGGGTCTCTATGGAAACGTTTGAATCAGCTTGGTGCGGAAGCAGGAATAGAAACCATTCGGCTTTTATCCGAAGGAGAAATTAAAACTTTTTGTCAACCGAAAGGAAAATATCCGACAGCTCCAAAAGTTAAATCCAGTGATTTTATTTTATCTTCGGAAATGAGTTGTGAAGAAGCTAACCGACTAGTAAGGGCATGCAATCCTTTCTATGGCGCCTATTATGAGATTAATGGAAAGAAGATTAAAATATTCGAGGTTGATACTCTTGCTTGCAACCAAAAAAGAAAGAATCCAATTTTGCGTTTCAGAGATGGTGAATTGGCTGCAACCATCATTGAAGATGAAGAATATGGGCTGATGTCCGGAGAAAAATACATTTCGAAATTGCGTGATAATTTAGTACAAGAGAAATCATAAATTAGGAGAAAGTCATGAAAATTATTTTACTTGGAGAAATTGAAAACGGTTCAGCTGAATACATTAAAGACAATGTGCGAGAAATGGGCCATGAATTAATTCATGTGCCGTCATCGATGCGGCTTCCGAAACTTATTTTTTCTTATGATGTTCTTATTATAAGCGATTATCCGGCAAAAAAAATTTCATCTTCAACAGCAAAGTTAATCATAAAAAATACGGCTGCAGGGGCACGCTTGATAATGATAGGAGGCTGGGACAGTTTTAATGGCAGAGGAAATGGCTATTACGGACATCAATTAGAAAAAATTCTGCCTGTAAAATTATTAAAAAAAGATGATCGGATGAACATTGCTCAAGGACTTTTGCTATATCCGAATTATAAAAAGTATTTTCCTGTAAAACTCGATTGGAAGAATGCACCGATTATTTGCGGTTACAATGAAACTGTTCCGCGCAATGATGCAGAAATTTATGTTTATGCTAAACCGATAAAAGCAGCTAAGAATAAAATATTTTTTGGCAAGCCGGTACCTTTGGTTGTTGCTAGCGGATACGGTTTTGGACGAACGGTGGCATGCATGACGGATTTGACGCCGCATTGGTGCGGCGGGCTTGTTGATTGGGGAAAAAATAGAAAAAGACTAAAGAGCGTTGAAGTTGGAGATATGTATGGAAAATTTATTCGCTTATTGCTTGAGATATAGTGACGATAAAATCATGATCTATGTCGGAACAGAATTGAATAATAAATGTTGAGACTTATATCCTGAATAAAATGTCATTTTGTTTATGGCCGGCAAGCGGTGCAATGAATTCACGTGCATTTCGTTTAATGCTCGCGATTGTCTTCTCATTTACAATTTGGTCAGCAATAGCTCCAGTGGACTACGCAACATGGTTTTTCGAACTATTCATTGGCATGATATGTGTTGTGATTCTTGTCTATACTCGTAGACAATTTCAATTTTCTGAATTCTTTTATTATGTAGTTGCAGTTCATTACATAGTGCTTGCTTGCGGCGCTAAGTATACTTATGCAGACATGCCTCTCTTTAATTGGATGCGAGATGTTTTTGCTCTTTCACGAAATCATTTTGATCGAGTCGGACATTTTATGCAAGGGCTTACACCAGCTCTTTTGACGCGCGAACTTTTGGTCAGAACCGAATCAGTACGCAATCGAAAACTCCTTGCGATTCTTTCGGCAAGCGTTGCAGTTGCATTCAGCGGTATGTATGAAGTGTTAGAATGGCTTTGGATTTCAGTATTTTATCCAACACAAGGAGTAGAATGGCTCGGCATGCAAGGAGACCCTTGGGATGCTCAAGGAGATATACTGGCGGCATTTTTAGGAGCATGTGTTGCTGTGACAATTTTGGGTGTTGTGCATGATCGGTCTATAAAGAGAACACGGGATTCGAGATTAAAACATTAGGGAATAATTGCGAAATAATATGTGATGAGGGAACAATTAATTACAGCAAAGCATCATCAATCTTTAAATTTATTTGTGAAGTGCCTACAGCATTTAATAATACATTGAATTCTTCTTCATGAATTTTTGGCACAGGAATTTCTAATTCATTACTAAATATTTTTTTAATTTTAAGTAATTGCTTCAACTCATTTTCATTAGAAATTTTCCGTGAGAGATAGATATCGATTAACCATCGAATAAAAATTGATGAAAAGATATTTAAATTAGACAGCATCGAGATCAGCTTAAGTAGTTCAACGGTTTTGCGCGGGAAATAATTTTTTCTACCTCTTTTGACAATTTCCAGTGAATAAGTTGAGACCCAATAATTGATATTACGCCTGCTGATTCCTGTTTCCGCTAAAACATTTTCTATTGGTAATTCATCCATGAAAGAAGGATATTGACTGCATGGAGAAAACGCAATTCAATCTTAAGCGATGAAATCAAATTTGAAAAATTCATCAGATTTAGAAAAGACATTAATGCAGTTCGTTCGAGCATGCGTGGAGTCGGCTGTTAAAAATATGCCTATGCCTCTTACGCCCGAAATTAATTTACTCAATGACTTTAGAGGCTGTTTTGTCACATTGAAAAAGCTCGGTAATTTACGCGGATGCATTGGAATGTTGGAACCTCAGATGCCATTAAAGAAGGCAATACCTGAGATGGCAGAGGCGGCGGCATTACGTGATCCGCGATTTCCCCGCGTGACACCGGATGAGCTCGAAGAGCTCCAAATTGAGCTTTCGATATTGACTCTTCCGCACCGCGTAAATTCTATAGATGAGGTTATGCCTGGCCGCGATGGAATAATAGTTTCATATAGAGGAAGGCGCGGCTGTTATCTCCCGCAAGTGGCGGTAGAAACAGGATGGAGCGCTGAAAAATTTGTAATGAACTGTGCAAGAGAGAAGGCAGGCATTGATCGAAGAGATGTTGAAGAAGGAAATGCAACTTTGGAAATTTTTCAAGCAGATATTTTTGAAGAAAAAAAATAATTGAAATTTGACTTAACTTCTTGACATTTACTCATTGTTCGAAAGATATTGGTTATAGTTGAAGGAGGTTATGAGTGAAAGAGTCGTTACTAATAATATTGACAGTAAGTTTTTGTGTTCTTGTTGTTTATGTGGTGCAGACGTTGCGCGAAGTTACTATGACATTGAAGACATATAGAAATTTAGAAAGCAGACTTATTCCGATACTCGATAATGCTCGGAGAATTACAGCGAATGTAGATGACATTACTCAGAAAGTTTTAATTCAGACTGCGAGGATTGAAAGTGCAACTGACAGCGCAGTAGGAATGATTGACGATGTAAAAGAGACTGTAGACAAATATAATCGTTTTATTGCACAACCATTTATTAGGTTTAGCAGTATAATGAGCGGTGTTAAGAGTGCGGTTTCGATTTTGTTTAGAAGATCGAAAAAAGAAAAAAAGGAGGAGCAGTAAATATGTGCGACAGGCATAATGAGTCTAGTGGATCGAATGCTTTGCTTTCATTTCTATTGGGCATGGGAATCGGGGGAGTGCTTGGCATTCTCTACGCGCCAAGTTCAGGAGAAGAGATGCGCAGGCGTTTAAAATATTACGCAGAAGAGACGGCTGACAAAGTAGTTAAAAAAACTCAAGACATTCGAGAAGAAGCAGATGCTACGGTAAAAAAAGTGTCGAATGAATTTAAAGCAGGCAAGGAGAAGATTAAAGCCGCTTTGGATGCAGGAAAAAATGCATTCAAATGTGATAAGAATGAAGAAGAAGAAAATAATTAAAAAAAAATAAAAATATTACTTGAACATTCATTTTAGTTTCATAGTATTTCAGATAGGAAAAGGCTGTGACAAAAAAATAATCAGCCGGCCCTAAGGGGCAAAAGGGAAATCTCCCACGAAAGGGGCGTGAACATAGTGGCAGCGAAAAAGAAGGCGACCAAGAAGGCGACCAAAAAAGCAACAAAAAAAGCAACAAAAAAAGCTACAAAGAAGAGGTAAGGTAAAGGTGCGCTCGAACTAGAGCGCATTTTTGGATAGAGCCATTTTTATGAAACAATGTTTTCAGTTATGACTCTAGGTTGGGCTCCGCAATTGCGGAGCCTTTCTTTTTTAATTTCCAAGAGATTTTTAAATATAGTGCAGTTATTAATGAGACTGAATAAAATGCAGTAAAGCTTTTTGCCAACGAAGATGCCGATTTGAAATCATAGTGTAGAGCTGTTCGCTCGACGATGATTTTGCATTGATGAGTCTTACAAGTTCAATACGATTTTGGCGATTCCATTTTTTTATTTCATCTTTGACAAGAAATGCTATCAGGATTAACTCGTTTGACAGAATGGAGTTCGAAATCTTTGCACCCAGAATTCGACTCATTGCTTTTCTTGCGTCTTTGACTGCTGACTCACGACTGCCGTCGTAATGAGATGCGATTAGTTCAGTAACTGCGAATCCTATCTTTGCGTATGGAGTTTCTCCGAGCAGAGGAACATTGTAATCTTCAAGTTTTAGATGGAGATGTTTCTTTGCTAATTTACGGAGCATATTTGGCGAGGAACGATAATCAGGATTATTTTTAATTCGCATTCGCTCTGCTTCAACTAGTTTAAGATGCTCTTCGTTTATCGGTCTAAAACCAAGTTTGTAATAAAACCAAAATGCTCCCGATTTTATTCCCTCTTCATCATTATGTCCGATTTGAGAGTTCATGATTGATAATGCTTTTGCTTCAGTATGATGGCGGATTACTCTGAGAAGCTGAATATAAATCCATGCTGATTCGCCGCCTCTGAATGTATCGAAAACATTTGCCGCAATCTCAGTACAACCGAACAGCGAACTGAAACATCCGTAACCTAAAGGCAGTCCATTTTTCAAAAACAGAAATCCCCAAAGACTTTCCAGAGGAAGCCGGCGTTCAGGAAGAATTCCGATTGTGAGAATCGACAAACCTCGCTCCAGCGTGTAAAGATTAATATCATTGAGATTACCGTGGGAGATTGGAAACATTTCGCGAAGCCTTGCCGACAAAGCTGATTTAGCTAGATCAAGCAATTCGATTGAATTATTTTCACGACATATCTGCCGCGAAAAAATAGGAAGCTGACGCTTTATTTCTGATAGTACATCAGGAATATTTCTTAGCAGAGGCTCTTTGTGGTAATAAATATTTGCATGCGGCAGAAAAGTGTTTGTTCGAGAAGACTGCGGGTCGAGCAGTTTCCATCGAATAGGAATTTTCATTGAATCGTAAAGATGGTCTCGAATTTTCGGAGCGACATTTAGTTTTGCGATTCTTTGTGTAAGCAACGTCAAATTTTTTTTCTTTCCGGAAGCTTTACTGAACCATTGTTTTATACTTGTATTTTCATCATCGATGCCTAGTTCCTCTGAAGCTCCGGATAAAATCGGAGCAATATTTTGTAGAGGCTCATCATCTTCAAATAAGTCCCATGCTATCTCTGCATTTTGCGGATATTTTTCTGCCAGCCATTTTGCAATTGGAAAATCGAATGTATTTGTGAGCGATGTATTAATAATTCCGGAATCATCGAGAAAATGCTTTGACTTGATTTTAATTTTGGATCGTAACTTTTTGAGACAAGAGGAAACTGTCAGAAAGATTTTTTCGTTATCAGGATATGCATAGAGAAAAAGCAAGAGTTCGTGCAACTGCAGAATCCATTTTGAGCTAGTTGAATTTAAATTAGGGAACGGCATTGATGCTATTGAATCGAGTAGTTTTATTTTTAATGCGGGATTATTTTCGCTTCGTATTTTATTTAGTTTTGAAATTAATCGTTTCCACTGTAATTCCCGAGCAGTCATAAAATTATGATAATTTTATTCAGAAAGATATACAACAGGAACATTGTACGTGACTCAAGGATTTTTTAATGCAAGGCGCGGATGAAGCTAACAGTGAGTCCGGACCCGAACTTCACTTTTCATTCAATGCAACGTGAGTGTTGCTAAAGTAGCAATATCGTAATTCAATATTCAATTCATTATAATAGCTGTGTCCCCAAGTGTAATTCTCCACCCGCGGCTTGCTCTTTGCTGTTCGATTTGCTTTTGTTTTGAAAGCAAGATTCATCGATACAGCGTAGGGAGAATATAAAGAGTCATTTCAAATGTCAAATAACTTTTTCTATTCATTTCAAATTACTTTCAAATAAAGGTGAAAAAATAAATTGTATACGAACGTATACTAAATTAGAATTAGGCTTATGCGAATGAAAAAAAGAATTATAACTCAAGAGAGAATTTTATTATTACAGAGATATTTACGCAAAAATGGAAAGTTACCTTCATTTCGCGAGCTTGGAGTTTTGCTAGGATTTAAATCTCCAAATGCAAGCGCCAGATTTTATCGAGCAATTGAGCAAGCCGGTTATATTCGAAGAGATGGAACGAAACTTATTTCAACTTCATTGCTCGCCGGTTTTAAATGTTACAGTTCAATAAGCGCAGGATTTCCCAGCCCGGCTGAAGATGAGTTATGCGATGTAATATCTTTAGAGGAGTATTTAATCGGAAATAACGAGTCGGTATTTTTAGTCAAAGTTTCAGGTGACTCGATGATAGGCGCAGGGATCATGCCGGGAGACATCATAATAGTTAATCGAGGAGCGGATCCCATATCAAATGACATAGTTGTTGCAGAAGTGGATGGAGAATGGACTCTGAAATATTTTATAAGAACCAAGCATGGAGTAATTTTGAGAGCGGCGAATGATTCATATCCGGACATACTTCCGAAGAACGAATTGCGGATAGGAGGAGTAGTCACAGGAGTCGTCAGACGTTATTACGGAGGAACTCGGGAATCATGAAGAGAGCGATTGCTCATGTAGATGCAGATGCATTTTTTGCTTCGGTAGAACAGTCATTGCATCCAGAGTATCGTGGAAAGCCGTTGGTGACAGGATTAGAGAGAAACATTGTATCCGCAGCAAGTTATGAAGCAAAGGCATTAGGAATTTCACGAGGTATAGCTTTGTGGGATGTAAAGAAAATATGTCCAGAGTGCATAATCTTACCGAGCGATTATGAAACCTATTCTTTATATTCGTTCAGACTTTTTGAGATATTGCGGCAATACTCTCCATGCGTAGAGGAATATTCAATTGATGAAGCTTATGTTGATCTGACGGGAGTAAGCCGTTTACACAGAAAGAGTTATCGTATGATAGCAGAGGAGATTCAGAAGACTGTTAATAAAAGATTGGGGATTGGAGTTTCGGTTGGTTTATCAGTCACTAAAATTCTTGCGAAGCTTGCTTCCGGATTAGAGAAACCCAGAGGCATAACAATAATCGAAGAGACAGGGCTTATGGAATTTCTTTCAAGGATTCAAGTTGGAAAAATTTGCGGCATCGGGCCAAAAACCGTCGAGCTGTTAGAAAAGTTTGGCGTTCGGACTGCCGGTGATTTTTCAAAGCTGAGTGAAGAAGCTGTTAAAAGGTATACGGGAAAAATCGGGTTAGAATTATGGAGAGAGATTAAGGGCGAGATGGTTTATAAGGTGGAAGATTTGCCATCGAAGAGATATTCAATAATTAAATCAAAGACATTTACTCCGCCTTCAAGCAACCGTGAATTTATTTTTGCTCAAGCGGTGAGAAACCTTGAATCTGCCTGCATAAAGGCTCAAAGACACAGATTAATCTCAAAAAGACTGATTTTATTTTTACGTCTAAATGATTTCAGTCATACATCATTTAAAATTGAGTTATTTACTCCAACAAACAGTCCAATAGAGTTCATCAAAGAATTGCGTCGGAGCTTCGAAGCAATTTTTGATTCAACAAAATTATATCGAGCAACAGGGATAGCTTTAGAAAAAATGAGAGAGATAAAAGAGAAGCAATATTCATTATTTGACAACGAAGAGCGTACAGAAGAGTTGGAATGTTTATACGAAGAAATAACAAAGATGAGCGAGCGTTACGGAAAACACGTAGTATCTGCCGGCACTTCTCTATACTTAAAACGCAAGACAGATAGCTCACGTGCGACAAAGCCCATTAGAAAAGAAAAACTTTTGCCGGGGGAAACTTTCCGAAAGAGAATTAGAATTCCTGTTTGGGAGATTGGAGTATAAAAAAAATATAAAAAATAGTTGACATGTAATTAAATATGAATAAAGTTATTTGCCGTTGCCCGGAGTCGATATACTCTGAGCGCTGTGCATAAGAAACGCGATAGAAGCTTTGAATATTGAATTCAAACTTCTTCCTCGTTGAGTTTTACTGACAGAGCTCGGGGTGTGTCGCCGAAATTTAGACGACGCAGCCCGAGTTTTGTTGCGGATAGTAACTATGATTCGGACTTAGGGATTCGGATTTAGGGATTCGGATTTAGGGATTCGGACTTAGGGAT